>DATJJM010000138.1:0-19193 GCA_035492535.1 Acetobacteraceae bacterium | reverse complement strand
TCGCTTGGCGTGCCGGAGCCTGTCGGCTCGCTCCAGTCGATGCCGATCTCACGACAGGCGGCAACGGCGTCATCCAGTACTCGCTGCTTGAATGCCGGATCACTCCAGGCTTTGGCGACGAGCCGCGAACCACCGGCCGGGCCGATCTGTTCGGCCCATTCAGTGAATCGCCGGTGATCCTCGGCGGTGAAGAGTCCCTTCTCGATGGCGAGCTCTCGCACCGCGATTTCCAGCACCTCGAAATCGGTGATCTCTTCGACCATCGGCGCGGCCGGATGCTCGTGCGGATGGCCATGATCGTGGTCATCCGCGTGATCGTGCGATGGATCGTCGTGCATGGGATCGGGCTCCAGCTTGCTTCGCTCAGTTGTTGACGGGATCGAGCCAGCGGTCAGGGAATTCCGTCTGGAGGGTATCCTTGTCGAACGGATATTCCTCCCACAGGTCCTTCTGACGGAACCTGACGATGTAGTACTGCTCCGGCACGGCATCCTGACGATCCCACGCCTCGTCTTCAGGCACGACATCCTCATAGGTGCGGGCAGCGATCGTGCCGTGGACACCGCGGACGAACATCTGCGTGCGCGAGTAGAACAGGTTGGGCAGTTCCTTCACGCGCACGCGGTCGCCGACATTGAACCGGGCACGCGGGTTGACGGGGCTATTGCTGGACATTGCGGGCCTTCACTTCGGCGATCTTCTCAAGCAGCTCGGTCAGTGAAACATGCTTCTTGTCGACGAGCATGCGTGCCGCGGCCCAGATCCAACGGCCGTAATACGGAAACCCATAGTAGAGCGACTGGCCGAGATCGTTGTTGCCAAGCCGGCGTCGCTCCTCGGAGTTCCAGACGCCACGCCAGCCGAGCACCTCACACGTCACGTAGGTGTTCAGCTCCCACTGCTCCTCCTCCTTCTCCTCGTAGCGGACGGGGCCGTCCGCCTGGCCGCCAACATCGTGCGGAGGAATGGTGAAGGCGGTGTAGCGGGTGTGGGAAACTTCATAGGGCCAGTCTGTATGCTGATGGACCACAGGTGCGAGCTGGGCACCCTCGGCATAATAACTCCGAAGATCACTGCGGGACGGCATCTTGGCTGGTCCTTCGCTGGCTGATATGGAGGCGGGCGACGCTCGGTCGGCAGCGGGTGTCGCGGCGCAATACTGCATACGCTTGAGCGTGGCGCCAAGAGCGCGCCTTCGTCCGTGGGGGCGCCGACGTGCGGGCAGCTACATCGCCGCGCGACTGGCGTCGCGCGGCGATTCCATCGGGGGTGGAGCCTGCGGATCAGCCCCGTTTCAGACCCATCTCGGCAATGCCGGCGGCAAGATTGAGGCCGGTCATTCCTTCAACACTGAGCGGCTGGAGTGAGATCGTTTTATTCGAGCCGCCGAGGAGCACGTTGGCTCCGGCGCCCACGCCGAACGTGGCACCGCCCGTCACGCCGCCATAAGTGCCCGCCAGAGCACCCTTGGCCACATCCGACGTCGGCGCCAGCACAGCCCAGGCGATCACGCCGGCAGCGGTGTAGCCGACATCGACGCCGTACTTGTTGATGTGGCCCGTGTAGTGGTCGACGTGGCCATTGGTCGCGGAGAATGTGCACTTCAGATCACGCGTTGAGCCAAACACGAGGCTCCAGCCGCTCGCAACATTACAAGTCAGCACGCCTGCCTTCACACTGGAGGACTGCGACCACGCCGGCTGGCTCGATTGTGCTACGGCAACGACTACGATCGCGGCCGTGGTCAACGCTGCTTTCCAACTCATGAAATGCTCCTTTGGGGGTGTTGCAATGGATGTGCGTCGCGTGGCGATTGGGATGCGTCATCCATCACGAAGTTCGTATCGGTCCAATTCCGAGGTATCTTGAACGATCCTGGTGCAGGCGGGCCAAGCATGCTGGGTGGTTCGCTATCGTGGGCGGGACCAGCCAGTCATAATTGCAGCATGCGTTGTTCTCCGTCCGCTGATGATTCGCCAGCTCTGATCGTCGCTGGACCGACGGCGAGTGGCAAGTCGGCGCTGGCGCTCACCTTGGCGGAACGGGTGCGTGGCATGACCGGGCTTGAGCCGGTCATCATCAATGCCGATGCGATGCAGTGTTATCGCGAGCTGCGCATACTGACGGCGAGACCGACGCCCGAGGATGAGGCGCGCGTGCCGCATGCATTGTACGGCGTTCGTCCGGCGACTGATCCGGGCAATGCGGCCTGGTGGCGCGATGCTGCACTGAGCGTGATGGCGGAGGCGCGGGGCGCGGGGCGATTGCCGATCCTGACGGGTGGCACCGGGCTTTATTTCGCATCGCTGACCGAGGGCATGGCGGCTATCCCCGACCCTGGGCCCAAGGCCCGAGAGGAAGCGCGGCGCTTGCTGAAGGAGGTCGGTCCGGCGGCGCTGCATGCCCGGCTTGCCGAGGCCGATCATTCGACCGCGGCTCGGCTTCGCCCGAGCGACAGCCAGCGCATCGCGCGGGCCTGGGAGGTCTGGCGCGGCACCGGGCATGGCCTGGTCTTCTGGCAATCGCAGGCGGTGGCGCCTGCGCCGTGGCGGTTCCGTGCCATCCTGCTCGATCCGCCGCGCGCGGAACTGCGTGCGGCGATCGGCACGCGGCTGGCTGCGATGCTGCGCGGTGGCGCGATCGAGGAGGTGCGTGCGCTGCTGGCGCTGGACCTGGATCACACGCTGCCGCTGATGCGGGCGCATGGGGTGCCCGAGCTTTCCGCCTATCTGCGCGGCGAGGTCACGCTGGAGGAGGCGGGGCGCAGGATCGAGTTGGTGACCGGGCAATACACCAAGCGGCAGGCGACCTGGTTCCGCCATCATGTCCTGGCTGCCCCGCCCTTCGCGCATACGATCTATGCGCGAATAAGCGATTCGGAGCAATATTCGGAAAGAAATGACCCCCAGTTGTGGGAATTAATTAGAAGTATGGGTTGACGCACCGCACCATCCGTCCTATCGCTCCGCCCCCTCATCAAATTGGAGCAACGAAAATGTCGGCCGAGGCCACCCAATCGGGAGCAGAAGTTCTCCTCCGCGCCCTGAAGGAGCAGGGCGTAGAGGTTATCTTCGGATACCCGGGGGGCGCGGTACTCCCGATTTACGACGCGCTGTTCAAGCAGAACTCTATCCGCCACATCCTGGTCCGCCAGGAGGGCGGCGCGGTTCACGCGGCCGAGGGCTATGCGCGCTCAACCGGCAAGGTGGGCGTTGTGCTGGTGACGTCCGGACCAGGTGCCACCAACGCGGTGACGGGACTGGTGGATGCGCTGATGGATTCCATCCCGGTGGTCTGCCTGACCGGTCAGGTGCCGACGCATCTGATCGGCAACGACGCCTTCCAGGAGGCGGACACGACCGGCATCACGCGGCCGGCGACAAAGCACAACTACCTGGTCAAGCGGGCCGAGGACCTGGCGCGGGTGGTGCACGAGGCGTTCTACGTCGCACGGTCCGGGCGGCCTGGGCCGGTGGTGATCGACCTGCCGAAGGACATCGTGATCGGCAAGGCGCCATATGTGTCGGCGGCGACGGGGCATCCGAGCTACCGGCCGCAGACTGAGCCCGATCGCAGCCAGATCAACGCGGCGGTCGCGCTGCTGAAGCAGGCGAAGCGGCCGATGGTCTACACCGGCGGCGGCGTGATCAACGCGGGCCCCGGCGCATCGGCCGCGCTGACCGAGTTCGTACGGATGACGGGCTATCCGATCACCAACACGCTGATGGGGCTTGGAGCGTACCCGGCGTCTGATCCGCAGTTCCTGGGCATGCTGGGCATGCACGGGACGTACGAGGCGAACCTTGCGATGCACGGCTGCGACGTGATGTTGGCGATCGGGGCGCGGTTCGATGATCGCGTCACGGGCCGGCTGAACGCGTTCAGCACCGGGTCGAAGAAGATCCATGCGGATATCGACAGTTCGTCGATCAACAAGAACGTGCCGGTCGATGTGCCGATCCTTGGCGATGCCGGTCGCGTGCTCGAGCTGCTGCTCGAAGCATGGAAGGCGGATCCGGCGACGCCTGATACGCAGGCGCTGGCGGCGTGGTGGCGGCAGATCGATGGCTGGCGCGCAAAGGAGAGCCTGAAGTTCACCCAGGACATGAAGCCGGGGGCGATCATCAAGCCGCAATACGCGATCCAGCGCCTGTATGAGCTGACGCGCGAGGTGAAGAAGGACATCTTCATCACTACCGAGGTCGGCCAGCACCAGATGTGGGCGGCGCAGCACTTCCACTTCGAGCAGCCGAACCATTGGATGACGAGTGGTGGGCTGGGCACGATGGGTTATGGATTGCCGGCCGCGATGGGCGTGCAGGTGGCGCATCCCGACGCGCTGGTGATCGACATCGCCGGCGAGGCGAGCGTGCTGATGAACATCCAGGAGATGGGGACGCTTGCGCAGTATCGGCTGCCGGTGAAGGTGTTCATCCTCAACAACCAGTACATGGGGATGGTACGCCAGTGGCAGGAACTGCTGCATGGCGGGCGCTACTCGGAAAGCTATAGCGCGGCGCTGCCGGATTTCGTGAAGCTTGCCGACAGCTTCCATGCGGTTGGCCTGCGCGCGGACCATGTCGGCCAACTGGACGACGTGATCCGCGAGATGCTGGCGACCGACCGCGCGGTGATCGCGGATATCGCGGTGGATCCGAAGGAGAACTGCTTCCCGATGATCCCCTCCGGTGCCGCGCACAACGAGATGATCCTCGGGGCCGAACACGAGGACGAGGCCGCCGGTATCACGGACGAAGGATTGGTGTTGGTCTAACCCCTATTCGTCATGGTGGGCGAAGGCTCACCATCCACGTCTTGTTCCAAGGGAAGGAAGACGTGGGTGCCGGGCCGCGCCCGGCATGACGCGGAAATGTTACGCATGCCTGACACGACGCTCCGCATTGCGACGATATCGGTTCTGGTCGAGAACGAGCCAGGCATCCTGGCGCGCGTCGTGGGCCTGTTCTCGGGCCGCGGCTATAATATCGACAGCCTGACCGTGGCAGCGGTGGAAAGCGGAGGGGCGCGTTCGCGCATCAACATCGTGACGTCGGGCACCGAGATGGTGATCGAGCAGATCAAGGCGCAGCTCGATCGCCTGGTGCCTGTGCATCGCGTGGCGGATCTGTCGCGCGAAGGCCCGCACATCGCGCGTGAAATGGCGCTGATCAAGGTGACGGGTATTGGTGAGAAGCGCGTCGAGACGCTGCGTATCGCCGACGCGTTCCGTGCCCGCGTGATCGACGCCACGCATGAGAGCTTTGTGTTCGAGCTGACGGGCGCCACCGACAAGCTCGACGCATTCATTGACCTGATGCGCCATCTCGGCCTGGCTGAAGTCTCCCGTACCGGCGTCGTTGCAATAGCGCGGGGCGTACGGACCATTTAGGATCGGGAGCAACGCATGTCAGGCCTCACCACCGAAGTTCCCAGATAGCAACAGCGAGGAAGCTATGCGCGTTTACTACGACCGCGACGCCGACGTGAACCTGATCAAGGGCAAGCGTGTCGCCATCATTGGCTATGGCAGCCAGGGCCACGCCCACGCCAACAACCTGAAGGACAGCGGCGTGAAGGAGATCGCCGTCGGTCTGCGCCCGAAATCGGGCGGTGTGGCGAAGGCGGAAGCGGCGGGGCTGAAGGTGATGGACCCGGCCGACTGCGCGAAGTGGGCCGATGTGGTGATGGTGCTGACGCCGGATGAGGGGCAGGGCGACCTGTATCGGGAAAAGCTCGGCCCCAACATGAAGAATGGCGCAGCGCTGGCGTTCGCGCACGGGTTGAACGTGCACTTCAACCTGCTGGACCCGCGGCCGGACATCGATGTGTTCATGATCGCGCCGAAAGGCCCGGGCCATACGGTGCGCAGCGAGTATCAGCGTGGCGGCGGCGTGCCCTGCCTGGTTGCTGTGGCGCAGAACCCGTCGGGCAACGCGATGGAAGTGGCGCTGTCCTATGCGAGCGCCATCGGCGGCGGACGCGCCGGCATCATCGAGACTACGTTCAAGGAGGAATGCGAGACCGACCTGTTCGGCGAGCAGACCGTGCTGTGCGGAGGTTTGGTGGAGCTGATGAAGGCGGGCTACGAGACTCTGGTCGAAGCCGGCTACGCGCCCGAGATGGCGTATTTCGAATGCGTCCACGAGGTGAAGCTGATCGTCGACCTGGTCTATGAGGGCGGGATCGCGAACATGAACTACTCGGTGAGCAACACCGCCGAGTACGGCGAATACGTGTCCGGGCCGCGGATCGTCAACAGCGCGACCAAGGCCGAGATGAAGCGCGTGCTGGACGACATCCAATCCGGCCGCTTCGCGCGCGACTGGATGCTGGAGAACAAGGTGAACCAGAGCAGCTTCAAGGCGATGCGCCGGCGGCTGGCGGAGCATCCGATCGAGCAGGTCGGCGAGAAGCTGCGTGCGATGATGCCGTGGATCGCCAAGAACGCGCTGGTGGACAAGTCGCGCAACTGATGGCCGGGTCAAGCCCGGCCATGACGATCGCGCGGGGCTGCGGAGTTCACGGAGAATTCTCTGTGCCTCCGCGTCCTGGCGGTGAAATCTGCCGGGAATGATCACAGCATTTGCCAATCGGGACGGGAGAACCCAGCGCATCACGGAACCTCTGCGTGATGCGCTGTGGATCGATCTGCTGAGCGCGACCGACGCGGAGACCGTGCAGGTGGCGGCAGAGACGGGCCTGACGATCCCGACTGAGAACGCCATCAACGAGATCGAGAGTTCGAGCCGACTGGCGACGCGTCACGGCGCGCTGTATCTCACCATGCCGATGGTCAGCCAGCCCGAGACAGAGCCGCGCTCGGTTTCAATCGGCTTTGTCCTGACGCCAGAGCGGCTGATCACGATACGGTTCGCGACGAGCCGGGTGTTCGATCACTTCATGGATGCATTGAGCTGCGGCGATGCCGAGGCAACCTGCAGCACGCATATGTTGATTGGTATCCTGGAGGCGATCGTCGATCGCCAGGCCGACGCGCTGGAGCATGTTCGAAACGACCTTGAGACGGTCTCGCATGGCATATTTTCGCAGAACATGGCTGCTGCGTCCGGGCGTAAGCGCGAGGATGCCACGTTGCGCGCCACGCTGATCACTCTGGGGCGCATCGGCGATCTGGTGTCTCATATCCGCGAGAGCCAGGTCGGCGCCAGCCGTATCGTGCCCTATATGGAGACCACTGCTGCGGCGTGGCTGCCCAGGGATCTGGTGCCGCGGCTGCACACGCTGCGGCGCGACATCGCCTCGCTGAACGACTTCGACACGCATCTGAACGACAAGCTACAGTTCCTGCTGGATGCGACGCTCGGCTTCATCAACATCGCGCAGAACAACGTGATGAAGGTGCTGACGGTGGTGTCCGTCGCCGGCATTCCGCCGGTGCTGGTGGCCGGACTCTATGGGATGAACTTCAAGTACATGCCTGAATACGACTGGTCGTATGGCTATGCGTGGGGCCTGGGATTGATCGTCGTGACCACGTTGATCCCGCTGGGTATCTTCAAATGGCGCAACTGGATCTGACCGCGCGCATCGAGGTCCGCGAAGCCGACATCACGCGGTTGGCTGTAGATGCGATTGTCAATGCGGCAAACCAGTCGCTTCTGGGTGGGGGAGGGGTCGATGGTGCCATCCATCGGGCCGCCGGCCCCGAGCTGCTGGAAGAATGCCGCACGCTTGGCGGCTGCCCGACCGGGCAGGCGAAGATCACCAAGGGCTACCGGCTGCCGGCGAAGTTCGTGATCCATGCGGTGGGGCCGCGCTATCGCGACGGGCAGCACGGCGAACCCGAGTTGCTGGCAAGCTGCTACACGGAGAGCCTGACGTTGGCCGTGGCGCACGGGGTGCGAACCGTCGCGTTCCCGGCGATCAGTTGCGGTATCTATGGCTATCCGATACCCGCCGCGGCAGACATCGCAGTGCGCACGGTCGCCGGGTTCCTGGCAGCCGAACAGTCGATCGAGCAGGTGATCCTGACGTGCTTCGGCAGCGAGGTGCTGTCCGCGTATCAGGCGGCGCTGCGCGGCGTCGGTTAGTAGATTGTCGCCTTCAGCCGCTCGGGATAGGCGGCGTCGTACGCCGCGCCGCCCACTTTGCCGCGGGTGATGTCGCCGAGGATCGTGCCGGAACTCGGCAGGCTCTTGCGTTCGACGTGCTTGGCCGGGTTCCACAGGTCAGACCGCACCAATGCCTTCGGGCATTGGAAATACACACGCTCCACGTGCACCACGATCACCGAGCGTGGCAGCTTGCCTTGCGCCGGGAAGCGCTCCAGCAGCGAGGGTTCGATGGAGATCTCGGCCGTCCCGTTCACCCGCAGCGTTTCGCCGACGCCCGGTATCATGAACAGCAGGGCAATCCGCGGGTCGTCGATCAGGTTGTTCAGGCTGTCGCAGCGGTTGTTGCCGCGCCGGTCCGGGATCAGCAGGGTCCGGTCGTCTTCCACCACGACGAAGCCGGGCGGATCGCCGCGCGGCGATACATCCAGACCACCGGGCCCACAGGTTGCCATCACCATGAATGGCGACGCCTCGATCATCGCGCGATAATGCGGATGCACGTGGTCGATTTCCTTGGCGATCGCCGGTTCCGACGGTTCGCCGTAGAGTGTCCGCAGCGCTGCCGCGTCCGTCAGCAGGGATCCATCCATTGTCGCCTCAGAGTTCCATTCCTGTCGCTATCGTCACCGGGTTCTTGGGAAGTGGCAAGACCACGCTGATTTCTCGCATTCTGCGCGACCCTGCCTTTGCCCGTACTGCAGTCATCGTCAACGAATTCGGCGAGATCGGGCTCGATCATGAGCTGATCGCCAGCAGTGACGAGACGCTGCTGGCGCTGACCACCGGCTGCCTGTGCTGCGCCGTGCGCAGTGACCTGGTCGCGACGCTGCTGGATCTGCAACGGCGGCGGGACGCGGGCGAGGCGGGCTATGACCGGGTGTTGATCGAGACCTCCGGGCTGGCCGACCCGGCACCGATCCTGCATGCGCTGATGACGGATCGCGATCTGGCGGAGCGGCATGGGCTGGCGGGTGTGACGACGATCGTGGATACGATCCATGGTGAGGGGACGCTGGAGCGGCATCCCGAAGCGCGCAGGCAGGTGGCGTTGGCGGACCATCTGTTGCTGAGCAAGACCGACCTGGTTGCCCCGTCCGAGGCGCTGCGTGAACGACTCGCCGCGCTGAACCCGGAGGCGAGGCGGGAGAGCACGGCTGACGTCTCGCCCGAGATGTTGTTCGCCGGCATGATGCCCGAGCGCGAGGTTTCGGCTGATGCGCGACATTCGGATGGCATTTCCAGCTTTGTGTTACAACGCGATCGGCCGGTGCCCGCTCTGGCGCTGACACTGTTGCTGGAGGCGCTGGCGGAACACTGCGGTGCGCGGTTGCTGCGCATGAAGGGCTTGGTGCATATCGAGGAGATGCCGGGCCAGCCGGCAGTGATTCATGGCGTGCAGCATGTCTTCGCGGCGCCGGAGTTCCTGGACCGTTGGCCGTCCAGGGATACGACTACTCGTATTGTGTTCATCACCCAGGGGGTGCCGAGGTATTTCCCTGCGCGGTTGCTCGACGCGATTGAGAGTGAGGTGCGCGAGGAATTGGAGCGTCAGCCGCCTCTGCGCTAGGCTGTCCGGAACAATCCGGAGGAAACAACAATGCGACGACGCAGCCTGTTGCTGGGCGCGGCGGCGGCCACGCTCGCGCGGCCCGCTCTCGGTGGCACGACGCAGACCCTGCGCATTGTGCCGCAGGTCGCGCTGAACAGCATCGACCCGGTTTGGACCAGTTCGCAGATCGCCCGGAACATGGGGTTCATGGTGTTCGATCTGCTGTACGGCCGCGATGAGTTCATGAACCCGCAGCCGCAGATGGTCGAAGCCGATCTGATGGAGGATGACGGCAAGCGCTGGACGCTGCGTCTGCGCGAGAACCTGTGGTTTCACGATGGCGAGCCGGTGCGTGCGCGGGACTGCGTGGCGTCGCTGAAGCGATGGATGGTGCGCGACCAGGGCGGGGTGACGTTGTCGCAGCGGCTCGATGTGATCGAGGCGATGGACGATCGCACGATCGTGCTGCGGCTGAACAAGCCGTTCGTGCACCTGCGGACGCTGCTCTCCAAGTTCATCATACCGGCCGTGATGATGCCGGAGCGGCTGGCGCAGACCGATCCGTTCAAGCAGATACCCGAGGCGATCGGCAGCGGGCCGTTCCGCTGGCTGCCTAAGGAACACGTGCAGGGCAGCCACGCGGCGTTCGAGAAGTTCGATCGCTATGTGCCGCGCAACGAGCCGGCGAGCTATACCGCTGGTGGGCATCGCGTGTTTGTCGATCGGGTTGAGTGGAACATGATTCCGGATGGCGCGACGGCGGCCAGCGCGCTGGTGACGGGTGAGGTCGATTGGATCGAAATCCCAATTCCTGATCTGCTGCCGATGCTGAAGAAGGCGCAGGGCGTAAAGACCGGTGTGCTGGATGCGTTCGGGCAGATCTGTTTCCTGCGGCCCAATGCCATGGCGACTCCGACGAGCAATCCGGGCGTGAGGCGTGCCATTCTCGCTGCGCTGGATCAGCACGAGGTGATGTCCGCCTCGATGGGGAGCGATCCGCAGAACATGTTCGTCGATGTCGGCTTCCTGCGTACCGGCAAGAAGGAGGTTGATGGGGCGGGGATGGAACTGGTGCGGACGAAGCATTCGCCTGACCAGGTGAAAGCGATGCTCGACAAGGCGGGCTATAACGGTGAGCGCATCGTGTTGCTGCACGCGACGGATCACTGGTTCTTCAATCCCACGGCATCGGTGATTGCGCATTCGCTGTCGAAGGCTGGCATGAATATCGATGATCAGGCGATGGATTGGGCGACCGTGCAGACGCGCCGCACCAGCCGTGAACAGCTGGACAAGGGTGGATGGTCGCTGTTTCCTTCGGTGGTTGCCGCACCCGATCATCATGATCCGCTGCTGGCCAACTTCATCCGCGCCAACGGCAAGGATGCGTGGTTCGGCTGGCCAAGCGATCCCAAGATCGAGCAGATCTACGCCGAGTGGCTCAGTGCGCCCGATCCGGCGGCGCAGACGCGGCTGGAGCGTGTCTATCAATTGCAGGCGTTCGAGACGCTGCCGTTCATTCCACTCGGCGGCTATCGCCAGACGTCTGCCTGGCGCGACAATCTGAGTGGAATCCTCAAGGGCCCGTCTGTGGTTTTCTGGAACGTCAAGAAAGACTGAAGCATGCAACGACGTGGTTTCCTGATTGGCGCCGCGGCCGCGACGCTGGCGCGTCCTGCCATTGGCGGCACGGCGCAGACGCTGAATTTCGTGCCGCAGGCGGCGCTGTCGAGCATCGATCCGGTATGGACCAGCGCCATGACGGTGCGGAATTTTGGCATGATGGTGTTCGAGACGCTGTATGGCCGCGACGAGAACATGAACGCGAAGCCGCAGATGCTGGCTGGCGAAGTGATCGAGGATGATGGCAAGCGCCGCACCATGACTCTGCGCGACGGTTTGAAATTCCATGATGGCGAGAAGGTGCTGGCGCGGGACTGCGTTGCCTCGCTGCTGCGATGGATGAAGCGCGATCCGGTTGGCGCCACGATCGAGGCGCGCGTCGATGCGCTGGAGGCGCCGGATGATCGGACGATCCTGTGGCGGCTGAACAAGCCGTTTCCGCAAATGGCGCAGGCGCTGTCGAAGTTCCAAACGGCGGCGGTGATGATGCCGGCGCGGATCGCGGCAACCGATCCGTTCAAGCAGATCCCCGAGGCGATTGGCTCCGGACCGTTCCGGTTCCTGGCGAAGGAGCAGGTGATCGGGAGCTTCGCTTCGTTCGCGAAGTTCACTGGGTATGTGCCGCGCGATGAGCCGGCGAGTTTCACGTCGGGTGGGCATCGCGTGCTGATCGATCGCATCGAGTGGCACATGATCCCGGAAGCGGCGACGGCGGCGAATGCGCTTGTGACGGGAGAGATCGACTGGATCGAGATGCCGGTGCCTGACCTGCTGCCGATGCTGAAGCGAGGCGGCGCGATCTGCGAGCGGCTGGATGAATGGGGATTCATCAGCCAGTTGCGTCCCAATCATTTGCTGACGCCGACGAGCAATGTCGGGGTGCGTCGCGCGATGCTGGCGGCGATCAGCCAGCGGGACGTGATGGAGGCGCTGGTAGGCAATGATCCGGGGGCTGCCGTCTATCCGGTGGGGTTCCTGGTGAGCGGCAAGCCGGAGGTGGATCAGGCGGGGATCGAGAATGTCACCACGCCGCACACCACGGACCAGGTAAAGGCGATGCTGGACAAGGCAGGGTATAGCGGTGAGCGCGTTGTGCTCCTGCATACGACGGATCAGCCGTTCCACAATGCGTCGTCCACGGTTGTCGGAGATGCGCTGTCGCGGGTGGGGATGAAGATCGACGATCAGGCGATGGACTGGGGGACGACGCTGCAACGGCGGGGCAGCAAGGAGCCGCTGGATAAGGGAGGGTGGTCGCTGTTCACCTCGGTGACACCGGTGCCGGAGTCGCGCGATCCGCTGCTGGCGTCACTGATCCGCAGCAATGGGGCGAAGGCTTGGTACGGGTGGCCGAACGATCCGAAGATCGAGGCGATCTACAACGAATGGCTGGATGCGGCCGATCCGGCGGAGCAGACGCGGCTGGAACGAGACTATCAGTTGGAAGCCTGGGCTTCGGTGCCGTTCATTCCGATGGGGCGGTATCGGTTGCGGACCGCTTGGAGTCCGAAGTTGTCTGGGCTGCTGAAGGGGCCGGCGCCGGTGTTCTGGAATGTGAAGAAGGGGTAGGGAAGGGGGGCGGCGGCACCCCCTCCCTGGCCCTCCCCCGCTTCGCGGGAGAGGGGACGTTCATCCGTGCTTGTTGTACCAGGGGTGCGGTTGGCCGGGTGTCTTGACGCGAAGGGTATATACGGATGTGCTGGCGGTGAGGAACAGCGTGCGCAGGTCCGGGCCACCGAAGGCGCAGTTGGCGCAGACTTCGGGCATTTCGATGATGCCGATCCTGCTGCCGTCTGGGGCGAACACCCAGACGCCGTCGGTGCCGGTGCAGAACACGCGGCCGGCCTGGTCCACCTTCATGCCGTCGGGGACGCCGTTGGTGCCGTCGGCTGACATGTCGGCGAAGACGCGGCGGCGCACCATGTTGCCGGCGCTGTCGAGTTCCACCGCGTGGATGTATTGCGTCCAGCGGGTGTTCGCGATGTAAAGCGTGCGTTCGTCGGGCGAGAGCGCGAGGCCGTTCGGGTATTCGACCGGCACGGCGAGGCTGACGGCGCCATCGGTGCCGATGCGGTAGATCGCGGCGTCGAGTTCACGCTCGTGGAGGGGGACGCGGTAGCCGGGGTCGGTGAAATACAGCGCGCCGTTCGAGTGGCAGATCACGTCGTTGGGGCGGTTCAGCTTCTTGCCTTCGAACTGATCGACGAGGGTGGTCACTTTGCCGTTCGCGTCGAGGCGGGTGACCATGCGGCCATCGCCCTCGCAGTTCACCAGGCGGCCTTGCAAGTCGAAGGTCGTGCCGTTGCCGCCGATGGTCTGGCGCACGACCTCGGGTTTCTGGCCGAGCACCATGCGATACAGCAGGTTCTGGCGGATATCGACGAAATACCAGAAGTCGTCGGGATGCCAAAGCGGGCCTTCGGTGAACACGAAGCCGCCGGCGACCTTTTCGAGCTGCGTGGTTTCCAGAATGTCGGATAGTCCGGGCATGCTTGCTTCCTCCCATGCGATGCACGACCGTAGCACCCTCACAGATCAACCGCGAAGGCCGCCATGGAACTCATCGATCTCAGCCGCGAGCTGTTTCACCGTACGCAGACACACCCGTCGCATCCGCCGGTGATCGTCTCGGTGTGGGGCGATCATTCAGAGAAGAAGGTCGCCGGCAACACGGTGTTCACGTCGAAGGCGCTGTCGATCGCGCTGTCCGATCATGCGGGAACACACGTCGATGCGCCGGTGCATTTCGATCCTCGGCCCGGTGCGCTATCGATCGATGAGGTGCCGCTGGAGAATTTCTATACGTCGGCGATCTGCCTGGATCTGTCGCACGTACCGCTGAAGCATCAGATCACGGTGGCGGAGATGGAAGCGGCGTTGGCGAAGTCGGGGCAGGAGATACGGCCGCGCGATACGGTGCTGATCTACATGGCGACCAATGAGCGGTTGCTGGGGAAGCCGGGGTATCTGCATGACTTTCCGGGGCTGGCGCTGGAGTCGGTGCACTGGCTGGCGGATCGCGGCATCCTGATGTTTGGTGTGGAGGCGATCAGCCCGGCGCCGGAAGGCGAGCCGAACTATCTGGCGCATATGGCGTGCGCGGAGCGCGGCATCACGCACATGGAGTGCCTTGCGAATCTCGATAAGCTGGTGGGGCGTGGGCGATTCCGGTTTATCGGGTTTCCGCTGAAGATCCGAGGAGGGACGGCGAGTCCTATTCGGGCGGTGGCGGTGTTCGAATGATGCCGGAATGAACAAGGAACCGCAGATGGACGCAGATAAACGCAGATCACACCTGTGTGGGTTAGCCGCCGCCCATTGCCTCTCACCAGAATCACGAAGGAACCGTCACCACGCGCTGAAGCATTTGAGCTAACGAGAGTTGTTGAGACAACGCGCGAACTGGTACACGAGTTCGAGTCCTCGAAGAGCTATTCCATCTTATTCCGAACGCTTCACAAGGCACGATCGGCTGAAGCTCGGGACGAAGCAAAAAGACTGGGTCTCAGCCGCGCAGGGGGCATGGCGAGTTCTAAGTAGCGCCTTGCAGGCATCAACCTGGGGAGGCCTCAGCAGCGCATGAGTCTATTGACTTCTAGGGAGGCCTTGATCAGCCGGGGCACCACGTAAGCCTTGTTCAAGTGCCCGGGATGATGATTTTCGGGCTACCGAATCGGTGAGGGATTGTCGGATGATACAACCTGT
This sequence comes from Acetobacteraceae bacterium, assembly GCA_035492535.1. Classification (GTDB taxonomy): domain Bacteria; phylum Pseudomonadota; class Alphaproteobacteria; order Acetobacterales; family Acetobacteraceae; genus JAMXLO01. The sequence goes on along the minus strand of DATJJM010000138.1, from coordinate 4,241 downwards.
GACGTGTTGTTGAACATTGGCGCCTATCTGTCCCTCGTGACGATCTTAGCTGAACGATCTACATCAAAGAAGACGCAATACTAAATTTCGGCTCCAGAAGATTATTCCGAATAAGATAGGAGGGAGGATCATGGCTACACCGCGTATATGGAGCGGCGGCGGCAACAACAAGGCGAGTAATCCAATAGACTGGTCACCAGCAGGTCGGCCGCAGCCCGGCGACAACCTGATGATGAACGCTGGCACCACCATCGATATCAGGGGCAATGACCTAGCTGGCAATCCGCTGACATATCGCTCCGATGACACCATGAACCTTTCGCACGGTGCAAATGTCTCAGCCCAAGCTGCAGTAGTCACAGCACCACCTGACTTTGCCGACAATGTTGTGTTCAACGTTCGCGGCATGGATACACTGAACGTATCGTCCGCCGGCTTCGAAGCCGATGTCACGGTGAACATAGCTGCCAACTCCAGATGGGTTGGTGGCTTCAACGCCGTCGAAGACAAGTTCACCGTGAATGGTGCAGCGGGAGCCTCTTTCTCCAACCAGTTCAGTAGCGGGACAAAAGTGAATCCGGTAATCAATGCGGATGTGAACGGACAGGGCACGATCGCTGTAGGTGATTTTTCCCAGTGGGAGTTCACTAAGTCCGTCAGTGCTGGGCAGACAGTGCATCTGGCCGATCTATTTGGTGCGGTGCAGATCGATCACCCACAAAGATTTCATGCGAAGGTCGTGGCTGATGGTCTGCCCAATACTGCCTCACAGGCCCGCGTGAATTTGCTCGGTTTGGCAACGGCCGACAGCTACACCTATAAGAACGATCTGCTCAAACTCTATTCCGGCAATAAGGTCATCGATACGATGTCCCTCAGTGGCGCCGTGACAGCGGCCACAATCGGAGTGGAGAAAACGTCGACCGGCATCTCTGTTTTAATGGATCGTGATATCGCGGGTCAGACGGAGTTATTGCCGCTCCATGGCGTTCGCGCTTGACAGACTTTACAGGCAGGTCGACCTGCACAAACCGCTGTCTGACGCTGAGTTACTGTGGCGTCATCGTTAAGCGGACTGCATCCACGATGCACGCTGGCGTTATCGGATCGACTATCACGCGCCCAATGTCCTCTAGCAGAGGGACAAGCTCGGGATCGGCCGTGAAGATCACCTTTAGATTCGGTCGACTGAGTTTCGTCATGAGGGCCAGGGACGTGCCGGTAGGCTTACCCTCACCGAAGTAGGTGCTAGCAACCAGCAATTCGATCTCGGTTGCTTGCCCGAGGAGGGCGAGGGCCGTCATTGGATCATGAACGGCTAGGGCATCGTGGCCATCTGCCGTCAGAGCAGAGACCGTGGCGTCGGCAAGCTCCGGATCACTTAGGACAACGACAATTTGAGCGGGCATAGCCAAACCCTCCCCCCGTGGCGCTGATGTCCGAACGCTCATATATTTAGCGGCCAGCGTGTGCCGGTCAATACCCAAAAGGCCAATTGGGGAGGGAGGAAGCAACACAGTGACAACTGAACAAACACAGCTATCCCGCCTGTTCGACCAGCTGATGCAAGCGCCAGGAGTGAAGTTCCCGCGTGTGGCTTTAGCCCGGTTCGGCCTACCGGGAAAACGCCTCGAAGTGGCAGAAAACCGCTATGTACTGCGCTTCACCAGGGGGGCGACGAACTGCGGCTCGGTGTCCCAGGGGAACATGATCCAGGTGTCCTGCGACACCTCGGTGATGTAATCGTCCACCACGGGACGCCCGGCTGGCTTGGCATACACCGTGGCGAAGTGCGCACGCGGCAGTAGCCCGCGCACGACGCGCGCGGTTGTCCCTGTATCCACAAGATCATCGACAATCAGATAGCCGGTGCCATCGCCGGCCGCCACCGGCGATTTGATCACGACTGGGGCGCCTGCTTTCGATTCCTCGATCAGTGTGCCGCCGCTTCCCGCCGCGTAGGTGACAATCGAGACGCTCTCCACCAGCCGGATGTCGAGCTCGCGAGCGATGATCGCCGCCGGGATCAGTCCGCCGCGCGTGATCGCCACGATGCCGGTGAACGGGCCCTTGCCCATCAGCCGCCACGCCAGGGCGCGGGCGTCGCGGTGCAACTGGTCCCAGCTCACCGCGTAATAATGGGCTGCCATCAGAACAGCTTGCCACCGTTCGGCACCTTGAAGTCGGGTTTCACCAGGACGACCGAACCGTCGGCATCCGGCATGCCGAGCGTCAGCACCTCGCTCATGAAGGGGCCGATCTGGCGGGGAGGGAAGTTGACCACCGCGCAGACCTGGCGGCCGATCAGCTGGTCTGTCTTGTAGTGCACGGTGAGCTGGGCCGAGGATTTCTTCACGCCGATCCCCGGGCCGAAGTCGATGGTCAGCCTGAAGGCGGGCTTGCGGGCCTCGGGAAATGGCTGCGCGTCGGTGATGGTGCCGACGCGGATATCCACGCGCTCGAAGTCGCCAAACGTGATTGTTTCGGCCATGGCAGGCGCTCCAGTGGTCATGGATCAGTAACGGCGTCATACTGCCCAAACCGTCGATCCCTGACCACCGGGTCCAGCCCGGTGGCATGCCATTGGAGCCCGTATGCGCGACTTCCATCTGCCCGGCCGCAGTCCCGTCTATGCAACACATGGCATGGCCGCCACCTCGATGCCTGCCGCCACTTTGACTGCGCTCGATGTGCTGCGGGCCGGCGGCAATGCCGTGGATGCGGCGGTGGCCGCCTGCGCCGTGCTGTGCGTGATCGAGCCACAATCGACCGGCATCGGCGGCGACTGCTTCTGCCTGTATGCGCCAGCCGGGGCGGGGAAGGTCTATGCGCTGAACGGGTCCGGCCGGGCGCCGGCCGCCGCCACGATCGACTGGTATGAGCAACACGGCATGTCGGGGATCGAGAACACCTCGGCGCATGCGGTGACTGTTCCGGGCGCGATCAATGCCTGGGAGACGCTGCTGAAGGCGCACGGCCGCAAGGACCTGCATGAGCTGTTGCAGCCAGCCATCGGGTTCGCCGCTGACGGGTGGCCGGTGCACCAGAAGGTGGCCTGGGACTGGAAGCGGCTGGAAGCGAAGCTGCGCAAGAACGGTGCGGCGCATTTCCTGCCGGGCGGCATGGCGCCGGAGGAAGGGGACATCTTCGAACAGCCGGCGTTGGCGGAGACGTTGCGTGCAATTGCGCGTCATGGGGCCAAGGCGTTCTACGAAGGTGCCGTGGCGCAGGACATGGTGCAGGCGTTGCAATCGCGCGGCGGCCTGCATACCGAGGATGATTTTGCCGCGGGTGTGCGGAACGCGGAGTTCGTCGAGCCGATCACGATCAACTGGAAGGGCTACGACCTGTATCAGTGTCCGCCGAACGGGCAGGGCATTGTGGCGCTGATGATCCTTGGCATGCTCGGTGGATTGCCGTCGGCCCCGGAGGGGGCGTTCAACGCGCTGCGCTATCACAGGCATATCGAGGCGGCGCGGCTGGCGTATCGCGATCGTGACGCGTTCGTTGCCGATCCGGGGCAGGCAGATGTGCCGGTGCGGAAACTGTTGAGTTCGGAGTATCTGTCGGGGCTGGGCAAGTTGATCGGCGACGACAAGGCGATGGTGAACCTGCCGAACGCCGGTGAGACGCTGCTGCCGCCGCACCGCGATACGATCTACCTGTGCGTGGTGGATCGCGATGGGAATGCGTGCAGCTTCATCAACTCGCTGTTCGAGGGGTTCGGATCTGCGATCCTGGCGGACAAGAGCGGCGTGATGTTGCAGAACCGTGGTTTCGGTTTCCGGGTCGAGCGCGGGCATCCGAACTGTATCGCGCCACGCAAGCGGCCGATGCATACGATCATCCCCGGCATGGTGATGAAGGACGGCCAGGCGGTGATGCCGTATGGCGTGATGGGCGGACACTTCCAGCCGATGGGGCATTCGCTGTTCCTCAGCAACATGCTGGAATACGGGCTGGATATACAGGCGGCGATTGATCTTCCCCGATTGCTGCCGATGAAGGGCAAGGTGCAGATCGAGCATGGCATCACGCCGGAGATCTGCGCCGCGCTGACGAAGCTTGGGCACTCGCTGGAGACGGTCGAGCGTCCGCATGGCGGCGGGCAGGCGATCTGGATTGACCGGCAGCGCGGATTCCTGGTTGCGGGATCCGAGCCTCGGAAGGATGGGTTGGCGCTGGGCTACTGACATGACCGAGGCGTGCGATCTGACCGCCGTTCAGGCCCGCCGCCTGAT
>DATJJM010000137.1:0-3239 GCA_035492535.1 Acetobacteraceae bacterium | reverse complement strand
TGCAACTGCACAGCGTTCTGCGACACGAAGCGCCCCGCCTGCCCGATGCCGACTTTCGCCATGGCGATATTATGCGCACGTTCGCCGGCGTCGGGTTCATCGACCATCATCGCCGCGAGCATCGCCATGGAGCGCCCCTGCTCCATCGACATCAGCATCTCCGCCAGCCGGTGCTGCACCACCTGGTTGGACCCGATCGGCTTGCCGAACTGCTCACGCGTCCGGCTGTATTCCAGCGTCATCGCGTGCAGCGCTTCCATGCAACCGACGCTCTCGGCTGCCATGGCGGCGATGCCGGCCTCCATCACGCGCTCGACCAGTGCCAGGCCGTTGCCGACCTCCCCCAGCACGGTATCGGTCTGCACCCCCGACAGCGATATCTCGGCGGCCCGCTGCTCGTCACGCAGCGTGTAGCCGCGCCGGGCCACGCCGTTCGCTTTGGCGTCCACCAGGAACAGCGTTATGCCGCTGGCATCGTCGCGTTCGCCGGAGGTGCGCGCGCTGACCACGAGCATGTCGGCACAGTCGCCATGGGTGACGACACTCTTCGCCCCGTCGAGCACCCAGCCGCCGCCGCCTTTGCGCGCCGTGGTCATCACGTCTGTCACGTCATAGCGCGCCTGTCGCTCGCCGTGCGCAAAGGCAAGCTTCATGCTGCCGTCGGCGATTGCCGGCAGCACGCGTGACTTCACCGCATCACTGCCGCCAAGGCGTAGCGCGGTTCCACCCAGCACGACTGTCGCCAGATATGGCTCCAGGATCAGCGCACGGCCAAATGCCTCCATGACCAGCATGACATCGACCGCACCACCACCGAACCCGCCATACTCTTCGGCAAACGGCAGGCCGAGCAGACCCAGCTCGGCGTATTGCGACCACAACGCCGTGCTCCAGCCGCCCGCTTCCTTGAAATAGGCCTTGCGCTGATCGAACGCATAGCGATCGGCCATCAACCGATCGACGCTGTCTTTCAGCAGGCGCTGTTCATCAGAAAGGCTGAAATCCATATTGACGTTCCTGGTTCCCGCTGCGAATTCGACGAGCGCATCTTTCTGTCATTGCGGGCCAAGCACTCCCCGCAATGACAGGCCCGTAACTACAACCGTAGCACAGCCTTGGTGAGAATGTTCTTCTGGATCTCGTTGGTGCCGCCGTAGATCGACGCCGCGCGCAGGAACAGATAACTACCAGTCGCCTGTGTGGCCCATTCGGGGCCCACATCCGGCTCGTTCGACAGCGTCGCCAGTTCCTCCGCCCAGATCGGCATCGACATCGGGCCGCCGACGTCCATCGCAAGCTCCGTCGTCGCCTGCAGCAGTTCGGTGCCCTTGACCTTCAACACCGACGACAGAGGATCCGGCCGCCCATCGCGCTGCTTCTCGTACGCCGAAACCACGCGATACTGCGTGATCTCCAGCGCCTTCATGTCAATCTCGAGCTGCGCCACGCGCGCGCGGAACGCCTGGTCCTCGATCAGCGACTTGCCGTGCTCGCGCACCGTCCGCGCCATCTCCTTCGCCGACGCGACGCGCTCCTTCGACTTGCCCAGCCGTGCGATGCCGGTGCGTTCGTTGCCCAGCAGGAACTTGGCCACGTCCCAGCCCTTGTTCTCCTCATAGACCCGGTTCTCCACCGGCACCCGCACGTCGTCGAAGAACACCTCGTTCAGGTGATGGCTGCCGTCGATCGAGATGATCGGCCGCACGGTGATGCCCGGCGTCTTCATATCGACCAACAGGAACGAAATGCCTTCCTGCCGCTTCGCCGCGTTCGGATTGGTACGCACCAGCAGGAAGCACCAGTCGGCGTGATGCGCAGTGGAGGTCCAGATCTTCTGCCCGTTCACCACATAATGGTCGCCGTCACGCTTTGCCGCAGTCTTCAGCGATGCGAGATCCGATCCCGCGCCCGGCTCCGAGAAGCCCTGGCACCACCAGTCGTCCAGGTTCGCGGCCCGCGGGAGATAACGCTTCTTCTGCTCATCGGTGCCGAACTGGATCAGCACCGGGCCAAGCATCGTGATATTGAAGCTCGATACCTCCGGCGCCGGCGCCATCTGGTTCTCTTCCAGGAAGATCATCTTCTGGACCGCGGTCCAGCCCGGCCCGCCATGCTCTTTCGGCCAGGACATCGTGGCCCAGCCCTTCTTGTTCAGGATGCGCTGCCACGTCACCGTGTCCTGCTTGCGCGGGCTGTAGCCGAGACGCATCCGCTCGCGGATGTCCACCGGCAGGTTGTCGCGAATGAACGCGCGCACCTCATCGCGGAACGCCACCTCTTCCGGGGTGAAGCGAAGGTCCATCGGGCGGTCCTCCTACTGCTCAGTAGCTGTTGCGGCGACTGTGGCAGGATGGGAGGGAGGGCGCAATCCGATGCTATGAGACGCCGACTTGCAGTTCGCGCAAATGTTTGAACATTCTGCCGGTCATGGAGGGCGAGATGAGCGCGCTGAAACTGACCCAGATCGGCAATTCCGTGGGAGTTATCCTGCCAAAGGAGATGTTGGGCCGAGCTTGGCGTGGGCGTTGGTGACACGCTGTACGCCGTGCACACCCCGGATGGTATCCGGCTGACGACAGCCGATCCGGATTTTGCGCAGCACATGGAGGTCGCGCGCCGCCTGATGAGGCAGCGCCGCGCCGTGCTGAGAGAACTTGCGAAATGACCTGTAGGCTATCGTTCGGCGACACGCTCGCGATCCACGCCGGGCATGCCTAGCACGGTGGCGGTTCCGGTTTACCGGATAGTCCCGGAAGAACAATTCATCGACTGGGTGCGCGCAAACACCCGCGCGCCAAACGCATAAGGGAGGCAACCATGCCGGCAAAGCCACGCGTCATCACCATCGAGGAGCACTACCAGGACCCGGACGTGTACCGCGCCTATGCACCCGAGGACCAGCGGCAGCTTCCTGCGCTCGCCGAACGCCTTAACGACCTCACCGGCCTGCGCATCAAGGAGATGGACGAAGCCGGCATCGACATGCAGGTCCTGTCGCACGGCAATCCCGGCCTGCAGAAGATGGACGCGGAAACCGCCGTCCGTCTCGCGCGCATCGCCAACGACCGGCTGGCGGAAACCATCCGCTCCCATCCGACGCGCTTCGCCGCCTTCGCCGCCATCCCCACGCCGGATCCAAAAGCCGCCGCCGATGAACTCGAACGCGCGGTCAGCCAGCTCGGCTTCAAGGGCGCGCTGATCAACGGCACCACCAACGGCGTGTTCTTCGACGACAAGCG
>DATJJM010000136.1:0-8529 GCA_035492535.1 Acetobacteraceae bacterium | reverse complement strand
CGCATGGCAAGCCCCGTCGGCATCCGGGTCACGTGCGACGTCCTGGCGGGCATCCACAGCGCCGTGCCCGGTGGCACGATGAACAGTGCCTCCCGGGTCGCCACCCGCATCACGCCGGAGGTCGCGTGAAGCAGCTGCGCGCGGGGATGCTGGTGCCAGCCGGTGTCGTGGGCATGGGCATAATCGGTGGCGTAGCCGACGAGGGGACGAGGAGCCTCTTCGAACGCTCGCAGCCGCTCGCGATCCAATGCTGTCCGATTTGAGACAAAGGATGTCTGAACGTCGTCCATGCGACAGCCTATAGTGCACGGCGGAGGTTCGTCCATGACCCGGAGCGTCAGCCTGATCACGTTCATCAACGCCGCCCATACGGTGACGCACTATTCGCTGCTGATCCTTCCGACGGCCGTGCTTGCGATGGCGACGCCTGGCGGACGGTTCGGTGACGCGTATGGGCCGATCCTGGCGCTCGCGACCGGGATGTTCGTGCTCTACGGGCTGTTCTCGCTGCCGCAGGGCTGGATCGCGCAGCGCGTCGGGCGCCCGGCATTGATGACGGTGTTCTTCGTCGGCACGGGCATCTCGATGGTGGCGACCGCGTTCGCCGATTCACCCGTCGCTCTGGCGCTTGCATTGGCCGCGACGGGACTGTTCGCGGCGATCTACCATCCCATCGGCACCGCGATGCTGGTGGACGCTGCCGGCGACAGGCCAGGGCGCGCGATTGGGATCAACGGTGTGTTCGGCAATGTCGGCGTGGCCCTGGCTCCAGTGGCGACGGCCTTCCTCGCGAGCCAGGTTGGATGGCGCGCAGCCTTCCTGGTGCCGGGGCTGGTCTGCGTCGGACTGGGCATTGCGTGGCTACGCCTGCCGGCACCGGAGGCGACCGCGCATCACGCCGCACGCGCGTTCCCCGACATTCCGCGGCCTCTGGTGCGCCGCGCCGTGATCGTGCTGCTGATGATCGCTGTTGTCTCCGGCCTGGTGTTCAATGCCTTCACGCTGTTGCTGCCCAAGCTGATCGAGGAGCGTCTCGGCAACGACCCGCGCATGCTGCCGCTGGTGGGTTCGGCTGCGTTCGCCGCCACGCTGTGCGGCGCGCTGACGCAGTTCACCGTCGGACGGATGATCGATCGCATGACGCTGAAGCGCGTGTTCCTGCCGATCAGCGTTCTGCTGGTGCCAGGACTGGTTGCTGTCTCCTATGCGCAGGGCTGGGTGGTGGTGCCGATGGCGGCGCTGGTCTCAGCGGCGATCTTCGGCCAGGTGACGGTGAACGAGACGATGACGGCTCGCTACATCTCGCCTGCGCTGCGCACCCGCATGTACTCCGTGCGGTTCTTCGTGGGGTTTCTCGGCGCGGCCGCGGCTGCACCTGTCGTTGCGTGGCTGCACGAACGAACCGGCAGCCTGACACTGGTCATGCTGGTGATGGCGGGTTTCGGCGTAGTGACGCTTGTCTGTGCCCTGGCGTTTCCGGATCGCCGCGAGGAACTGCGCCCCGAATTGTGGGCCGCGGTGCCCGCTGAATAGGGGTCAGATCCTGCGGCTGTCGTAGGCCCAGTGCAGCAGCGCCTGTCGCTGGCGCCTGCGGCAATCGAGATCGCCCGGTTCGCAATTGTGCTTGATCTGCGCGACATGCCGGCGGATCGCTTTCCAGCGGGCGATCTGCCGCGCGTCTTCCTGTGGCGTGCGACGGCCCATGTAGTAACGGCAATACCACTGGAACCAGCCTCGCGGATCGTCGGGGTGGACCCAGCCTTTTGCGCGCCAAGCCGATAGCGGCTGGCTTGCATCGACGCCGAAGAAGTTCAGTGAGCAGTCGCGGCGGTCCGGCGAGAGTTTGGCTTGTTTGAACCAGGTCGCCGGAAATTCGTCGCGCGTGTCGGTCATGTATTTGCCGCAGAACACGCCAAGTTCCAGCATCTGCTGCGGCGTCAGTTCCGGTTTGAATGCGGGATCGAAGTTCCGTCCTGGCGGCGCCACGCATTCATAGCGATAGCCGCTCTGCATCCTGTCATTCACGACGACGACGCGTCGGTTCATGGCATCGTGCTGATCGCTATCGGTTTGTGGATACGCCGCCGCATTCTCGGCAGGTTCGGCGAATGCCTGAGAAGCAAAGGCGCCGAATCATGCGACCGGGTCTCGTACGGGCTCGGGCCAGACCCGGACAACCTCCGCGCCTTCGCCCACCAGTCCCACATTCGCACTGCCGTACTTGTCGTGAAAGTCGCGGTCGCTGAAGCAGAAATCCTGTTCCTGGAACAGGGTCGAGTTGTCCAGCTTGGCGAACAATCGATATCCCACGTCGGCGAGGTAGCGTCCCACCGGATGATCTTTGACCTCGTCGATCCTGGTCATCAGCATCTCCAGGCATATGACGTTCGGGCGGAAGCGGGTCCAGTCGTTGGATGAGAGGACCTGAAGCTCATGGCTCTCCACATCGATGTCCATGAAGTCGATGGGAGTGTTGGCGGGGACGTGACGTGAAAAGACAGTGTCCAGTCTCTCGACCTGCACCGGAACTGTTCCGATCAAATTTCGCCGCTGACTCAGAACGAAATCACGCTGCTCCTCGCCGAATGTATTCTGGGCGGGAGAGTCGAACATGTAATAAGTCATCGTCCCGGGCGTATCGGAGATCCCGATCTCAAGGTTGATGTCGCGGGGCCGCCGCTTCTTGAACAGCGCCGCGGTCCCGGGGACAGGGTCGATGTTGATTCCCGTCCAGCCGCGCTTGTGGAGCAGATGCGTGTTCGATGCGCATACGGGGTGGAATGCACCGATATCGACATAAAAGCCGGGCGAGGTCTTGGCATCGAAAATCCTGGAGATGAGGAGATCCTCGCCCTCCTGCGAATAGGTATCGCGCCGGTACATCATCAAGTGGTTGCGATTGAATTGGAGCGCAACGTCCATGAGACTCGGTGGCAAAGTGGCCTTCAGTGTCTGCTTAAGCCATTCCATTGGAATTCCTCGCATAGGATGCTGCAGCCCGTGACGAGAGCGCTGCGAAATGCCGATGTTCGAGGCTAATGCGGCAACGTGATGTTGACTAGGCCAAGTGGATAAACTCTGGTCGAGTCGTCTCGATCACCATCTGCTGTCGTGTCCCAGAGGGCGTGTCCATTCCGCCCCGATACTGCTCGAGGCACCGGACGGACGCAAAGGCCCGTCGCCGTGCCGGGTTATTGTCTATCGGTACCAAGCCACCGTTTGCTTCGCCTCGCCGGCAGTGACAGCATTCGTCAGGAGTCGCCTCATGCCTATTCGCCTGTCGGAAAACTTCCGCGCGCTGTTCTACGCGCCGTTCTATGCCGCGCACGCCATCGGCGCGTACCAGGCCGAGAATGTCGAGGTCACGATGGTCGCTTCGCCGGATCCGGCCAGGACCTCGGCAGCGCTGCGTGACGGCGAGATCGACGTCATGTGGGGAGGTCCGCTGCGCGTGATGCTGACCCATGCGCAGGACTCGAACGCCGACAGCGTCTGCTTCTGTGACGTGATTGCGCGCGATCCGTTCTTCGTGATCGGCCGTGAGCCGCGCCCGGATTTCCAACTGCCCGATCTTGCCGCCCTCCGCTTTGCCTCGGTCGCGGAGGTGCCGACACCGTGGCTTTGCCTCCAGGATGATCTTCGCCGCGCAGGCGTCCATCCGGCCTCGCTGACACGGGTCCACGGTCCGACCATGGCAGAGAACGCCGAGGCGCTGCGCGCCGGAACACTGGATGCCGTCCAGCTCTTCCAGCCTTACGCCGAGGACCTGATCGCGTCAGGCGCGGGCCATGTCTGGTACGCGGCGTCCCATCGCGGTCTCACTGCCTACACCACGCTGGTCACGCGCCGGGCCACGCTGGTTTCGCGCCACGACGAATTGCTGCGCATGACACGCGCAATGGCGCGCGTGTTGCGGTGGATCGCTACCACTCCAGGTAGCGAGATTGCGCACACCCTGGCGGATTACTTTCCGTCGGTGCCGCGCGACATCTTCGCCGCCGCGATGGACCGGTATCGAGCGCTGGGCCTGTATGCGTCGGACCCTGTGATGCCGCGTGAAGGGTTCGACCGGCTGCAGGCCGCCATGCGGTCCGGCGGCGCGCTGGACCGCGCCATCCCGTTCGATGACTGCGTCGATAATTCGCTCGCGCTTACAGCAACTGGCCGCCATCCACCACAATCGTCTGGCCGGTGATCCACGACGCCAAAGGCGAGGCGAGGAAAAGCACGACATTCGCTATTTCTTCAGGGTGCCCGAGCCGTCCGAACGGGATCGATCGCAGGATCGCGTTGTAGAGGTTCGGATTGTCGCTCTTGCGCCGCTCCCAGACGCCGCCGGGAAACTCGATGGAGCCCGGCGCGACGCCGTTCACGCGGATACCGTCTTTCGCGTAGGCCGCGGCCTGCGTCATCGTGTAGTGGATCACCGCCGCCTTGATCGCGCCATAGGGCGGCTGCCGGACTGATGGGCGCAGCGCCGAGATCGACGACGTGTTGACCACGTTGCCCTTGGCCTCTTTCAAGAACGGCAGCGCCGCCTGCGTGGCGTGAACGATCGCCATCATGTCGACGGCAACGCTGACCGCCCAGCCTGCCTCATCATCACTGTTGCCGAAGCCCGATGCGTTGTTCACCAGGATGTCGATGCCACCCAGCGCCTGTGCCGCATCGGGGATGTAGCGCCGGATCGCCGCGCCATCGCCCAGATCGCACACGCCTGCATGGGTCGTGTGGCCGAATGCCGCAATCTCGGCGCGTGTGGCCTCCAATGTCTCGGCGCCGCGCGCGCAAATCGATACCGCCGCACCCGCCTGCGCGAAGCCGAGAGCGATGGATCGGCCGATGCCTCGGCTGCCGCCACATACCACCACATGCTTACTGGTGAAATTTATGTTCATTGACACATTCCTTCGTTGCGATCCGCTCGCGAGTCTGCAAAGACGTGCCGCGTGCTGTCCAGCTACACCCTGCCATGAGATACATCACCGACTTCGCCGACCAGGCAGTGGTGCTGCCGGTGGTGCTGGCGATCTGTCTTGCGCTGTTGAGCCAGGGATGGAGCCGGGGTGCGCTCGCCTGGGCTGTCACCATCATCGGCACCTTCACCGTCATGCTGATGCTGAAGGTTGTGCTGATCCCGTGCGGCGCGGGGGATCTGCATACGCCGAGCGGCCACGTCGCGGCGGCAACCGTGCTTGCCGGAGGCCTCGCCGCAACGCTGCGCCGTCGTGGCGGCAGCATCGTGCTGCCGGTGTCGCTGCTCGCCGCCGCCATTATCGGTGCTTCGCGGTTGGTCCTGGGTGCGCATACCTGGCCCGAAGTGGTGCTGGGCGCCTTGGTGGGCATCGCGGGTGCCTCGATCATGCGAAGGATCGCCGGTGTTCCCCCGGCGGACCTCAACGTGCTGCGCCTGGTGATGATCGCAGGGCTGGTGGCGGCCGTTTTCCACGGACTGCACATGCCGGCTGAGGCGGAAATCCACGGCACCGCCTGGCGCCTTGCCAAGCTGCTCGACGTGTGTCGCGCCAATCAGGTCCGGTTGTAGTCGTCATTCACCCGGACGATGTCGTCCTCGCCGAGATAGGATCCGGACTGCACCTCGATCAGCGCCAGCGGAATCTTGCCGGGATTCTCGAGGCGATGGACGCAGCCAAGCGGCAGGTAGGCGCTCTCGTTCTCGCGCACCAGCATCGATTCGTTGTCGCGTGTCACGAGTGCGCTGCCCGTAACAACAACCCAATGCTCGGCGCGATGGAAGTGTTTCTGTAGCGAGAGCTTGCAACCCGGCGAGACGACGATGCGCTTCACCTGGAAACGGTCGCCCAGGATCAGGGTCTCGTAGAATCCCCAGGGCCGATAGGTGCGATTGTGTGCGACCGCCTCGTGCCGTTTCGCTGCCTTGAGCCGATCAACGACCTTCTTCACGTCCTGCGAATGGCTGCGATGCATGGCCAGCACCGCATCCTCGGTCACCACCACGACCGCGTCCTCGAGCCCGACGACGGCAGCCAGCATGCCATCGCTGCGGACATAGCAGTTGCGGGCGTTCTCCAGCAGGACGTCGCCGACTGCGACATTCCCGTCGTCGTCCTTGGCTCCGAGATCCCATAGCGCGCCCCAGCTTCCCACGTCGGACCAGCCAATATCGGCAGGGACCACCGCGGCGCGGCTGGTCCGTTCGGCGACGGCATAGTCGAGGCTGATCGAGGGGCAGGCGGTGAATGCCTGTTCGCCGAGCCGGATGAAATCCAGGTCCTCGTGGCGCTCTGCCATCGCCTGGCGAACGGCGTGGAGCACGTCGGGCGCATGGGCCTCCAATTCCTCCAGCAAGGTGCGCGCGGTGAACACGAACATGCCGGAGTTCCACAGGTGCCGGCCATCGGTTGAAAGCTTCGCCGCGCGGGCAGCGTCCGGCTTTTCCACGAACTCCGCGACGGCGAACGCGCCGGGCGCATCCGACAGCGGCGCACCACGGGCGATGTAGCCGTAGCCGGTTTCCGGCGTGGTTGGCCGCATGCCGAAGGTGACGATACGCCCTGCACGGGCCGCCTTTGCCGCGACGGCGAGGCTTTCGTGCAATGCCTTGGTGTCGGCGATCGCATGGTCGGCTGCGAGCAGCCATAGCACCGCGTCGGGCGTGGTTTCCGCGACCAGCAGGGCAGCGGTGGCGATCGCGGGCGCGCTGTTGCGCCCGACCGGTTCCAGCAGGATGCGCGGAGAGCCGATGCCGATGGCACGAAGCTGTTCGGCGATCAGGAAGCGGTGCTCGTGGTTGCACACGATGACGGGTGGGGCGAAGTGCGCAGGATCGTACGCGCGCAGCGCGGTTTCCTGCAGCAGCGTGCGCGACGCTGTCAGCGGCCAGAGTTGCTTCGGAAACGATTCCCGCGACACCGGCCACAGGCGTGTGCCGGAGCCGCCTGACAGGATGACAGGTACGATATGCATGTCGCTCATGGGCGCAACTCTGCCCGAAACCGGGCTTGGGTGGCCAGTGCCATGGCGTGACTACGTCAGGGGAGCGCCGCTCCCCCGAAACCCCACGCCAAAGGCGGAGCCTTTGGGATCCACTTGTTTGCTTGTGGTGAGGAGGGAGACCAACCGGCACGGACGCTGGCAGCTTCTCGGAAGGCCCCCTCCACAAACAACTAACGGGTTCTAAGGGCGCCGCCCTTAGCGGGGTTTCCAAGGGGCAGGGCCCTTGGCCTTGCTTCCCCGCGGCATGACGTGTCCAGTCATCCAGAGCCCGCCGCTAGGAGACGGTAATCGATCCGCTGACCCATGCGCCGATCGTGGTGCTGCCGGCGCCCTGGGCCAGGGACCAGAGATAGTAAGTGCCGGCGGTGGCGGGGGCGTTGAAATACTGGCCATAGCCGTTGGTCTGGCCGTCGGATGGCGCGGCGATCAGCCCGGAGGTCGGTACTGTCGTGTTGCTTGTCGACCAGGCGAACGATGCGCCTGTCACCGCGGTTGGCGCAGCGACGGCGAACAACTGTACCCCACCATTCGGCGCCACGCTGGTGTTGTGCACCTGGGAGGTGGCCGGTTGCCATCCACCCGGCGCCACTGTCGCGCCCCAGGTCGTTCCTGTGCCGATGGATGACCAGGCACTGGGGCCGGAGGCAGCGTTGGTGGCCTGGACCTGGACATCGATCGTTGTTGCGCCACCCAGGCCAGTGATCGTGTATGGGCTGGTGACCGTGCTCACAACGGTCCACGTGTTTGCGCCATGCGGACTGGTACGGATGTTGTAGCCGGTGGCCGCGCCATGGGATCCGTCCACCGTTGGCGCGGACCACGTCACGGTGAGCTTGGTAACCGTGCCATCGACCGGCGGCGCAATACCCGCGATGGCCGGCGTGTTCGGCGGGTACGGTCCGGCAGACGCCGTGGCTAGAGTGCTGCTCACTGACCAGTCACTGCTGCCGGCCGAGTTGGCCGCCTGGACCTGTACGTCATACGCGGCGCCCGCGGTCAGACCAGTGAGATCGTAGGGGCTGCGGATGTTGCTGACGACGGTCCAGGCGCCGGCCGCCATTGGGCTGAACCGAAGCGAGAAGGAGGTAGCGGCGCTGTGCGTCCCGTCCACGCCTGGCGCGATCCAGCTCACGATGAGATCGCTGCTGGTGCCCTGTGCCAATACCGGGGCAGCCGGCTGATTCGGCGGTCGAGGGACCGGTGGCGGCATGGCCGGTGTACCGGAATGGGGGCCTGGTTCATCTTGCCAGCGGGTCTGCGGCAGAGGGGAATCCGGGTGCCCGAGCGCATGGACCTCGTCGATGTTCGGATTCCTTGGAGGGCTATGAGTGGGCGTAGGCATGCGTCTGCGGCTCCTGGTGGTGTCGCAGCGATATAGTTAGTTATATTGACTGATTCCAGAGGGATAACTAACGGCGCCCGAATAAACCAGAGGGTCGCCACAGCAGCAGACTGACCATGACCAGGTAGATGAGGAATGCGCCCAGTGTCGGAACATAATACTTGCCGGCAGCGTCGCTGACGCCAAGCAGGATGGCTGCCAGCAGGGAA
>DATJJM010000135.1:0-12042 GCA_035492535.1 Acetobacteraceae bacterium | reverse complement strand
CGACGGTGAGCCGTCGGGTGTCCGACCTTGAAGCGCACTTGGGATCGCAATTGGTGGTGCGCACCAGCCGCAAGCTATTGCTGACCGAAGCCGGCACGGCTTTCGTTGCATCAGCGCGTCGCGTGCTGGAGGAACTGGCCGAGGCGGAGCGGGCGGCGTCAGGAGAGTATCGCGCACCGCGTGGCGAACTCTTGGTGACGGCGCCTATCGCGTTCGGCGCGCTGAACGTGGTGCCGGTCGTCCACGATTTTCTAGCAGCCTATCCCGAGGTCTCCGTACGGCTGGTCCTGGCAGATTGGGTCATCGATCTGGTCGAGAACCACATCGACGTTGCGGTTCGGATTGGGCGCATGCCGGACAGCGCTCTGGTTGCGCGGCGTGTCGGCGAGGTTCGGTGGGTGGTGTGCGCCAGCCCGGACTATCTCCGCCGGCGCGGCGAGCCGCGAGCGCCCGCCGACCTCCAAGGTCATGACTTCATCGCGCTCGAAGGGCTACAGCGCTATCGCGATTGGAGTTTTGCGATCGAAGGGGCAATCCACCAGATCTCCGTCACCCCTCGCTTTTCGGTCAATACGGCGGAAGGGGTAATCGGCGGGGCGGTCGCCGGCCACGGAATCGCGCGGGTGATGTCGTATCAAGCAGCGGCGAGCGTCCGTGATAGAACGCTGGTGCCCATAATGTCTGACTTGGCGCTGCCACCATTCCCAGTGCAAGTCGTACATGCCCCACACCAGCAACAGCCGCTGAAGCTGCGCGCCTTCTTGGATTTCGTCGCACCCCGACTCCAAGAGAGACTCCGGGTCGTCGGCGAGCAGTTCAAGTCGAATGAACTCTCTGCTACGGATAGAAGACATCATCCGTTATCGTTGTCGCAACACGGCCGATTGGACAAGGCACCATAGCACGCTCCAAGAAGTGTTACGAAGGAAGCCATGACGTTGCCTGTCGGGCGTTGGCGGCTGCCATAGTCGCTGGTGTCAGTCGGCACGGCGCATGAACACGAAGCCAGCCACCAGCAAGCGCTCGGTGAGATGTTTGGCGCAGACACCAGCGAGGAATACCTCGGCGCTGCGGGTCATCTGGCCAGCGGATAGCCTCGGCTAATGCCGCCTCGTTTTCCGCTGATGTAGCAGGTTCAAATGGGCTGGCATCGAACATGATCGGGATCGGAAGTTATCGGGAGAACGAACTCTGTATCGGCTGAGCCAAGAGGTGCATGCCAAAGTGTATGCTGCGCTTTTGCATCTTTCGATTTTCTACGTGATTTCAATAAATTAAACGGTCTATATGGCGGAGGGGATGAGATTCGAACTCACGATAGAGGTTGACCCCCTATAACGGTTTAGCAAACCGCCGCCTTCAGCCACTCGGCCACCCCTCCGGCTTAGGCAGAACAAGGCCTTAGCACGCCGGAAGGGAGAACGGAACAGGCCATTGGCACCCGAATGGCACCCAAGCCCCCTCACCTTCCCGCCGTGGCGGCTTCGATTGCCCGCGCCGCGGGGGTATCCCAACGCAGGTATTCGGCGACCGTCACCTTCGAAGGATCGACGGCCAACCCGGCCTCGACTTCAGCGAGCAGCCGGATGAGTTCCGGCTGCGCCTGCTTTTTTGGTGCCATGCACCGTGACGTAACGCCTCCGCCGTTTGCCAAACTTCGGATTGTGAGCCCCGAATTTGTGCGGGCTGTCGTGAACACCGGGATTTTGCTGCGCAAGGTGCCGACGGCTCATGACCAGATGACAAGTCCGCGACGGCTACTCGCGCAGCACTATCTTCCGCACATCCGCTTCCTTGGGACCCCCCAAAGCGTGTCTTGGCCCGTCGGAGCGTTGCGCCAAGGTTTCTTGGCCATTCCGTGTGGGGGTAGCAAGGTGACAACCGACGACGATAACGTGCTCATTATTCCTCGGATGTTCTCTGATGACGACGGCGCGTGCCGGTTTGATCAGGTTCGGCTGCCACTGGTGGTCAAGGAATATGCGCCGCCCGCAGCGCCGGTCGCGGTCGGCCCAGCGATGCCTGTTGGCCGGTGCGTGTTTATGCGCATACCGCCAGGTTGGGTTGGCGAGCAGCATCCGACACCGCATAAGCAACTCATCGTTTGCCTGGCTGGCGCTGTCCGTTTCACCGGCAGCGGCGGCGCTACCTACATTCTGGGGCCGGGCCAAAGCCTGATTGACGCGAACATCGAGGGACCCGGTCACACCACCGAGGTCGTCTCCGACATTCCTTTCGAAGGATATCTGATCACACTCGAATAAATGCGTCCTCCTATCTCGCGCAGCACGATCTTCCGCACCAGCCGGCTGCTGGCGCTATCAGCGGCGGACACCGGCTCCGCCGGCGTCGCAGGCCCTGTCAGGCCCCCGCGCAGAACCCCACTCACACAAGGTCGCCCGCGCCCCACAGTCTGGCTTGCAGTTAACGTAAATTTAATGTAGCCCAAGGAGAACAATCGGTTTTGGGCCCGAGGTGCCTCAAATCCGGAATAGATCCGTGCCGACAGAGGGTGTTGGGTGGGAGGCGAAACGATGTCCGAGGGTAAAGCAGCGGTGCTGGTCGCCGCACTCGGCGCTTTGCTGCTGACTGGTTCAGCGGCCCTGTCATCAAGCGGCATCCGAGCTTACGGCGAGGACGCGATCCTGAAGCGGATCTCCCAAGAGGATAATGCCCTTTGTGTTAAATTCGGCATTGCGTCCTCCAGTCAAAGCTTCGGTCAATGTATGGCTGATCTTGCCGACCTGAGGCAGCGGCACGTGCAATTGCTGAAGGAATACGAGTGGCTTTGAAGTGATCCGTTGGGGAGCGCTGCTGGCGCTGCTACTACCGGCGGTATCTTTGGCGGCCCCTCCGGCCGACGTTGCCCCCGATCCATTCCTTCGCGATTGGTTTCATTCATTGCTGGAACCGGGGACGAAGCGCCTCTGCTGCGATCTGAGTGACTGTCGCTTCGTTGCGTTCCGCATCCGCGATGGGCAGTACGAAGTAGACATTGAAGGTTGGAGCTACGTCGTACCGCCCGGAGTCATCATCCGCGGCATCGGGAACCCCACTGGTAAGGCAGTGGCCTGCTATACTTACGGGGTTTTCAAGCCACCGCCGCCACCAGGAGTTCCACGCGATAGTCCGCAGGATGTTGCTGAAATACTTTGCTTCGTGCCACCGAGACCACCCTCATAACTATATTCGGCGTTGCGGGCGCCGGCGCAATGTATCAATGCTCCAAGCGCCACCGCCAACGAGGAAGAATGTGAAGAAAAAAATGCTGTAGACTGCCTCTAACTGACCACCGCTTCGCAATGGAAAGAAGCTAGTTGACAATCGTTGTCTCACGAAGAAGAAGGCAACAGCCATCTCCCCGGAAATGATGAAGGCTACCCACCTTGTATAGACCCCGAGTGCCAGCAAAAGGCCGCCGACTATCTCAATAAGTCCCGCCAAGCCGTATAACGAGGCCGCTTGAAAATTCGGGGGCGCGGGCGTGGGAAATCCAAGATATTTGGACAACCCATGTTGCATATACAGAAGTCCTAGCACAATGCGAACGATGCTCAACAGCCGCGGTGCCCAAACATCGCGAAAGGCTGGGTTTTCGAACATCGAACCGCCCCCGAGATTTTCTGAATGGTTCGCCCTATTACCACCTTTGACCGGATTCCCTACCAAATTTTCGCCAATGGCCGACGCCAACGCCCGGCTGACGGACCCGGGCCATCACCCCGTCCAGCACGCTTGCTGAGTTCACGGGATTCGTGCTGGCCGTGGATTGCCGCGCGGCCTGTTGCAGCCGAGACCGCGCCACCACCGGCGCGACGGTTGCTCCTCGCGCGACAACTCATCTTCAGCGGCAGGCGGACGACGCCCTACGCGATGCGGGGGAATGCAGGCGTTCCTTCTGCCGCAGCCTTCGGCAAGCGCTTCGGGGGCGGCTTCCGGGCGGTGACGCATCGCTCACGAGAGCGCCATTCCAATCCCATGACCCCGTGGGGGGTGTCGTTTTGGGAGATCGCGCCGGCAGATCTACCGCTCCGGGATCCACGCGCAGATAATTTTTTCGCCGCGCAATTTTTCAAACCGTACTCCCGCCAAGCGCGCCGGCGCCGAACTGCAGCGCGCGCTACCCGCCATACCTGATAGCAAAGCTCAGCGATCAGGACCCATCGAGGCTCCAGTCTTCCGGGACAATGAGGAACGCCAGCATGACCGCTTGATCGCTAACCATTCGATTGAGATGGCCTTTGCCGCGCACGTCCTCGAAAAAAATCATCGACCCAGGATCGAGCCGCAGGACCTCGCCGTCAGACACTTCGACGGCTATTGCACCTTTCATCACGATCACAAACTGCCGCGCCGGAGGTTATCAGACGAAAGCCTTCAGCAGGCATCGAACTTGTTGACCGCATGTCGGGAAGTCCCGGTGCCGTCGGCGCCATTGCCTCAGGCAGTCAAGGTCTTTGAAATGCGATTCTCCCTGCTCATCAGTCCAGACACGAGGGATTGTCATGGGCGGAATACCTCCTTGGCACACGGGTTCTGATCACTGAGCTTCGCGATGTGACGTCGAGATGTGCGCGACGTATCGCCTCCGACGGTGACGCATCTGGGGGTCACCCCCGAATGGCACCGGACACTGCGGGATGGTGGAGGACACGACGTCACGGCCGGTGTCAGCGTGTCGCCGAAAGCCTTGCAAATGCGGACCTGCAAATACTGAGGCGGACAAGCGAGGACGGCGCATTGCGCATTAGCAAACCGCCGCCTTCAGCCACTCGGCCACCCCTCCGCCGGGATGCGGACGCCCCCGCGGGCGAACCCCGGAGGATGGTTTGCAAGCGCCGTTATCTAGGCCGTTGCCCAGCCAGCGTCAAACATTCCGCCCGCCGCCACCGGCCACCACCGGATCGGACAAACGGCGAGCTAAACAGCCCAGCGGTCAGGTCTTAACCTGCGCTACCATGACCTCGCCGATGCTCCGCTGCCTCCTCACCGTCCTCATGATGGCTGTCCCGCTCGCCACCCAGGCAGCGGGCCAGGACACCATCGACGACACCCCGGCACGGGTGGCGCAGCTGCGCGCGCTGGTCTCCTCAGACCAGGGCGCTGCCATTCTGGACCTGCTCGGTGATCCGAAAGTCCGGCAGGCGCTCTTGCAGGAAGCCGCCCCGGGCGCACCGACCGAAACGAAAAGCGCCACGGCCACGGCAGGTGCCGCGATGGAATCGGCGCTGGTCGCCGTGCGCGCCAGGGTCTGGGGCCTCGTATCCGAGAGCGCGGACATCGCGGTCGAGACAGAACGTTTCTGGACGCGCGTGCAATCCGACCTGCCAGGCGCGAAGTTGCCCCGCGTATTCGCCCTCGTCGCGCTGTTCCTCGCCGGCGGCATCGGCGCGCAGTGGCTGTTCTATCGCCTGGCCCGACCGTGGCGCGTGCATTTCAACGCACTGGCGATGGACACGCCGCGCGAACGCCTCACAACTGTGATCGAGCGCCTGCTGTTCGCGACGCTCTACGTGTGCGCGTTCACGGCAGGCAGTATGGGCACCTTCCTGCTGTTCGCCTGGCCGCCACTGATCGGGTCGATCATCCTCGGCTACCTCCTCGCCTTCATCGCCATCCGCCTGTCGCTGACCGCGACGCGGTTCTTCCTGGCACCCGGCGCGGAGCGGCTCCGCCTGGTGCCGGTCAGCACCGAGACCGCGTGGTTCTGGCACCGGTGGCTGGCGCGCATCATCGGTGCCGCCGCGATTGGGTGGCAGACCACCATGACGATGCGCACCTTCGGCGTGTCGGATGCCGGCGTCGATCTGCTGTGGCAACTCGTGCTGCTGCTCATTGCTGCCATGAGCGTCGGTGTCGTGTGGTCCGCCCCCGTTGCTCCTTGCGAGATGACCCGGCGTGGGCGTGGCCCGATCGTGCGGCTGCTCATCACCACGGCGCTCGTGGCCGACTGGCTGCTGTTCCTGATGGGGGGTCGCACCGTCGGGTGGACGCTGCTGATCCTGGCCGCGATCCCGATCGCAACCTACGTGCTGAGCCAGTCCGTCGGCACTGTGTTGCTCGGCCGGGAGACCACACCCGACGTCGAGAACCCGGCGCATCTGGCGATCGGCCAGCGCACGATCCAATCACTGGTCGTGCTGCTGGCCGCCACAGCACTGGTGCAGGTCTGGGACATCGACATGACCGCGATGGCCGCCATGGACACGCCGATGACGCGCATCGCGCGCGGCCTCCTGGAAGCGCTGATCATCGTGGTGATCAGCGACCTGCTGTGGCAGGTGGTGCGCGTCCTGATCGATACCCGCCTCAACGGCAGTGCCCAGCCGATCGACGATCTGGACGGTGACGCGGTGCGACGGCAGGCGCGCCTGCGAACACTGCTGCCCGTGCTGCGCAACTTCGCGATGGTCATCGTGCTGGTCATGGCCTCGCTCAGTGCGCTCGCGGCGATGGGCTTGCAGATCGGCCCGCTCCTGGCCGGCGCCGGCGTGGTCGGCATCGCTGTCGGCTTCGGCGCCCAGACCCTCGTACGAGACGTCATCTCGGGCATCTTCTTCCTGGTGGACGACGCGTTCCGCGTCGGTGAATACATCGAAAGTGGCGGCATCCGCGGAACGGTGGAAAGCTTCTCCCTGCGCTCCGTGAAGCTGCGCCATATCAACGGCCAGTTGCATACCGTACCATTCGGCGACCTCAAGGCGATCACCAACTTCTCGCGCGACTGGGTGGTCGAGAACCTGCATGTGGTCGTCGCCTACGATACCGACCTGGAGCAGCTCGAGACTGTGGTGGCGACGGTGAGTGACGAATTGTCTGCCGATCCCACACTCGGACAGGAGCTGATCGATCCTCTCCGCTCGCTTGGCGTCCAGGCGATGATCGATACAGGCATGCAGATCGGCCTGATGTTCAAGACGCGGCCAGGTCGCCAGTACGCCGTTCGTCGCATGGTTTTCAGCCGCATCAAGTCAGCCTTCGCCGCGAACGGCATCCATTTCGCCTCCGCCTCACCCCAGCTCGTTGGCGGTGGCGATTAGGATCGGGGCGCGACGCCCACATTAGGCCAAACTCTTGCGCGACATTTCACCTGCCGGTAAGGCGGCCACTATCTGAATTGTGATTAACCCTGGACCGTGTCGTCCTGTGCAACGGTCTGTTTCATGGCATGATACAATTGACGTATTCTGCAATCTTTTGTCATAACTCGGGGCGGGAAGGCTTCGGAAGCGTTCATGAAAAATCAGTCGCTTGAGGCGCATAACCTCCGTATGCGCGGAATGGCGAATATCAAAAAAACCGCGCTCAGCATCGGCACAACCGGGCGGCGGTTCGCCATGCCCATTTTTGCGATCGCAGCGTGCATCGTTGTGCTCTTGGCGGCGCAGACGCTCTCGCAGCATGTCGACTATCACGCGGTGGTCAAGACACTGCGCCGGCTGCCATCGAGTGTGCTCGCGGAAGCCATACTGGCCACGTTCGTCAGCTATCTTGCCTTGGTCGG
Organism: Acetobacteraceae bacterium; assembly: GCA_035492535.1. GTDB lineage: Bacteria > Pseudomonadota > Alphaproteobacteria > Acetobacterales > Acetobacteraceae > JAMXLO01. The sequence goes on along the minus strand of DATJJM010000135.1, from coordinate 4,538 downwards.
ACGGGACGCGGCAGGTCTGCGCGCGCTAGGCATCAGGTTGCCGCGCCCCTTGGTGTGGATCGGCGCGACAGCAGGCTCAGCCCTCGGAAATGCGCTCGGCTTTGGTGTGTTGACCGGCGGCGCGGTCCGCCTGCGTGTGTTCAGCGCGGGCGGCGTCGGGACGTCACAGGTGGCGCGCCTGACAGCGGTCACTGGCACGACCTTCGTGCTCGGCCTGCTGGTCTTGAGCGGACTTGGCCTGGTCTGTTCGGCAACCCCGATCGCAGTGATGCTGCACGTCCATCCAGCACCGGTGTTCGTGCTCGGGGTCGTGCTCCTGGCCTGCGTCACGATCGCACTGGCCTGGTGGCGGCCGGACCGGGGACCACAGTTCCTGCGCCGCTTCGGCCTGGCGATTCCGCTGCGCGAAGTCATTGCCCAGGTCATCCTCGTTGCCATCGACGTGGCCGGTGCCGGACTCACGCTGTACGTGCTGCTGCCGACGATCGATTTCGGTCTGCTCGACTTCCTCTCTGTATACACGATCGCACTGCTGCTCGGCGTGATCGGCCACACGCCAGGCGGCCTTGGCGTCTTCGAGGCGGTCATCGTCTTCACCGTCGGCCGCGAGGTTCCGCCAGCTGCCGTTGTGGCGGCCCTGCTCGCCTATCGCGGAATCTACTTCCTGTTGCCGCTGCTGTTGGCCGGCGCACTGCTCGCGGCATTCGAAGTCAGCATCATTGCCAGGCGGCTGGCACCGACAGGGCTTGCCGCCGGGTCGCCGCGGGCAAGGTCGCTGGCCCCGCTGTTCCTCGGTGCCATCACCTTCGCCTTGGGAACCATCCTGCTGATGTCCGGTGCAACTCCTGCGTTCGGCAAGCGCCTCGCCCTGCTGCAAATGGCGCTGCCGCTGTGGGTCGTCGAGGGATCACAATTCGTCGGCAGTGTGCTGGGCGTGATGCTGATGTTCGTCGCGCGCGGCCTGTTGCGTCGCCTCGACGGCGCGTGGTGGCTGGCGACGATCATCACCGCGGTCAGCCTGGTACTGTCGCTCGCGAAGGGCCTTGCCTTCATCGAGGCTGGAGCGCTCGGCTTCCTGCTCTTGCTGCTGGTCATGACCCGGCACCGCTTCGATCGCCCGGCGTCGCTGTTCCAGCAGCGCTTTTCGCTGTCGTGGTGCGTCGCCATCGCGATCGTACTGGTCGTCGCGTTCTGGGTTCTGTTCTTCGCATTCCGCGATGTCCCGTACAGCCGCGAGATGTGGTGGCAGTTCGAGTTCGATGAAAAGGCATCGCGCGCGCTCAGGGCCACCGTTGGTGCAGCGTTGTTCGCCTTCGCGCTCGCCGTCTGGCAATTGCTGCGGCCAGGATCCGGCCGACTTACGCCACCGACCGCCGATGATATGCGCGACGCGGCGGCGATCGTGCGCGGACAGGAACGCAGCGACGCTGTGCTTGCCATGATGGGCGACAAGAGCTTCCTGTTTTCCCGCTCGCGCGAGGCCTTCCTGATGTACGCCAAGCGTGGCCGGAGCTGGGTGGCCCTGCACGATCCGGTAGGTCCGGCGCAGGAATGGCCAGGGCTGATCGCTGACTTCGTCGCCCTGGCACATCGCCATGGTGGCAGGGCAGCATTCTACCAGGTGCGTCCGGATGCATTGCCACTCTACCTGGAAGCGGGCCTCACACTGATGAAGCTGGGTGAGGAGGCCTGCATATCACTGCGCGATTTCCAGCTTGAGGGATCGCAGCGTTCGAGGCTTCGTTATGCCGTCAAGCGTGGCGAACGCGATGGGCTTTCCATGGAACTCGTCGATCCGCCAGCGGTCGCCGACATGCTGCCGACCATGCGCAGAGTGTCCGATGCCTGGCTCACGCAGAGACGTGCGCGGGAGAAGTCCTTTTCCGTTGCCTCTTTCGATGCCCGATACCTGATGGCCCAGTCAGTGATTCTGGTGCGCCAGCATGGCCGGGCTGTCGCCTTCGCCACCTTCATGACCACCGATCTGCACACCGAAGCGACGGTCGGTGTCATGCGGCATGTCGATGACGCATCGCCCTATGCCATGGAATTCCTCTTCACCAAGCTGGCGCTGCATTTGAAGCAGGCTGGGTTCAGCCGGCTGAGTCTGGGCATGGCCCCGTTGTCCGGACTGGCGTCGACACCGCTGGCTGGCAACTGGCACCGGCTTGGTCATCTGCTGTGGCGATTTGGCGGCCGTCTCTACAACTTCCGTGGCCTGCGCAGCTTCAAGGGCAAATTCGATCCGGATTGGCAGCCACGTTACCTGGCCGCAAGTGGCCTGCTCGGTCCATTCCTCACTCTGGCAGACTTGGCGGTGCTTGCCGGGCACCGCTCGTGAGGCGCCGCGCCACACTCATCGGCCTGATGGCCTGTCTCGCCATCGCCATAGCCGCCGCACCAGCCGGCGCGGAGACAATCGCCGGCGGACGTTTCGGCGACGTTCATGTGAGTGCGCCCCAGGGAGGACAACGCGGCCTTCTGGTGCTGTTCTCCACCCTAGCCGGTTGGACAGCGCAGGACGACCAGACGGCCAATGCGCTGACAGCAAAGGGCATCCTCGTCATCGGCGTCGATTCCGGTCGTTATGCTGCTGCACTGGCCAACGCCCCGGAAGCCTGCCACGGGCTGTACAACGATATCACCGCCATCAGCGGACAGGTGCAGCGCGGGCGCGGCACGGATGCATTTATGGCCCCGATCGCCGCCGGCATTGGCGAAGGCGGTACACTGGCCGAACAGGTGCTGCGCGGCGCACCCTCCAATACCATCGCCGGCGCCGTTTCGATCGATCCGGCCATGACACTCGATCCGCGCTTCAATCCATGTCCACCCGATCCCGCGATCGAGCAGACACACGGCTTGCCAGGCTTCTGGAGCATCGGATCGACAACCCAGCTTCCGCCGTCGCTCGACACCATGATCGCGCAATTGCGCAAGGCAGGCTCACCCATCGAAACCCGTTCGTTCGATGCTGGAGCAACCGCGGCATCCATGCTGCTGGCCCTGGTCGAACCCCGTCTGTCAGTCGTAGACACCGGCGAGGATGTCGCCAATCTGCCGCTGGTTGAACTGCCAGCGCCTCACCCGAGTACAATGCTTGCGGTTGTGATCTCCGGCGACGGCGGCTGGCACGACCTGGACCAGACCATCGCGCGCAACCTCCAGAATTGGGGCGTATCCGTCGTAGGCGTCGACAGCCTGCATTACTTCTGGCGCAAGAAGAGCCCGGAACAGACGGCGCGCGCCATCAGCAATGTCATCCGGACGTACCGCGCCCGCTGGCATGCCAGCAGCGTGGCCCTGATCGGCTACTCGTTCGGCGCCGGTGTATTGCCATTCATCTACAATCGGCTTCCGCAGCAGCAACGCGAGAAGATAAGCCTGGTGGCGCTGCTGGGCTTTACCAGCGCGGCCGACTTCGAGATCAAGATCACCGGCTGGCTGGGCATGCCTCCAAGTGCCGCCGCGCTACCGGTCGCGCCCGAGATCGCCAAAGTACCCCCAGCCCTGATCCAGTGCTTCTATGGTGAAGACGAGACGGACTCACTCTGCCCGGAGCTCGCGCGGCACAACGTCACGGTGATCCGGACCGCGGGCGGCCATCATTTCGGCAATGACTACGAGCATCTGGCCCGCGTTATTCTGGACGGATGGCGCCGCCGGATGGCCGGCGGATAGTACGGGCCAGCCGGCATCGCTCCCAACGGCGCTCAGCTCAGCGCAACGTCGAACCCGCGCTTCGTGCCCGGACGCGCCATCATCGCTTCATACCAACGCTTCACATGGGGGAACTCGGCGAGATCGACCTTGTGCCGTTCATGCCGCCAGGCCCAGCCAAGGATCGCGAAGTCGGCAATCGACACCGGCCCTCCAACAAACTCCACCTGCGACAGCCGCTTGTCGAGCACACCATACAAACGGCGCGTCTCCTTCGAGTAGCGCTCCAGCCCATAGCGGCGATCCTGCTCGTTCTCCACCTGGAGAAAATGATGCACCTGTCCGGGCATCGGGCCGAAGCCGCCCATCTGCCACATCAGCCATTCCAGCACCGGCACCTGCGCACGCAGATCGGATGGATAGAACTTGCCGGTCTTCGCACCAAGATAGATCAGGATCGCCCCTGACTCGAACACACTGATCGGCTTCCCGCCCGGACCTTCAGGATCGATGATCGCCGGGATGCGGTTGTTCGGGCTGATCTTCAGGAAGTCCGGATTGAACTGCTCGCCCTTGCTGATGTTCACCGGATGGACGTTGTAGGGCAGCCCCATCTCCTCCAACGCCACACTGATCTTGCGGCCGTTCGGCGTGTTCCATGTGTAGAGTTCGATCGCCACGGGATCCTCCCCAGTTGTTCGTGGTGATTGTCCTCGACCGAGGGGACAGCCGCAACTGGAAGCCACACGGGCAGTCGCGGCAGCTGATGGTCATCTCGTCGGCATCACCCAGGCGGTGGTGTTCGGCATGGCAGCGCTGGCGCTGGCGGTGGACCGCTTCACCAATGGCCTGACGCGCCCGTACTTCGGCTGGCTCTC
>DATJJM010000134.1:0-12092 GCA_035492535.1 Acetobacteraceae bacterium | reverse complement strand
GAGCCGAAACGCTCAGCCCGCACCGGGCCGCGCTCAATCGATGTGCATCAGCTGCGCGTCTACTCGCTCAGCAACATCCCGCATCCTTCCCGCGAAGCGGGTTCGTTCCACGGTCAGCTCCGGCGCAGCGCGTGCGAATCGAGCTTCACTTGATCGACGAAGCGTCCCTTCAAGGCGAAATCCGGCACGCTGCGCGAACTGACCCGCTTGGTTGTGTCACCGCCAAAGCTGATCGTCAGCTCCCCGGCGCGCCGGTTGAGAGTGATGCGCTCCTCGGCATCGGCCAACATGTCCGCAAGCTGATCCCGGAACCGTCGGTGGCGGATGCCGAAATAGTCTGTGAAGCCGAGGGGCAGTGCCCATTCGGGCACCACGTCGAGCGTTTCGCCAAACAAATCTCGCAGGATCTCCGCGGATCGCGCCAGCCCAGGTCGCTCTTGCCCTGCCGAGGACATGCGGCGGGATCATGCCGTCCCATTCAGCCGACACTGGTATAGGCGAGCGAACGCGGGGGCAACGGTTCGAAAGCAACCACCCGCGGCGCCGGTAGCTGTGCCAACGGCCGCGTCAGTCGACCCTCATGCGTTCCGGCGTCCACAATCGTGCCGGGCAAATGCACGCCGCAATGGAATTCCATCGCCTGCACGTCATGCGCTCCGACCGCTCGACGGCCACGGCCGCGTTGCAGATCCGCTGAAATGTTGTGACAGCATGCTCACATGCTGCGTGCTAGGAAGGTGCCAGCACTTCGAATTGCAGAGGTCGGGTATATGCATTCCAGGGCGATGTCCTCATGGATCCGTTTCGCGTCAAGCATCGGCCGGACCGCGGCAACAAGCAGCCTAAAGATCGAACACCGACGGCAACAGGGAGACCGTGGTTCCGCTGCCGCCAATGCCGTCGCTAAGAGACCTCCCTAAGATGCAATCAGCTAAACAAGCCGATTATGCCGTGATCCGACATCGCGCGTGGTGGGTAGCGCTGCCATTGTTGTCCGTCGTCCTCCTCGTTCCGCTGTTGATCACTGATGTGCCGCCGCTGCTGGACTACCCGAATCATCTGGCACGATTTGTGCTGCTAGCCGCGACAAGGGAAGACCCCGTTCTGGGGCCAATATTCACGCCGCACTGGGCAATCATTCCGAACCTTGCTGCCGATGTGATCGTCCCATCGCTGCTGTACCTGATGCCCGTCCACGTCGTGGGGCGTTGTCTGCTGGGTATCGTACTTTTGTTGAACTTGGCTGGCGTGATCGCGCTACACGGAGCGCTGTTTAGGCGGATCTCCCTCTGGCCTCTAACCTCTTGCCTCGTCGCTTATAATAGCACCTTTCTGCTCGGTTTCTTGAATTGGCAGATTGGCAGTGGGCTGGCGATGCTGTGCGCCGCCGGATGGCTGACCTGGCGCGAGCACCGACCGGTCATGACTATCGTGGGAGCGGCCGTGGCATCTGTCGCACTCTTCTTCTGCCACCTGCTCGGATTTGTGTTCTTCTTTGTGCTGATAGGCAGCGCCGAGGTTTATGCTATGTGGCAAGACCGAGCCATGATTGGTAGGCTGGCTCCGCTACTTGCGGTGCTATCAGGACCGGTGCTCCTGTCACTTTTGACGGAGCCAAGCGATGGCATCTCAGCGACGCATTGGATGAACCCGCATGACAAACTCATCCAGACAGCCAGCCCCTTCATCAATTACCTTTTCCCTCTCGACATGGCTACAGCTCTATTCGTTTACGCAGTGATTGCCGTTGGTCTCTCAGTAGGTTGGTTTACGCTCGCGCCGCGGGCGATATTGGCCGCGGTAGTTCTTGCAACGTTGTATGTTGTGCTCCCGTTCGACCTGATGAGTGCCAGTTTTCTGGATACGCGATTCGCCATCATGTTTGGGTTTCTGCTGTTTGCCGTTGTTGACCCCCTGACGATGCCTCGACGGCCACGACGAGCGCTCGCCACCGGTTTGGCTGTGCTGTTCGCGCTACGGATGGCTGTGGTGGCGGAAGTTTGGACGGAACATCGACACGATCTCGCCCAGTTACGGGCCGTTATCGCCGCTGTTCCGCCCGGAGCCTTGGTTTATGTAACCAATGTGCCTCAGGAGGAAGCGCCGGCATATTGGGACGCCGGGCCTCGTAGCCGGCGGCTGTCGAACACGCTGCGTACCGACTATCACTTGCCCGCATTGTTGCTGATAGAACACGGTGCGTATTGGCCGGTGCTGTTCGCCAATCCGGGACAACAGCCGATCCGCTTGCGGCCCTCCTACGCCAAACTCACTCGTGAGGCGCATGATATCCCCCCGCACGATATTCTCTCGGCCGACCCCGAGGGCGTGTCGGCACGAATTCGCGGCTTTGATTTCGTCTTGATGTTAGAAGCGGGAGCCGACGCTAACCTGACTGGCTTTATCCCGAGATGCCTTGATTTGGTATCGCGGGCTGATTTTGCCGCCCTCTTCAAGGTGCGACGCGAGACCTGCCCTCTGGTCACTGGGCCGTCGTGAAATACACGGAGAGCCGACCCTGTCCCTGCCAGATGGTTCGCATGTTGGTCACCCGCCGTAGTCTGACGTAACAGGCGCGTCCGCCCGTCGCAGCTGCCGCTCCGCCCATCTATCTCACGATGCCGCGAGACCCGAGGGCGGCCTGCCGCACCTGTGAGCTACATCTCCTGCGTTCCGTTCGCTGATCGCTATCAATGGGTTGGACCTGAAGCGTCGCTCGTCGCAAGGGTCAGACTCGACGCATGACGTCGCCGCGATTACCGGCGCGCCTTGCCTATCTCGGCCGATATGACAGGAGCAAGCTATGTCCACCACCACCCAAACGCAGTCGGCGCAGGCGCAGGTCGCCCTCGTCGCGGCAAACATGTTTACGGTCGCAGGCGGGGGCCTGCACGTCAGCTACAGCACTAGCGGTATCGACGGTAAGCCTCACCTGAGTTACCAGGATCCCATGCGGTCACTCAGCTTTACCGGCGACGAAATCCGCACGGTGGAATGCGATCTCGGCGCAGTGGTCAGCGTGACAATAGTCCGCACCGTCGATTCCGGCTCGACGAGCTTCAGCCTGCTGGTGCCGCACGTGAACGTCCCACCGTTCGGCAGCGTGTCCATCTCCACGGAGGGTATCACCACGCATCATGCCTTCTCGATCGTCCCTGCATTCAATCGGGGGCAGCGCGATTTCTACCACGTGACCCCATTGCATGGCACGGCATCGAACGTCGTGTTCTAATCGGACCGAGCACGGCGCCGTCCGCGGCGTCCTGCTCGACCGTCACGTCCCACTCAACCCAAACGGTTGGCACAGCCGCATTTCGGTACGCGGCGTTGCAGGCGACGTGTCGCTCACGGGCTCGATGCAATAGGGCAAGCCACGATACAAAGCGGGTGAAGGAACAGAGCCCCAGCAATGCCTCTTTCGGATTCACCGGGATGGTCACTCAAAGGCCTCTGAAGCGTATGCAGCACCTCCGTCTGCAGCCACTTGCTGTAGAGCGCTTGCGTCGGCGTGTTGTCCTTGGTTGAGCGGGTATCCATTGTTAGTCCTCTTCTCGTCTGCCCCTCAGAAGGCTGGGATAGCTGTCGGCGCTGGGTGGAACCTACCCAGGTGCAGACCAACAGGTCACTCAGCCGGCCGATCGACGTGGTTGTATTGAAGTGCTGGGTAATGGAGACGAAGGAGACACCCTGGGCGTCAAAGATCTCGACCAACTTGGCGAAGTCGGCCAGCGATCGGGTCAGGCGGCCGACCTTGTAGATGACCACCAGATCGATCCGTCCCGCACGAATGTCGGCAAGCAGCTGCTGCACAGCTGGGCGGTTGAGGGTTCCACCAGAATACCCGCCGTCGTCATAGTGTGTGGGGGTGCCTTCCAGCCTTCATGGCGCTGGCTGATGATATAGGCGAGGCACGCCTCGCGCTGGGCATCGAGCGAGTTGACTCCTGCTCGAGCCCGTCTTCGGACGATTTGCGGGTGTAGATCGCGCACCGCGTGATCCCAGACTGCGCTGACTTCGGGCTAGCGCTGTTCCGAGCCATCACGCGACTTTCGGCCAAGGGGTGGCTACGGCGTTGTTACCAAACCGAAGAAGCGTGGGCCGGACCAGTGCGCTCCGGTCACCGCGCCGGCGATCTGGGTCAGCGATGCGTAGCGCCTGCCCTGATGTTCAAAGCCGTCCTCCAGCACAAGAACGGTGTGCGTTTTGCTGCGCCACGCACGCACAAGCTTGGACCCTGGTTTCAGCCGGAGCATCGGGAACCCGTCTGCACCACATTGCTTTCGGCATCGCGTGTCAGGGCTGCGAGCTTGCGTTTTGCCGCCGGTGGGAGGCCGCCGAGGGCGGCCTCCTGCAGATGATCGGCGATGACGCGCGTGAGCAGGTCGCGGCTGAGCCCGGCCGGGGGCGTGGTGCCGATCAGTGTCTGCCAACGCTCCTTGAGCCCCCGTGTGGTTCTATGAGGCAGAGCCCGCAGCTCCTCCGCAAGCTGGCCGCGATCGCCCGGGTGGCACCGGACGCATAGCCGGCGTATTCAGGTGGCCGGGTGTAAGGTCCGCTCACTTGCCGAGCTCGATCGAGCCGACCGTTGCAAGACCTCCCACGCGGTCGGCAGCCTGCGCCTGCGATCAGTCCTTCTTACGCTCTTCCGCTTTGTTGCGCTCGTCTACCTGCTGGCGATTGATCACGCGGGCCTGCGCTCCTTTCTCACCCGCGCGTTGGGCAATATCCGTTTGCCCCTGTTTGTCAGCTTGAGGAACCATATCCTCGGACTTCGTTTTTTCCTGTGCCATGAGCGCTCTCTCCTTCAGCGACACCTGGAACGTTCGCCACGGTCGTAAGTTCCGAACGCTTCGGCAGCCGCTTCTGCATAAGGCGGTAGTTAAACCCGTGCGACGCTGACGCTTCTCGATCAGCTGCTCGAGGCGATACCGTTCGCTATCCAGCGGATCGCCGACGGACCGGGGCATCGAGTTTTTGCTGAGGCAGCGCAGCGCCGTCTGACGAGTGAAATAATACTGTTCCGCCCCCCGCGTTCATCCCACCTGAACGGCAAGGTACCGAGGACTGCATATCAGCCTCGCCACAACATAAAGGAACAGAACGAAGAATGTGGACCGTCGGCCGTATCGCGTCGGTCTCCTGGCTCGGTGGTCTCCACCAACAATACGTTCGGATGGCATAATCGGTAGGCACAACGGCGGAACGCGCCCGCGCCCTCTAGGCCGCTCGGCCCATCGCCCGCCTCAAGCATATTGTAGTTGAGATCGGCGAGGACACCAGTGACGTACTCCCGCACGCCTACATCGTCCTCGACCACCAGGATCGTTTCCTGGCGCCCCCTGGCTCGTGGAACCTCATCGGAGCCGCTAGCCATGCTGGGAGCGGGGATATCGCCCGCGAGTGCGGGCAACATGAGCTGGATCCTCGTGCCTTCACCGAGGCTGCTGCTGATCTGAACGTGCCCTTTCGACTGCTTGACGAAACCGTAGACCATGCTCAGCCCTAGGCCGGTCCGGCGTCCTTGCTCCTTGGTTGTGAAGAAGGGCTCGAATGCACGGTCTATCGTCTCGGCGGACATGCCAACACCATTATCCTGCACCGATAGGATCAGGTGCGGTCCTGGCATCAGGCCGTGTGCTTCAGCTTCCGCCTCGTCGAGATCGACCTTTGCAGTCTCGATCCGTAATCTGCCGCCCTGCGGCATGGCATCACGTGCGTTTATCACCAGGTTCAGTAACGACGTCTCCATCTGATTGGTGTCGCAAAAGCAGAGCGGCAATAATCCGCCGAGGGCGAATTCGATTTCTATCGTCTCACCATGTGTGCGACGGATGAGGTCGCCCATGCCCGCGACAAGTCGTTTAGATCAACGGCGTGTGGACGCAACGGCCGCCGCTGCACGAATGCCAGCAGCCGCTGCGTCAGCGTGGCCGCACGGGTCGCGCCTGCTCGAGACGCGTATTCTCACGGTGGCTTCGCCAGCCTACCTGGAGCGCTACGGCAGGCCGAAGCACCCGGTCGAACTGGCGACGCACAAGTGCATCCAGTATCGCGACCCGCAAAGCGGCAGGCCATTCGCCTGGGAGTTCCGTCGGGGACGCGAAGTCGTGCCGGTCGCAGTGTCGGGCGCGCTCACCGTTACAGATGTCGGCACCATGCTGGGAACGTGCCGTGCCGGAGTGGGTGTCGCGCAAGTGATGGCATTGGGCTGCGAGGAGCTGCTGCGCCACGGCGATCTGGTCGAGCTGTTCCCCGGCTGGCCCGGCGAGACCTTCCCACTCCAGGCCTATCATCCTTCACGCCACCATCTGCCGCCCAAGGTCAGGGCATTGATCGACTTTTGTTCCGAGCTCTCGACCCGCGCGCGTTGACCCGAAGGACTGCTTTCCCCAATGGGATTCGAGAGGACATCCAGAGATGTTGTCCACTTTCGAGAGCAGCCACATTGGACTGCAACGACCACCCTAGGTGCATTGCTCGCGAGCAGCCTTGAGGTCGTGAACACGGCTCCGCCAGCAATGGCCATCGCGCGACCCGGACCGCCGCGGCGCGAGCGCGCCTCGCGATTTGGGTGCTCCGGTGTAGGTTCGGGTTCCGCGGACACGAGGACGACGCCGATGCGCCTGCTCACGCGCCTGCTGCGCGGCTTCATCAAGACCGGCACACTGGAACTGATCGACGCCCACGGCAGCAGATATCTCTTCGGCGCAGCACCCGGCCCCGCCGTTGTCGCTCGTATCCACGACAGCGCCCTGCACATGCGCCTGGCGCTGAACCCGGAGCTGGCGGCGGCCGAGGCCTACATGGACGGGACCCTGACGTTCGAAGGTGGCTCGACTGCACACGATCTTCTCCTGCTATTCTCCGTCAACCGCAGTGCGCTTGGTGCTGTCGCCTCGCAGAAGCTGCTTCGGCAGGTCTGGCGTGCGATGCGACGGCGCCATCAGGCGAACACTGCCGCCCGTGCAACGGACAATGCCCGCAGCCATTACGACGTTCCGGTCGGCGTCTATCGCCTATTCCTCGACGCAGGCCTCAACTATTCCTGCGCGTTCTTCCACGATCCAGACACGGACACGCTCGAGCAGGCGCAGGAGGCGAAGCTGGCGCGCGCCACGGCCAAGCTGGGCCTTCGCCCCGGGATGAGGGTCGCCGAGATCGGCTCCGGGTGGGGCTCCTTTGCGGTCCATATCGCCAAGTCCACGGGTGCCCGAGTGACGGCGATCAACGTCTCCCCAGAGCAGCTCGCCGTCTCGCGCATGCTGGCCGAGCGCGAGGGTGTGACGGACCTGGTAGAGTTCCTCGAGCTGGACTACCGCGCGCTGGAGGGTCGGTTCGACCGTGTCGTGTCCGTCGGCATGATGGAGCATGTTGGTATCGGCCATTTCGACGCGTTTTTCGCCAAGATCCGCTCGCTGCTCACAGAGGACGGTTACGCTTACGTGCATTGCATTGGCCGCTATTCGCCGCCAAGCGCGACGGGGCCGTTCATCCGCAAACACATCTTTCCCGGTGCCTACACACCCTCCCTGTCGGAAGTGTTTGCCGCCACCGAGCGCACCGGGCTCTGGGTGGCCGACATGGAGGTGCTGCGCTTGCACTATTATTACACCATCCGCTGCTGGCGAAGCCGCTTCGCCCTGAACCGCTCGGCGGCGCTGGCGCTGACCAACGAACGATTCTGCCGGATGTGGGAGTTCTATCTGTCCGCCGTCGAGCTGGAGTTCCTACATGGCTCGAAGATGGTCTTCCAGGTGCTGCTGTCGCCGAAGCGCGACGCGGTGCCAATCGTGCGGGACTTCATGCTCGGGCAGGCATCGCAGCCGGCGCCCGCGGGGGTGAGGTGATCGCGAGGCCAACCGCGAGATGCCGAGGCCGGTGCTTCGTCAGGACCTGCTGTGCGCTGTCGACCGATGCCGAGCCTGCAAGATCCGAATCTCGGCGTACCGGCCGTGGCTCCGGCATATCGGGCAGATGACCGCATACTTCCGTCGAACCGGACCATACGTCACTACACGATCTGCACCGCGATAATGCATTTCGGTTCCGGCTCCACCGCATTCTGATATGCGATGCGCAACCAAATGTCGATCTCCGATGGGTGCGAGCCATGTCCAGCTCAGGGCATCACTTGATCGGCCCCAATGACTAAAACGGGCAGCCTTCAGCTGCTCCAGCGGATCACCTGCCGCAGACAATGCACGCAGCCGCTCGTCCGCATCAACGAAGCCACGTTGCTCCGCCATCCCCGCCCCATACCTGAGGAGGTCAGCGAATCACTACATCAGCCGCGCCGCTACAGGTTTTTCGACGTGCCCAGCTGCCTTCGCCGATAGCTGGGGCGTGTTGCATTAGGCTGCCTTCAGCGTCGCACCCGCCGGCAGCTCGCCGTGCGTCACATGGCGCCACAGCGCGATCAGCAGCTTGTGGGCGAGCGCCACAATGGGGATCCGTGTCAACCGGCGTTGATATCGTCTTGAACGCTGCGCTCCCTTCAATGATGGCGCCCCACTCTCGGCCGGATGTAGTCTCCACTTCTGGCATCGTCTGACTGGCAATGTCGCTCAGGCGCTCCGCCCGTTCCGTTCGTTTATCATGCCGCCGCTGCGCAAGTCTCGTCGATCCCCAGGCCTTGCTTGATCCCCACGATCACCACGGGCTAGCATCTTTGCAATATCCACAAAAACCGCCATACGGTTCAGGGGGCTCACACATGGCTGTTCGCATATTGCTTGTGTTCGCACTGGCTTTGCTTGCTGTTCCCGTCAGTGCCCAGGAATCACAACTCGATGTGGTCCTCAAACGGGACAAGCTGATCGTCGGCACTTACAGCACGTCACCGCCGTTGGCATATGTCGATGACAAGGGCGAGCTTGTTGGCTTCGAAATCGACATGGCGCATCAGATCGCCAAAGACTTGCTGGGGGATCCCAACAAGGTCGAATTTGTCGTGCTGCAATCCGACGGCCGATTCCCGGCAGCACTCTCCGGCAAGATCGATTTCGGCCTCTGCTCGACGACGATCACGGGCGATCGCGCGGTCCGCATCGCATTCACTCGGCCTTATCTGGACACCGGCGGCAGCATCATTGCGCGCAAGGATGCAGGCATCAAGTCGGTGCAGGAACTGAACAATAACAAATATACTTACGCCATCCTGAACGTGCCGCCGGCGATCGCGCGCGCCAAACAGGTACTGCCGAATGTGACCCAGTTGCTGCTCGACAGTCCTTCCGCATTGTTCCTCGCCGTGAAAACAGGCCGTGCCACGGCCTTCGCCATCGATAAGCCAATCGCCGACTACTACGAGGCGGAGAACAAGGATCTGGTGCGATTGGACACGACCGGCACACCCTTCGCCTATGTGAGCCAGGATGCGATCTTCATGAAGCCCGGCGACTTCAAATGGTGGCTGTTCCTCGATACCTGGGTGGGCGAACTACGCTACGGTTCCCGCTACGAGTTCTATGTCGCCTGGTACCAGAAGTGGCTGAAGAAGGACGCTCCGCCTCAGCGCTTCTACGACTACAACAAATACTGACGTGCCGTTCGACATCCATTTTATCATCCGCCTGATCCCGGCGCTGCTGGAAGGCGCCGTGATCACGGTGGAACTGGCGATCCTGACATTTATGATCTGCCTGGTCTGGGGCCTGCTGGTCGCCTTGGCACAATCGACGCATGGTTCGCTTGGTTGGATTGCTGGTAGCTATGTGCAGGCTGTACGCAACACGCCGCTGCTGATCCAGCTTTATATCATCTATTTCGGCTTCGCTATGGCGGGCTTTCCGCTATCCGGCTTCCTCTCCGGCCTGCTGGCCTTATGCATCCAGAATGGCGGGTATGTCGCCGAGATCTACCGCGGCGGGCTGCAATCGGTCAGTGCACGGCAATACGAGGCTGGACGCGCCTTGGGCATGCGTCGGTGGACCTTGTATTCGATTGTGATCATGCCGCAGGTGGTCGCGCGCATCGTCCCGCCAATGACCAATCAGGCGATCTCCATCATCAAGGACACTTCGCAGGTTGCCGCGATCGCCGTGATGGAGATGATGAAAGTTGCCGAAGTCTGGGTGGAATCTTCGGCCAACACGTATGACGTGTTCGCCGGCGTCGCCATCATTTATCTGGCGTTGACCTCGCTCGCCGGGCTAGGCGGCAAGCTGGTCGAGCGCAAGCTGGCCTTCGCGCTGTGAAGGAATTCGCACCACTGCTGCACGGCTATTGGTATCTATTCCGTGGCGCCGGCATGACGCTGCTGATGGCTGGTGCCTCCATCATTCCAGCCACCATATGCGGCATCCTGTTGGCACTCGTGCAAGTCTTCGGCCGCCAGTACGCACGTTCGATTGTGGTTGGATATCTTTATCTCGTTCGTGGCATTCCGTTGCTCGTGCTCCTGACCTTCACTTATTATCTGCTGCCGCTGACCGGCATCGACCTGCCCCCGTTCTGGGGCGTTGTCGTGGTGATGGCACTCTACTATGCCGCGTTCATGAGCGAGGTATTCCGAGCTGGCATTCTCTCGCTGCCGCGCGGCCAATGGGATGCCGCACGCAGTCTCGGTATGACACGCCGTCAGATGCTACAAATCGTGATCTTCCCCCAGGCACTGCGACTCGCTTCACCCCCATTCATCAGCCTCTGCGCAAACTTGGTGAAGGCAACATCGCTTGTTTCCATCGTCGGTCTATGGGAATTGACGATGGCCAGCCGCGAGATCGTTGAGCGGACGCTGGCACCTTTCCAGATCTTTCTTGGGGCGGCAGCCATCTACTTCTGCATCTGCTATACCTTGGCGCTGTATGGAAAATACCTTGAACGACATGCCCTCCTCGGCCACTGAACGCGCGCGTCCGGGCTTCCGGCCGATGCTGGCGGTCACCGACGTGTCGAAACGCTTCGGCACCCTGGAGGTGTTGCGCGGTATATCACTGTCGGTTGCCGCGGGCGAAGTCGTCGTCGTGATTGGGCCGAGCGGCTCCGGCAAGACAACGCTGCTTCGCTGCATAAACCTGCTAGAGGATTACGAGCAAGGCACAGTGATGGTGGATGGCGACCCGATCGGATATCGCCTGGACGCCAAGGCCGGCCACCGTGTGCGCATGTCCGAACGAGAAATTGCCACAGCCCGAGAAAGCGTTGGCATGGTCTTTCAAAGCTTCAACCTGTTCCCGCACATGACGGTGCTGCACAACATCACGGCGGCGCCTATTCGGGTAAAGGGCGTGCCGCGTGCACGCGCTGAACAACGTGCGCTGGAACTGCTGGCGATGGTGGGGCTGTCCGACAAGGCGCAGGAATTACCCGCGCGGCTATCAGGTGGCCAGCAGCAGAGGGTGGCGATAGCGCGGGCACTGGCGATGGATCCAAAGATTATGCTGTTCGACGAGGTGACCTCGGCACTTGACCCCGAGCTTGTGGGTGACGTCCTCGCGGCAATGCAGCAACTGGCGCGCGACGGCATGACGATGGTGGTCGTCACACACGAAATGAGCTTCGCGCGGGACATTGCGGATCGTATTGTGTTCATGGACGGCGGTGTCGTCGTTGAACAGGGTAAGCCCGAGCAGTTGCTGTTCTCTCCTGCGACGGATCGGGTACGGGCATTCTTGAAGCGATACAACGACCGCTATCGGATCTAAGCCTCCCCGTTACGGATTGCTTGATCTCCGCCCCCCCGCTTTTCCGCCGCCGTCTTAATTCGGCGGAGGCGGATGGGTGCGGAGATTACCATTTGTCCGTCGTCGAATGATTCGAGACAGATGGTAAGGTGAATTAGCGGAGGCTGGGACTCATGTGTTGAGACTAATGTAGGGAATTACTCAGTGCGTTGGAGAAAAACGTCGGGTGCTCGACTACGGTAGACATCAGATCCTTCGGACAATCACACGACGAGACTACGTTCTCGCGTAAGCGCGAGCTGATCATCACGCTTGACGTTTTTGACATCCGCACAGCCATTCTCGATTGCCTCGAACGCGCCGACGGCGGCAAGGCAGTCAAGGCCGCGCTGGAACAACGCGGCCTCATGCTCGCCAATGGCGACCGCCGCGATTGCTTCGTCGTCGTAGACCAGGCGGGCGGGCAGC
>DATJJM010000133.1:0-9960 GCA_035492535.1 Acetobacteraceae bacterium | reverse complement strand
GTTGGCATAGAACTCGTCGGTGAACAGCACTTCCCCCACACCGATCGGATCCGTCGAATCCACGATGATCGCATCGAACGAGGCATCCGCCGCGCGCTTCACGTAATCGATGCCGTCGCCGACGATCACCTCGGCCCGCGGATCGGTCCATGCCCCGCCACCGATATTCGGCATGTGCTCTTTGGCCAGCCGGATCACCTCGCCGTCGATCTCCGCCATCACCGCGCGCCGCACGCCGCGATGCTGCAGCACGCGCCGCAGCACGCCGCCATCGCCGGCACCGATGATCAGCACATTCGCCGCCGCCCCATGCGCCAGCAGCGGCACATGAGTCAGCATCTCCTGATAGACGAACTCGTCGCGCTCGGTGATCTGGATCACGCCGTCCAGCACCATCACGCGACCGTGCGAGAAGCTCTCGAAGATCACGATATCCTGGAATTCGCTCTGCACGCGCGCAAGCTCGCGCTTCACCAGGAAGCGCTGTCCCCAATCAGGATACAGCGTCTCGTTGAGCCAGCTGTCGGTTGTCACTTACGGGATCAGCCCGCGCCGCTGCTCTGACAGCAGGATCGACTTCGGCGCGAACACCTCCTTCAGCACCGGCAGCGAGTGATACGGATTGCACGCGCCGCACATGAAGATGTCCACCGCGGCGAAGTCGCGCTCCGGCCACGTATGGATCGAGATGTGGCTCTCTGCCAGCACCAGCACGCCGCTGACACCGCCATCGGGCCCGAAATGATGGAAGTGGCTGTGCAATATCGTCGCGTTCGCCGCTTCCGCGGCATCACGCAACGCACGGTCGATCAGCTCCGGATCCGTGAGGTTGCTCGCCCCCCACAAATCCAGCAGCAGATGCGTGCCGGCGAACTTCACGCCGTCCTTCTCGACGAAATAGTCCTTCTGATCGATGCCGCTCGGAAAGTCCGAGACCATCCCCAGTGGGCTGAGTGCGTCCATCGCTACCCTGTTCCTACCAGTAGACAGCCTGTTGAACGGGCGCGTTGCCACGTCCGTTCCCTCGGGCCAAGGCCGCGGAACATGGTTAAAGGCGGGGCGTGATGCAACCCCTTTTTTGCATGGTTCGGTTACCGGGTGTGCACACCTTCCGGCTGCAATGCCTTCAGGTCACCGGGCAGGGCGCGCGCCAGCGCCGCTTCGCGGCCTGCTCGCTTCAGGTCCGCAACGCTGCGCACCTGATCCGCCGTCAGCAGGCGGAACAAATCCGCCACCGGCCCGCTACCCATCCGGGCGGTATCGTGTTCTCGCAGGTTGGCAAGCGCCGCATCGTCGCCGGCACGCGCGGCCGCAGTCGCCAGACGCAGCATCGTTCGCCGCTGTGCGTCATCCAGCCCGCCATCCGGGGGCACTGTTTTCGCAGCATAATCGGCCAGCGCCTTCTGCGCCGCCGGCCAATTGTTGGCGTGCTCCAGGATCGTCCCCCGCGCTTCATCCGAGGCAGCGGAATTCAGCGATTCCAGCTCGCTCAGGGCACGTTGCGTATCGCCGCCGCGCGCTTGGGCGACCGCATGCAGCAAGGTTCGCCGATCAGCCAGCTCCTGCGGCAGGTCCGGTGCATCGGAGGCGGAGAGGGCCGCAAGCACCCCTTGTGTGTCGCCCTCGCGCTGGCGCAGCGTCGCCAGTCGAGTTCCGAAGCCAGCGCGACCGGCACCCGTCGGCGCCGCTTTCATCAGCTTCTCCAGCAGCGGGCCGGCGCGCTGCGGCAGGTCGAGCGCCAACAGCCGGTCGGCCAGACGCGACTCCAGCGCCTCGCCCTCCGCTCCGCCGGGCAGCAAGTCGGCATTCTCATCAACCAGAGCCACCAGTTCCAGAGGACTCACTGAACTCGCGCCGTTGCCCCCCAGGAACTTGGCAAACGCATTGATCAGCTTCGCGTGCCGCGTCTTGTCGTCGGGATACAGTGCCTCGGTGTCGCGCAGCAATGTGAGCGCGGCTCGCCATTCGCCCAGACTTCCGCGAAGTTCGGCCAGCCGATCGCGCAACGCCTGCTCGAGCCGATCGCCACGCCAGGCGTAGAGCAGCTTTTCCAAGCGATCTGCCGCCTTGCGCGCATCTATGGCGCCTGTTGCCAGGCGCAGTTCGACGGCCTTCGTAGCGCCGCGTGCATGCAACCGCTGGTCGCGTGACTGATCGAGGCGGTCGTAGATCGCCAAGGCACCCGCCGTATCACCTTTGGCCTCGCGCAGCATGCCGCGCGCCAGATCGAGCGAGGCATCGTTCTTACGCGCATTCAGCAGCGCCTCAGCGGCATCGATCTGACCGCCCTCCACAAGGGTTTCCGCCACATTCGGCAACATGCGATCGCGAATGGTCTCCGGGTAGCTGAGAACCAGGGGCAGGCCGGCGGCGAGCACGGTCGCCGCGGCCGGCGAACCAGGCTGCATTTCGGCCTGGCGGTATGCGCGCCAAATGCTGATGTCGTCGGTTTTCGGCAGCCGGGGGTCGTCGAGGCGACCAGCCTCATCCGGCCGGTGCGCAAGCAGTGCGGCGATCCCGGTCAGTGCCGCGTTGTCCGGCGAATCCGCCTCGGCGGGATCGTCCTGAGCCGCCATTTGCAGCATGGCCTGCGCCTCGGCGCCCATGCCGAGCGATAGAAGAACTCGCGCTACCGCCTGCCGCCGCGGCCCCCTCGCCAGCGGTGGGCTCATCCCGTCATCGACCATCGCGCGGCTCAGGCGATCCAGCGCGACGGCGCGCGGCTGCTCAGGGAAATCGAACTGACGCGTCAGGCCGGCGGCGTGGCCCAGGTCGTCAGCCATTTGAGATGGCGGTGACAGCGCGAGCAAACCTGGGTTTCCACTCACCAGGAAGCCCTGCTGCACCGAGCGTAGCGCGACGCGATCGCTGGCCGGTGCAACCGCCACGCCGAGCCACGTCGGCAGCAGAATGAAATCGACGAGATGTCGCCGGACCGGCACGCCCTCGCCATTGTGGCGCTGTGTGCCGACCAGCAGCGTCTCCCCGGTGACAGGGTCAGCCACGGTCACAACAGCGCTTGCCCCGGCAGCGGAAAGAGCCAGGCGGCCATCCGCGACAGTCGCACCGATCGGCTTCAGGCGTGGTTCCGTCGCGACCTCACTGATACGCCAGGCACCAGCGCTCGATTTCAGCGAGAGCGACTGCGAGGGCTCGAGCCGGACCAGCACGACAGTCGCCCCCGGCAGTGTCTGCGCCGTTGCCGTGCTGAAGACAGGGTCGTCATGCAGACCGGACAGATCAAGCGTGATCGGCCGGTCGAATACCACCAGTCCTGTCCGGCCTCGCCGGAATGCGGCGGCACCGAGGGGGCTGCCGCTGAATGGCACCACCAACGTCGATGCCTGTGGCACCTCATCGGACGGTGCCACCGATGCCGTGGCCGTTGCCGGCGTAGCCGCAGTCTCGGCCTGCGCTGGAGGGGCTATCGCAAGTTCCGCCGGCTTAGGCGGCGGCTCTGCCGCCGGCAGTGGCAGAGTCGGCTGTGGTATTGGCTTCGGTGCCGGCGGAGGCAGAGTTGCCTGCGGTGGCGGTTGCGGCACCGGTGGGGGCAGCGTCGCCTGCGGTGGCGATTTCGGTGCCGGCGGAGGCAGCGTCGCCGGTGATGGCGGTTTCGGCGCCGGTGGAACAGCAGGCGGTGCGGCCGTCGTGCCGGCGGAGGGATGAGCCGTACCGGTGCCACCGACGCCAGCATCGACGATATCGATCACGACGTGGTTGCCGTAATGCTGCTCGCGCACCGATGTCCCGGGCGCAACGATGAGTTCGGCGCTCCCGTCACCGCCGGTGATGCTCAGGACGTTGCGAGTCCCGCGGGGCGCCGAAGCGACATTGGTGGCATTGTCGAACTTGATCGTGATGTGGTCTCCATCCTGCGCCAGATGGTACCCGCCCTTGGTTGGCAGATCGAACACCACACGACCAAAATCCGGATGGGTGCCGACACGTACCGAAACCGTCTGTGTGTCACCCGCGAACGCCGTCGCGGCGGGAAGGCAGACCGTAAGGGCAATGAGCGGCAGAAAGCAGAATCGCGGTGGGAACGCCCCGCGCATCATTCAAAACTGGCCAGCAACCGGTCGATGTCGGATTGATCCATCGCCACTGCCGGATGCTGCGGACCGTTCAATAGCGCGGCCTCGCTGTCGACGGCAGCGACATTGGGCCTGATCTGCGGACTGCTGCCGCCGAACGTCGCGACGATCTGCGCCACCTTCGCCTCGATGGCCTTCAACGTGCCGACCACCTTGGTGATGCGCTGGCCGGTGATATCCTGGAAACTGCACGCTTCGTAGATACGCGTGGTGGCATCCTGCAGCTTCGCTGCCGACTCGCCGCTCAGACCTCCCGCGACATCGTCCAGCGTTTCGCAACTGCTGAGGATGGCATTGGTCGCCGTGGCGGTGTGTTCCACGATCGCGTCCAGTTCGTCGGTCGCGAAGGGAATATGCGCTTCGGTGATGTCGTCCACGCGCAGTGCGGCGATCTCCGCCTTGGCACTCGCGATGGTCTTGCCGAGTTCTTCCACTTCGGCGAGCACGGACGTCTCCTTCGCCGACAGATCGCCACTCATCGTGGTCAGCACGGCACGCACGACATCCGCCACCATGTCTGGCTCCGAACCCGGATAGCTTGCACGGATGCTCGCCAGCCTCTCCGCCAACGCGTCGCCGGCATGATCAACCATGGCCAAGTACCTTCTCGATCTTGTCGCGCAGCGTCTCGGCGTTGAACGGCTTGACGATGTAGTTGGAGACGCCCGCCTGCTTCGCCGCCACGACGTTCTCGGTCTTGCTCTCGGCAGTCACCATGATGAATGGCGTAGCCTTCAGCCTGGCGTCCGCTCGTACTTCCTGCAGCAGTTGCAGACCGGTCATCGGCACCATGTTCCAGTCGCTGATGATTAGTCCGAAGTTGCCCGCGCGCAGCTTGGCCAGCGCGTCCGCACCGTCGGTCGCTTCCTCGACATTGTTGAAGTCGATCTGCTTCAACAGGTTGCGAATGATCCGCAGCATCGTCTTGTAGTCATCGACGATGAGTACGTTCATGGATTTGTCTATCGGCATGGTCGTTCGGTCCTTTCAACCGCCACCTGGTTCGTTGCGCCGTGTGCGCATGTCGGCGATTTTCTTGGTGACTTCGCGTGCCTTGTCGGCTTGCATGGCCGCCAGCACGGGCGCGGCCTTTGCTTCCTTCATGCGATCGACCACCTGCAACAGGACCGGCATGTCGAGATCGTTGAAGATGGCGGCCGCATCGCGCGGCTTCATTGTTTCGTAGACCTTCACCAGGCCCTGCCAGCCAGCGTCCTCGCGTTGCTGGCGCGCCGAATCCAGTGCTTCCAGCTTCTTCTGCAAGGCCTGCAGCTCGGCAACACGGGCAGAGATCTTCTGTTCTGCCGCCGCGAGAACGGACTCGCGTGCACCCAGCGCGGTCTCTCGTGCATCGAGCTCCTGCCGGCGCTGCCGCAGCTCAAGCAACACGGCGCGTTCGGCATCGGGGACCGGTGGTGGTGTGTCGGCAGCCGGTTGGGGCACGGCCGCCGATGGCGGAGGCGCCTCGGCTTTCGTCTGCGTGACACCATGGGTGACGGCAGAGGTCTCCGCTGTCGCAGTGTTCGCCACCGCCCGCACAATCTGGACCGACTTGACCGCGAGCACGCAGGCCAGCACGGCGGTCGTCAACGGCAGCAGCCTGACAGGGCCGAAGAGAATCATCTCGCCATCCTCAGCGCCTTCAGGAGGTCGCGCTCCGCCTGGCTGCGCACACGGGGCTGTGCGTCATCGGCGTCGGAAACCACGGTCAGGCGTGGAGCCTCTCCGGCGAGCGGACGCCCGGCGTGCACCAGATTGTCCATTCGGTCGGCCAACCGATTGCCCCGCTCGATCAGCAGCACCAAGTCGTCTTTCAGCGCCAGCGCTGCATCGACCTGATGGGCGATTTGCTGGCCGGCGCCTTCCGCTGCACCGCGCAGCCGTTCGATGCCAATTTCTGCTTGCCGTGTGCTGGCGTTGAAGTTGGCGATCAGCTCCTGAAGTTCGGCCCGGTCGCGCTTGAGCACGCCAAGCGCTCGCTCGAGGCGGACTGCATGAAACAGAGTCGCCGCCAGCAGGATCACCAGGATGACGTCAAGGAGCCACTCCATGACAGTCATTGTCGCTCTTGAGTATTAGGAAAATGCCAATGAGCGCGGCGCGAGCGGCTACCGGTCGGTCTGTAGCCGCGGCACATCGCGCTCGATGCGGACGGCAATGTGGCTCTTGCGGCGGCCGACCCTGGCTTCGAACAACGGCACCGCGCCACAGCGCATCAGGACCGGTGCGCCGACGTTCGCATTCAGTACAATGCGCGAGCCAGGTTCCAGTCGCATCACATCGACCAGCCGCATGGTCTGTTCGTCCAGCACGGCATCCAGTTCGACCTCGGTGTTCCACAGCTCTTCGGCCAGATGCGTCTCCCAGATCGAGTCACGGCCGAATTTCTCGCCCATGAACTGCTGCAACAGCAATTCGCGAACTGGCTCCAAGGTCGCATAGGGCAGCAGCAACTCCATCCGCCCGCCGCGGTCCTCCATGTCGATGCGCAGCCGCGCCAGCACCGCCGCGTTCGACAACCGGCTGATGGTGGCGAAGCGCGGGTTCACCTCCAGCCGCTCAAAGCGGAATGTCACGGGGCACAGCGGATCGAAGCTCGCGGACAGATCCGTCAGCACGACATGAATGAGCCGCTCAACCAGAGTGCGCTCGATCGTGGTGTAGGGCCGTCCCTCGATCCGCATCGCCGCGGTGCCGCGCCGCCCGCCCAGCAGCACGTCCACGATCGAATAGATCATGGCGGAATCGACGACCATCAGGCCGTAATTGTCCCATTCATCGGCCTTGAACACCGCGAGCATCGCCGGCAGCGGAATCGAATTGAGGTAGTCGCCGAACCGCAGCGACAGGATGTTGTCGATGCCGACTTCCACATTATCGGATGTGAAGTTGCGCAGCGACGTGGACATGATCCGCACCAGCCGATCGAAGACGATCTCCAGCATCGGCAGACGCTCGTATGAAACGAGGCCGGAGCTGATGATCTTCTGCATGCCGGTGCGGTTCTCGCCACCGGCAGGTCCGTCGTCGAACCCCAGCAGGCTGTCGATTTCCGCCTGGTTCAGCACCCGTGCCGGCTGCGCCGGCGTGCCGTCCTCGGCAGCTTCGGTTTCCGCGCCCCACGCCGCGGCGAGTTCTTCATCCGACTGTTGTTGTTCAGGTTCGTCGCTCATTGGATCAGCATCTGGGTGAACAGGACATCAGTGACATGCGCCGGCGCCGCGGCCAGGTTGGCACGCGCGATCAGTTCCTCACGCAGGCGATAGGTGCCGGCGGAGCCTCGCAGTTCCTGGGGGCGCATTTCCCGCATGTAGGTCAGGAACAGGTCTTGCAGCCGCGGCAGAGCGGCTTTCACTCGCTCCGCATCCTCAGACTTCAGCACTTCCAGCCGCGCCGTCAGCTTCACATAGCTCGCGCGCTGTGGCGCGCTGTTCAGGTTGGCAACAAATTCCGGCAGATCTACATAGATCGGCGTGGCCGGCTTGGACGCGTCCTCTTGCTTCGGTGCATGCTCCATGCCGACCAGGTGCGGCAGGATGCCGGTGAACCAGAGTCCCCCGCCGATGCCGAGCAGCGCCACGATGGGCGCGACCAGCAAGATCAACTTCTTCTTGCTTCCGCCGGACTTCGCCGGCGCCTCCACATCGGCGGCTTCATCGGGCTTGCCGGTTTCTGCCGCTGTCGCGGCCATCGGTTGCTCCTCTGCCTGCGTCGCCATGATCGCAGGCAGCCATTAACGAAGCGCTAGCGCGGATGCAGGATCGCCAGCGTGTGGCCCGGAGCAGTCGTCGTAGTTTCCTGGCCTATTCCAGCGGCCGCGTCGTCAGCGTCCCATCCGCGCGCTCGACGATGGCCGCAACGCGCGCTTCGGCCTCAGCCAGCTTGGTCTCGCAATGGCGGCGCAGCGCGGCGCCGCGTTCATAAGCGTTGATCGCTTCCTCCAGCTTCTGCTGGCCACTCTCCAGACCCCGAACGATCTGTTCAAGCTCCGCGAGCGCATCTTCGAACGACATGGCGCCGACGTCGGTGTTCTTGCCGGACATTGTTCCTCTATGCCTGCATGAGGGTGCGCACGTGCGCCGCTGCCGAGGCGGCAAGCGCATCCAGATCATACCCACCTTCCAGTGTGGACACGATGCGCCCGCCGCAATGCACTGCGGCGACCCCCATAAGTTCCTGAGTGATCCAGGCAAAGTCCGATGTTTCCAGCCGAAGCTGTGCCAGCGGATCCGCCTTGTGCGCGTCGAACCCGGACGAAACGATCAGCAGCCCGGGTGCGAACCGGTCGAGCTCCGGGAGGATCGTGTCCGCCCAGGCGGCGCGGAACGCCGCGCTGTCGGAACCGGGACGCAGAGGCGCATTGATCACATTGTTCGCGACACCACGCTCCCACGAGTCACCCGTGCCTGGATAGCACGGGCTTTGATGCGATGAAGCGTAGAACAGATCCTTGTCGGCGGCGAACATCGCCTGCGTGCCGTTGCCGTGATGCACATCGAAATCGACCACCGCCACCCGTTGCACGCCCCATTGGGCGCGCGCGTGCAATGCCGCGACCGCGGCATTGTTGAACAGGCAGAAGCCCATCGGTCGCGCCGGTTCAGCGTGATGCCCAGGTGGTCGCACGGCAGCGAAAGCAGCGCGTGCCCAGCCCTCCATCACTGCATCCACGGCCGCGATCGCACCACCGGCGGCCCGCAGCGCCGCTTCGGCGCTGCCATGGCTCATCGCAGTGTCGGCGTCGAGCTGCACCATTTCACCCTGGGCCGGCCGGATCGACAGGATCGCGTTCACGTAGTTTGCCGGATGCACGCGGGTCAGTTGCTCCGCCGTCGCGTGCGGCGCCGACTCACGCAGCAGATCGGCAAACTCCTCCGTTTCCAGGGCGGCGAGAACCGAGCGCAGGCGATCCGGGCATTCGGGATGATGCTCGCCGTTCTCATGCGCCAGGCAGGCCGGATGGGAGATCAACGCGGTGGGCATGTCAGTCCTTCTGTTCAGACTCTTCGGCGCGGCGGCGGATCACGAAGCTGAAGACACCGTTCTCCTCCGACCAGGCGAGCAGGGCATGGCCGGTTTCGCGGCAGAATGCCTGGAAATCGGCAACCGAGGCACGGTCCGTCGCCAGCACGCGCAGCCGCTCGCCCGGCGCCATCGAGCGCAGCGCGCGGTTGGCGCGCAGCACCGGGATCGGACAGGTCGTGCCCTTCATGTCCAGGAGGGATTCGCTCATGCGGGCATCCTGCGGCCGGGTGGCGGACGGGGCAAGGCAAGGGCTCGCGACCCGGCCAAGCATCACACCTCATGGGGCGAATATTTTGCCATTTGCTATTTTTGGCTGCGGCGGATGAGACAGGCAAAAGATGGTGGATATGTTATAATTCCAGTGTGGCGACAAAATACCCTAATACCACATGGCGGAAACGATCGTGACCGGTTCAAGATTCCAGCTCATTTTGCTCAAGCCCTCACATTATGACGACGACGGCTTCGTGATCCGCTGGTGGCGCGCGATGATCCCGTCGAATTCGCTCGCCGCGATCTACGGCATCGCCGCCGATTGTGCCCAGCGCCAGGTGCTCGGGCCGGACGTTGCATTTGATATCGAAGCCATTGATGAGATGAACACGCGCATTGACATCCCGCGGCTGATCGCTCGGATGCGCGACCATGCAGGCTTCGGATTGGTCGCGCTCGTCGGCGTACAGTCGAACCAATACCCGCGGGCGCTGGATATCGCACGCGAGTTCCGCGCTGCCGGCATCCAGGTCGCCATCGGCGGCTTTCACGTATCAGGCTGCCTGTCGATGCTGGACGGCTCAGCGGTCGAGCTGGATGCCTGCCGTGACATGGGTGTCTCGATGTT
>DATJJM010000132.1:0-9505 GCA_035492535.1 Acetobacteraceae bacterium | reverse complement strand
AACAGCGCCGAAATTTACGCGTCCCATGTTTACTTTCGGTGGCATCTGCCCACATATCTTGTAAGACAAGTTCATAACTCGAACGGTACGCCGTTGCCGATGATGCGCCTGGTCGTGCTGGACGATGATGCTGCAACTATTGAGTTCGTCGCGACGGTTGCGCGCCGTCGTGGCTGGCACGTCGACGCGGTCACACAGCCGCCTGTTTTCCGGGCCCTGATCAAAACAACACCGCCTGATGCGATTCTGCTGGACCTGCAACTCGGCGCCAGCGACGGCATCGAGCAATTGCGCTTCCTTGATGCCTGCAACTATCGCGGCAGCATCGTGCTCATGAGTGGCTTCGATGCGCGAGTCCTCGCCTCCGCCCAGGAGATCGGCGACTCGCTCGGCCTTTCGATCGCAGCTGTGATCGAAAAGCCGGCACGGATTTCGCGCATCGAGCGAGTGCTGGACGCAATCGAACAGTCGCCAGCCAAGCCCCCCATTGACGCCAAGCCCGAAGCCGCAAGGCCACGTGCGATCTCGCCGCACGACATCGACGACGCCATTGCGTCCGGGCAGATGGCATTGCATCTGCAACCGATCGTCAGCGCCAGTGGCGCGGTGGAACGTGCCGAGGCTCTTATCCGTTGGTGGGACCCCATGCGCGGCCCCGTATTGCCTGACGCGTTTATTGCCGTCGCGGAAAGCGACGGGGCCCTCATGGATCGACTCACCATGTGGGTGGCAGAGACCGCGGCGCAACACTATCGCCGGTTGGCCGACTCTGGCGATCCTGTGCAGATCTGCGTCAACATATCCGGCTGCAACCTGCGCGACGCAAATTTCCCCGACCACATGGCCGCGTTGCGTGAGCGCATGTCCGTGCCCTGGGGCGGTATTGGCCTCGAGATCACGGAAAGCGTGGCGATGGACGACCTGGATGCAACCGCATCCGTACTGGCGCGACTGCGACTCAAGGGCTTCGCCGTGGCGATGGACGATTTCGGCACCGGCCATTCCTCGTTCATTGCGCTCCGCCGCATGCCGTTCTCGACGATCAAGATCGACAAGTCGTTTGTCCTCGACCTGCTCACCTCAAACGATTCGCTCAACATCGTCCGCTCAGTGATCCAGCTCGCTCATGATATGCGCATGTCCAGCGTCGCCGAGGGCGTTGAGACCGCCGACGTCGCCCGTCGCCTGATCGAGCTCGGAATCGACGCGCTGCAAGGCTACTACTTCAGTGAGCCGCTCCCCTTCGAAAGCTTCGTGACCTGGCTTCAGAACCACCGTGCCTCCCAGAACGCCCTCCCCCGCCCAGCGGGGGAGGGTTAGGGAAGGGGTTCTAAACCGTCTGGAGGATCGTCTCGGACTTCATCTCCGGCGTCATCTCGGCCCGCCAGTCGGCATCGCGCGGCAACACCGCCTCATGTGCGCGCAGCGGATAGTAGCTGGTGCTCGTCCCATCCGGCGAACCACCCGCTTCCACCGTCTTCACCGCCTGACGCAGCAGCTTGCGCGCCTGGATGATCGCCTTGTCCGCCGGCCCCAGATGCTCCTTCGAGCGATCGACGATCGGCCCCATGCTCTCCTGGATGGCGCGGTCCTGCACATTGATCCCGTCTATACCGGTGTAGCTCTCGGTCTTCTGCACCAGCCGGTCGAGCAGATAGTTGTTCTCGCGGTTCGCCTTCGACCGGAACGTCACCGGATCGACATGCATTGGTCCATTGCCCAGGCCCCGCTCCAGCCGATCCTCCTCATGCAGCGGCCCATCCGGGCAATATCCCCAGTTGTACACCGCCGTCGTGTGGTCATCGATCGGCACCCAGATATGCCCTGCATCCAGCGGCAACCCACTTTCCGCCTTGGATGGCCGGATCTGATGGAACGGCAGCACGAACTGATACGTCCGTATATGCATCTCGTCATCGCCGAGCGGCCGGATTCCCGCGTACTGGTAACCATAGTCGGTGATATCCACCACAAGGTTCGGCGCCTTCCCGCGCACGAACGGATTGGACGGCTTGAAGCCGCCCCGCTTCGACGTCTCGCTCAGCAGCCGGTGCATGATCGGCGCGTGCGACGTGTCGATGCCGCCCTCCAGGCCTTGCAGCCAGTTGCACTCCTGGATCACCTTCGTCACATGCCGGTTCGCCTCCGGCGCCTGCGTCCAGGCAAATTTCGGCAGCGGCGGCATATGCTCCACCGGTCCCAGATACGCCCACACGATCCCGCCAAGCTCGCAGGTCGGATAGGCGGTCAGCCGCACCTTGTGCTTGAAATCGTTCTCCGGCGGCTCGTTCATCATGTCCACGCACGCACCGGAAATGTCGAACTTCCAGCCATGATACACACACCGCAGCCCGCATTCCTCATTCCGGCCAAAGAACAGCGACGCGCGCCGATGCGGGCAGAGTTCATCCAGCAGCCCGATTTTCCCCTCGCTGTTGCGGAACGCCACCAGGTCCTCGCCCAGCAGCCGCACGCGAATCGGCGGCCCATCCGGCTCAGCAACCTGGCGCGAGAGTGCCGCGGGAATCCAATACCGCCGCAGCGTATTGCCCATCGGCGTTCCCTGGCCCACGCGGGTGACGAGTTCGTTCTCTTCGCGTGACAGCATCCTGGCGTCCTCCTTGTCCCGTTTCGACTAACGCTTCATCGCATCCCACCATGGGCAAACGCCGGTCATGCGCCGATAATTGCCCTCCATCACCTGCACCGGCGCGCGCGTCACCTCCAGGGGCGGCATCGGCGGCGGTCCATCCGGACCCATGCCGTCAAACAAACCGTGATGTCCCCAGAAGCTGGCGACAGTTTTCATCTCCTGAGGCTGCCACGTCGCATCGTCGACCTCCAGCCCACCCCAGCCATACTCGACCAGGATATCCGACGGCGTGTGCATATAGAACGACGTGACGAGATCATTCGGGTGCCGCCCAAGCGTCGCCACGATCTTCTCGCGCTCGCCCAGCGCAATGTCGTAGCCCTGCCCAACGTCGTCGAACGAATACAGCTCCACCATCAGATGATGCATCCCGACATGCGGCGCATGGAACAGCGCCACACTATGATGCCGGGCATTGGTGTGCAGGAAATACGCCGTGATCGGCGTGCGAATAAAATCGCTGATCCTGAATCCCAGCACATCCAGATAGAACCGCAGCGACGCGTCGATGTCGGTGACGGTCAGCACGGCATGGCCCATCCCCAGCGGCCCGGTCCGGAATCCCGAGATCGACCGCCCCGGCCGGAACGCCTCATCCGCAATCTGCGGCCCGTGGAATGCCTCCAGCCGGTTGCCCGACGGATCGGCGAATGAGATCAGCCCGCTGACAAACCTCTGATCCGCCAGTGCCGCCGGCTCGCGCGTCACCGCGACGCCGGCACCCTCCAGCCGCGCCGCCAGCGCATCCAGCGCGGCGGCGTCCGCTACTTCCCACCCGAAATACCGCTGTCCCTCGGGCAGAGCGCGATCCACTACCAGTCGCTGCTTCCGGTCATCCATGCGGAACGCGCGCACGCCAGCGCCGCGATCCACCGCCTGCATGCCGAGCCAATTGGTCGCGAAATCCGTCCAGTCGTCGAGATGATCGGTGCCGATACCCAGATAACCGAGGCCTTGTATGGACATTGTTCAACCCCCTGTTTGGGGGCAGCATATCATGCCGCCAGGCGTGCCGCACCCTGCCCGCTGATCCACGCCCCGGCCAGTGTGCCGGCCATCCCATCGTGGCACGCCTCGCCGGCGAACAGCAGGCGCCCATCCCCCACCGGTTGCGCCAGCGCCATCCGCGCATCCGCATCACCTGTCCTGACAAACGAATAGGCACCGCGCACCCAGGGATCGGCCTCCCACCGCGTCACCAGATGCGTCCCGCCCGCGAACACGCGATCCACCCGCGACCCGAACACCGCCCGCAACTGCCCCAGCGCGAAATCCACCGCCGCGGCCTCGCCCTCCCGCGCCAGGTCCCAGGCCGCTGGTCCGCCAACCCATCCCTGGATGTAGTCACGCTTGTAGGGCCAGCACTGGAAACCCATCGTCGGATCGCCACTGCGCGCCACCTGCCGCTCAAGCGAGCAATGCAGCGGCAGCCCCAGCCGATCCGGCCCCGTCGCCCGCAGCGCCACCTTCATCGCCAGCCCCATCGGCAGCGCCTCGATCGCCGCCTGCGTCGCCACCGGCAACGCCGGCTCGAACGCGATCGTCCCCGCCCCCAGCACGCCCGTCGACACGGTCACGACGCACGACCGTCCCGTCACCGTCCCGCGCGCCGTCTCCACGGCAACGCCGTCACCGCCCCAGCGCACCTGCTCCACCGGTGTGGACAGCCGTATATCCAGCCCCTGCCCCAGCCGGCGCGCGACGAACGCGCCAATCCCGCCATCCGGCACCAGGTTGCTGCCGGTCAGCACATTCCGCAGCCAGTCCCGCGTGCTGAACTCATCGGCCGAGGCCACGCAGATGATCGGCCCCTCCCACGTCTCCACGGTCACCGCCCAGCGATCGTCCGGCATCGACCGCGCCACCGCCGCCAGCGGCACATCACCGCCATCGCGCAACAACTCCGCCGCCCGGTCCTCGAACCGCTGCCACGCGCCCCCTAGATCCGCCACCTCCGCTGCCGTCGCCTCGCGCGAGCCGACGAACACCCGCTCCACCCGCAGCTCATCCGACCGCACCAGTGTCTCACCCGCCGCGCGCGCCAGGGGCACCAGAGGGTTGGTCTCCGCGTTGTGCAGCCACACCGCGCCCATATCGAACCAGACGCCGCCCAGTTCCGGCGGCAAAGTGGTCCAGGCGCGGCCGCCGATGCGCCCTGAGGCCTCCAGCACCACCGCGCTCCGGCCCGCCGCGCGCAGGGCCGTCGCCGCACCCAGCCCGGCCAGGCCGGCGCCTATCACCACAACATCGACATCGGGCATGCCGCGAACCTATCGTGGCCCGTCCAAGGAGGCCAGTCATGCCCGACAGCATCCAACCCGGCGCCGACACCCTGGTGATCGACATGGTCCGCCGCTTCGCCACCGAGCGCCTCGCCCCCGGTGCCGCTGCGCGCGAGAAGGCCGGCTGCATCGAGCGGGAGATCGTCCGCGAACTGGGCGAGCTCGGCATCTTCGGCGCCACCACGCCCGCGCAATGGGACGGCTCGGAGCTCGACCCGGTGACCTACGCGCTGGTGCTGGAAGAGGTCGCCGCCGGTGACGGCTCGGTCTCCACCATGGTCAGCGTCCACAACTCCCCCACCTGCATCATCTTCGACCAGTACGGCACCGATGCGCAGAAAGACCGCTGGCTGCGCCCGCTCGCCACCGGCGCCGCCGTCGGCTCCTTCGCGCTGACCGAACCGCAGGCCGGGTCCGACGCCTCCAACCTGAAGACGCGCGCGGTGAAGAAAGGCGACCGCTACGTGATCAACGGCGCCAAGCAGTTCATCACCTCGGCCAACGTGCCGGGCAGCACGGTGCTGTTCGCGGTGACCGACCCCGACGCCGGCCGCAAGGGCATTTCCTGCTTC
The DNA here is from genome assembly GCA_035492535.1 of Acetobacteraceae bacterium. Classification (GTDB taxonomy): domain Bacteria; phylum Pseudomonadota; class Alphaproteobacteria; order Acetobacterales; family Acetobacteraceae; genus JAMXLO01. The sequence goes on along the minus strand of DATJJM010000132.1, from coordinate 3,998 downwards.
GTGGTGGACAAGGCGACCCCCGGCTACACCGTCGCGCGCCGCGAGGAAAAGCTCGGCCAGAAGGCGAGCGAGACCTGCGCGCTGGCCTTCCAGGACATGGAAGTGCCCGAGGACCAGCGCATCGGCGCCGAAGGCGAAGGCTACAAGATTGCGCTCTCCACGCTCGAGAGCGGCCGCATCGGCATCGCTGCGCAGAGCGTCGGCATGGCGCGCGCCGCGCTGGACTACGCAGTGGAGTACGCCAAGGAACGACAGGCGTTCGGCGGCCGGATTATTGATTTTCAAGCGGTGGGATTCCGTCTGGCCGACGCCAAGACCAAGCTGGAGGCCGCGCGGCAACTCACGCTGCACGCCGCGCGGCTGAAGGCCGAGGGGCAGCCATCGCTCGAGGCGGCCTGCATGGCGAAGCTGTTCGCCAGCGAGGTTGCCGAGGCGGTCTGCACAGCGGCGATCCAGACGCTCGGAGGGTATGGCTACTTGGCGGACTACCCGGTGGAGCGGATCTACCGCGATGTGCGGGTGTGCCAGATCTACGAGGGCACGTCGGATGTGCAGAAGCTGATCTTGCAGCGGATGCTGTAGCCAAAACCGATCCCACAAAGACAATGGCTGCGGCTCCGACCCATCCGATCCGGAGGAAAGCCGCATCCGACGCTTGGAAGGGACTCCGAGGCTGTCGCTGCCTGATGCGATACGTTGTATTGCATCCTTCGCCGCACTCCACCATCGTGGCAAGATTCTCCACCGGCCTGTTAAGTCATTTGAAAGCCATCCGAGGTAATTCTCCGGCGACCTTGTCTCACGATCCTGGCTTTTCCGCGGAAGGCTCAGACCTCAATGATGAATCTGCTCAACCGCTTGTCCATTCGGAATAAGACTTTCGTTGCCTTTGCCTCGATGCTGCTGGTGATCGGCACCATTGGGCTGTTGTCGATCCAGAAATTCTCGGCGATGGACAGCGGTGTACGGGAAATTACAGGAAACTATCTCCAGGCTATTGGATACGTCTCGGATATGCGCAGTGCGGTTCTTAACTATCGGCTGTCGTTGACGAAGTCCGTTCTGCAGCGCGTAACGGGCGGTGATGTGGATGAGCTGCAGAGGACATTGACCGGTTGGGCGACGAAACTCGCTGCGGTGGAGCGAAAATATGCTCCGACCGTCGTCACGGGCGAGGAAAAGGCAATTTACGATGATTTTAGCGCAGCATGGCAGGCCTATGTCTCGGGAGCTGAGCGAACGGTCGATCTGCTGCGAGCGGGAAAGCCCCAGGACGCCATAAACAACCTGACAGCGCTGGCCAAGATTGGCGAACGCGCCGGCGCCGCCCTGGAGCAGGACGCCCAATTCAACGCCGATATGGGGGGAAAGTTGGCTGCCAGTGTAGACGGGGATTTCGAAACCGGGCGCTGGACTGTCATCGGGATGCTTGCGGTTGGGCTGATGATCGCCATTGGCGTGGGCTACGTGATGGTCCGCAGCATCGCGTATCCGCTGGTTCAATCGGCCGAGATGCTAGGCCAGTTGGCCCGGCGGGATTATGCCTTCGAGCTATCGCAGGCGTCTCGCGGCGACGAGATTGGCGCATTGTCGCGTGCCATGGATGCGTTGCGTCAGGCACTGCGGGAAGCCGATCGCCTTGCCGCCGAGGCGGAAGCGGCGCAGGCAGCAAGAACCCGTCGCCACGCGGCGATGGATCGGCACACGCAGGATTTCGGCGCCTCGGTGTCCGGCGTGATGGCCTCGTTGGCCAGTGCTGCCGAGTCGATGCGGTCGGCTGCCGCTGCAATGGCCCGAGCCACGCTGACGGCGCACGAGGAGGCCCAGGCCACCTCGACGGGCGCCGAGACATCATCGCAAGAGCTCGCGGCAGTGGCCGCCGCCGTTGACGAGATGTCCGCGAGCGTGGCGGAGATCTCACGCCAGGTTACCACGGCCGCCGAGATCGCGCGCAAGGCGGTGGAGCACGCGACGACGAGCCAAGGTACAATGCATGGCTTGTCAGAGGCGACGACAAAGATTGGTGACGTCGTTGGCCTGATCAATGACATCGCCGGCCAGACGAACCTCCTGGCCCTGAACGCGACGATCGAGGCTGCGCGGGCAGGTGACGCTGGCAAGGGCTTTGCCGTCGTTGCAGGCGAAGTGAAAGCGCTTGCCGCACAGACCGGCAAGGCGACGGCGGAAATCGGCGACCAAATTGCGTCGGTGCGGGCCTCAACCGATGAGGCAGTCGCTGCTATGACGGAGATCAGCTCTATCATTTCCAGCTTGAGTGAGGTCTCAGCTGCCATCTCGGCGGCCGTGGAGCAGCAAAGCGCAACAACGCGCGAGATCGCCCAGAACGTCCAACGGGTTTCTGCTGCGACAGCTGGCACGGCTAGAGCCATGGGGAATGTCGTGGAGGCGGCCGATAGTGCCGGCAAGGTCAGCCGTGATGTGGAAGCCAGTGCAGGCGCCATTGGCACCGAGTCCAAGACGTTGCAGCAGGAAGTTGATCAGTTCCTTGCAACCATCCGCGGCGATACCGGTGAGCGGCGCACATATGAGCGCATCCCAGGCAATGGGGCTGTCGTCACACTAAGTGCCGCTGGCAAGACCTGTCAGGCGGCAGTAAAAAACGTGTCGCGCGGCGGCGCGCTGTTGGACTGCGGATGGACGCTGACGCCGGGCACGCGGGTGGAAGTCGACATGCCCGGTGCGGCAGGACGCGTGTCCGGACGCGTCTCTCGCTGCGACAGCCAACAGGTCGCTGTGGTCTTCAGCGCCGAAGCTTCCGCGCTGGAGCGTATCGATAGGGCTCTAGACAGCATCCAGGCCAAGCCTAAAGCAGCCTGACGTCAGAGGAGGTGCGATAAGCCTGTTCGCGTGGGTGAGCTGGAAACAGCGCGACCGTTCCACGGCTTCTTCCGCCGCCATCGCCACCGCTCGCCCTGAACTTACCGGAAACTGACGCTGTCCAACGGGACCGGCGACGTTTGCACCGCCACTCGCCTATACCTGCTTCACCCCGATCAGGCGCTGCCTGATCTTCCGCCATTGCGTGTTGGTGCGCGGCGCAATCACGCAGCTGCCAGCGCTCTCTGCGCGCCGGTGTCCTCGCTCTTACTCCGTGGTAAACGCCTTGTATGGCACACACGTTGTAGGAACAGACGATGGCTGACCCGATAGTCCTGTACCAAACCGACGACAAAGTCGGCATCATCACCCTGAACCGGCCGGACAAGCTCAACGCCATCAGCCGCGACCTCCAGCTCGCACTCACTGAAACCTTCGCCCGCGCCGACGCTGACCCCACGACCAGCGTCGTGCTGTTGCGCGCCGAGGGCCGCAGCTTCTGCGCCGGCTACGATATCGGCGCCAAGAGCCCCCCCGACGCTGACGATTGGCGCAGCGATCCCACCAAGGCGCATGCGCATCTCCAGCCGCAGCTGGAATTCGAGATGGCGCCGTGGCTGATGACGAAGCCGGTGATCGCCTCGGTGCAAGGACACGTGCTCGGCGGTGGGTGCGAACTCGTCATGTTGTGCGATCTGACGATCGCCGCCGACAACGCGACCTTCGGCGAACCTGAAGTGCGCTTCTCCTCGGTCGGCCCGGCGATCGTCATGCCGATGATCATCGGTTACAAGAAGGCGCGCGAGCTGCTCTATTTCGGCGATCAGATCGATGCTCGGACCGCGCTCGACCTCGGCATGATCAACCGCATCGTGCCGCTTGCCGAGTTGCACGGCGCGAGCCTCGCCTACGCCAAGCGCCTGTCGCTGATTTCGCCCGAGGCGCTGTTTGCGACGAAGCGCGCCGTCAACCGGGTGGCCGACGCGGCAGGATTCCGCGCCGCGCTCTACGCCGGGCTCGATGTCGTCGGCCCGCTCTATGCCACCAACACCGAACTCGGCGCTCGGTTTCGCGAGATCGCGCAGACCGAAGGGGTTCCGGCCGCGGTCCGCTGGCGCTCGGCTCAGTTCGGGAGATAGACCGGCTGGCGCGGCTGCGAC
>DATJJM010000131.1:0-3206 GCA_035492535.1 Acetobacteraceae bacterium | reverse complement strand
CCCAAGCACGAACCCGCTCCGCGGGATTGGTGCTGTGGTTGAATTATAAGCTGGCGCCCAAACCATTTGCCGCTGAGGCAAAGCAAGATTGGGGCGCTGCCCCAAACCCCGCCAGGGGCCGAGCCCCTGGACCTCACCACTTGTCGGGATAGTTGTGGTTCAGAGTTGAGCCGTCACGTTTGAACGCGCCGGCGGTTGGTTCAGCGCGCCATCCCGTAACACTTGAGCCAGACGAGATTGCCTCTCGAGCATTGGAGTTCCCTTCATCCTGAGAGGAACGTCCAATGTCCGTTTCAACTATTGACCGCCCCGTCAGTCCACTGCGCCAACGTATGCTCGACGATATGGCAATGCGCGGCCTGCGATCCGATACCCAGCGCGACTACATCCGCGTTGTGCGCAGCTTCGCCGCCTTCCTCGGGCGGTCGCCCGATACGGCGACGGCTGAGGATATCCGCCGGTTTCAGGTTCACCAGCATGAGAGCGGCGTACAGCCACCCACGATCAACTGCTCGGTCTCGGCACTGCGTTTCTTCTTCACTGTCACACTCGACCGGCCAGACCTGTCGCGCCGCCTGGTCCTGGCGCGCTACCCGCTCAAGCTGCCAGCGGTGCTGACTGTCGAGGAAGTCGGCCGGCTGCTCGAAGCAGCACCGGGTCCCAAATACAAGGCGATACTTGGCACCGCCTATGGTGCGGGCCTGCGCGTGTCGGAAGTGGCCAGCCTCAAGGTCGATGATATCGACAGCAAGCGCATGCTGATCCGCGTCGAGCAGGGCAAGGGGCGCAAGGACCGCAACGCCATGCTGTCACCCCAGCTCCTCACGCTGTTGCGGCTGTGGTGGGAGGAAGGCAAGCGACGCCGGGTCATGCTGCGGCATGGCTGGCTGTTCCCGGGCCGCAGTTGCACCGATCCGATCTCGACCCGGCAGATCAACCGCGCGACCCATGAGGCGGCCGAAGCGGCTGGGATCAGGAAGCGGGTGTCGCCCCATACGCTGCGCCACAGCTTCGCCACCCATCTCCTGGAACAGGATGTCGATATCCGCGTCATCCAGGTCCTGTTGGGACACAGCAAGCTCGATACGACTGCACTCTATGCGCGCGTTGCGACCAAAACGATCCGTTCGGTGACCAGTCCTCTCGAGCATTTGGCATTGCTGATGCAGGGCGAGGAACCCAGCGGCTGAACCTGCTTGCGCACCTCGCTCGAGGTCGCTGATATCTTCCAGGCTGAAGGCGCCGGCTATCGTGCCGTTCAAGCCGGTCACCTGAGCCTGACCCAGCTCAAGGTCATGTCGGCGATCGAGAACTGCCGCACGGCGGCGCTTGGCGGCCATGTCGATGCCTGTGAGAACTGCGGGCATCAGCGCATTGCCTACAACAGTTGCCGCAACCGCCACTGCCCGAAGTGCCAGGGCGCCGCTGCCCGCGTCTGGCTGGCCGAACGCCAAGCCGACCTGCTGCCGGTCGGCTACTTCCATGTCGTCTTCACACTGCCGGCCGAGATTGCCGACATCGCCTGGCAGAACAAGGCCGTCGTCTACGATCTGCTGTTCCGTGCGGCGGCGGAGACAATGATGACGATCGCGGCTGACCCCCGACACCTCGGCGCGCGCATCGGCATCACCGCCGTACTCCACACATGGGGATCGGCGATGACGCACCACCCTCATGTCCACATGATCGTGCCAGGCGGCGGCATCTCGCTCGACGGGCGGCGCTGGATATCGTCCCGTCCAGCATTCCTGCTGCCGGTGCGGGTGCTGGGCGCGCTATTCCGCCGCCTGTTCCTCACTCGGCTGATCGAGCTCCATCAGGCTGGACGGCTTGCCTTCTTCGGCACCCAGGCCAGTCTTGCCGACCGCCGTCTTTTCCTGCGTCACATCGCCCCGGTCAGGAAGAAGCGGTTCGTCGTCTATGCCAAGCCACCGTTCTCCGGCCCGGAGGCCGTGCTCGCCTATCTCTCGCGCTACACCCACCGGGTCGCCATCTCCAACCAGCGCTTGCTAGCGTTCGACGAGACCGGTGTCACCTTCCGCTACAAAGACTACCGCCGCGATGGTCCGGAGCGGCAGCGCGTCATGACGCTCGCAGCGCACGAGTTCATCCGCCGCTTCCTACTCCATGTCCTGCCGCACGGTTTCCACCGCATCCGCCACTACGGCCTGTTCGCAAGTGCCGCCCGCAAAGCCAATATGGCGCGTGCCCGCGAACTGCTTGCCGCGCCACCGCCGCTGGAGCCGGTCGAAGCGCCAGACCCCTCCAACTGGCTCCCGCCCTGTCCCTGCTGCGGTGGCCGCATGATCATCGTCGAAACGTTTGGGCGATGGCTGCAACCACGCGCGCCACCTCACGTGACCAAACCAACCGGGAGCAGCACGTCGTGACCCGGCGCCGCTTGCGATTACGTTACGCCGCAACACCACCGTTGCAGCCAATGCCCCAGAGTGCGCCTTGCGTTCGGATGAGCGGAAACCTGCTGTCTCTCAGGCACAGCAGGTTCACAATCCATCATCCGCCAGGCGACGAACCTGACGCACCGAGCCGCCGCCAATCGCTAAACCGAACCGACTTCGCAACTACCTCAACCGCACAAAACACGAAATCCCCATAGACCATCACCGCAACCCCGCGGGTTCGTGCTTGGGCGGTTTTCCGACGCCTGACGGCATCCGAAAACCTTCACCAAGGCGGTTACTGAAGATCAGCGGGCGAGCAGTCGAAAGCAGACATGCCCTCAGGTGATAACCGCGTGCATACTGAATTTCCGCACCAACAGAAGAGCGTCTAAGTCGTGGGCTCCCGTTACGGCGAGCTACCTTCTTCTAATGCCTTGTCCGTGCCACTTCACACATCGGATGATAGAGTGCGGTAGCGAATCTGACATGGCCGCGCTGCATGCCACCTGCACCGTGCTGCGCTCACAGGATGACCTGTGTGTTTAACCCACCGGGGACGGCCCCGCAGTGAACCCTACGCGGGGATTGACGGATTTGTCCTTTCGAGCGAACGCGACAGGCACAGGGAGCAGAGTTGCGCAGGGACCACTGGTTCGCTGGCTTCTCGCATACGGCACATTCAGCGTGCCGCAAGCCGCGGGTCCGATCGCGTTCGCTCTGCTGGCGATCCCGCTCACCGGCAATCCGGGCGATGGCGCCGCCCTTGTGCTGGCCGTAACGATCGCGCAGGTCATCGGCGCGGTG
>DATJJM010000130.1:0-23640 GCA_035492535.1 Acetobacteraceae bacterium | reverse complement strand
GCTTCTCCCGCCGTCAGGAATTTGCCTGGCGGAAGGTCCGATGGATTGAACGTGATATCGCAGGCTTTGCGCGTCACCTCGTCGAGCTGGGCGTCGGCGAACAGCCACGTCCCGGAGCGACTGTCCTGGTATTGGCAGGCCCAGTGGTCTGCCCAGCCGTCGCCAAAGTACGATGCAAACCCGCAACGCACGCGGGCTGGCCGGCCCAGTGTGCGAAGGAACGAGCAAAGCATCAACGCGAAATCGCGGCATGTGCCGACTGCCCGTGCCGCCGGAGCACGCGCCTCATCGAGGGCGCGCCCATCGTCGAGCAACGCAGCAAGACGCTGGCTGATTGGCAAGGTCGCCCGGCTGATGGAGGACCAGGCGCGCGGATCGAGTGCGTAGGCCGCAAGCCATTCGGAATGCACGAGCAGGCCCTGCACGATGCGGCTGAGGTACGCGACGTCAGCAGGCAGGCGTTTGATCAGCGGTTCAAACGCGCCCGGCTCCGTCATCGGCGTGTGGGCCAGCCACCGCGAAGGCGCGCTCAAGGCGATGTGTCCGCGATCAGTTCGCCATGGCCGGTTGCGCGACCTTTGCGCCTTTGAAGGCAGGCATGACGTCGCGGGCGAACCATTCCAGTTGTTCGAGGGCTTCGGAAAGCGGGACGCCGATCGAGAGGCTGACGGTGACGCGATCCAACGCGGGATAGCGCTCTTCGAGCTTCTTCAGTGACTCGATGATGTCGGCCGGCGTGCCGGTGAGGAAGCCGCCGGCCTTCACCGCGTCCTCGATGCGCGGCAGCTTCGCCGTGGGTGCGCGCTTCGGATCGCGCATGATCTCGATCTGCTCGTCGGTGAGCGCGCGCACCAGGCGGAGCTCGCCGAACATCTTCATGTTCTCTTCGTAGTATTTGGCCGCGACGCGCTGGCCTTCCTCGACGCTGGACGCGATGTAGAACTGGAAGCCGAGCGCCATGCGCTCGCCGAGTTCGATGGGCTTGCCAGCACGGGCGTAGGCGGCCTGGAAATCCACCATCGACTTGTGGACTGCGCCACCTTCCGCGGAGCCGCCGCCGATCACGCCGCGGATGCCATGCTTTGCCATGAAATCCAGTGCGCGCTGCGTGCCACCCTGGATGGGTTGCCAGCATTCCACCGGCAGGCGCGCCGGACGCGGCACCAGGGTCAGTTCCTTCAGGGTGTAGCCGCGATACGGCACCTCGGGCGGCAGCGTGTAGTGCTTGCCCTTGTGGCTGAAGGATTCCTGGTTGAAGGATTTGAAGATGATGTCGACCTGTTCCTCGAACAGCTCGCGGTTGGCGGGCTGGTCGAGCAGGGGAGCGCCGAAGCTTTCAACCTCGCGGGTGTGGTAGCCGCGGCCGACACCGAAGACGACGCGGCCGCCCGACAGGATGTCCGCCATGGCATAGTCCTCGGCGAGGCGAAGCGGATGCCACATCGGCGTGATGTTGAAGCCGCAACCGATGCGAAGGTTGCGGGTCTGGTGCGCGAGATGCAGCGCCATCATCAGCACATTGGGGATGCACTCGGTGCCTTCCGGCTGGAAGTGGTGCTCCGCCATCCAGAATGTGCCGTAGCCCAGGCGGTCCATCAGCTTGGCCATGGATTCGGCTTTCGACAGCGCGGTCGCCAGCATCGCGTTCGGATAGCGGCGATCGTTGACCGGCGTGCCGGCGTAGCCGACGTTCTCCATGTCGATATGGCCGGCATATGAACTGTCGAATTGCTTGAGCATGGCGGTCCTCCGTTTGGGAGGGATCGTAGGGCTATTTCTCCGCTGTGCGCAAAACGGTCCTGGATGCCGCCGCCGCGGCATGCAGTGCTCGATCAGCACGAAAGCCTCCCCCGCATCGCGGAGGAGGTGTTCTACCCGCTACATCAATCGTCGATAGGCCTATTCAGCGCCGCGCCAGGAGATAGCCCGCCACGCCGCAGATGAGTCCACCGACCAACAGAGCCATGAGCGGTTGCTGCTCGACGGACCTGGCGACGACGGTCCCGGCGTCACGCACCTGGTCTCGCACGTGACCATAGGCGTCCTGCGCCGCCACGGTCGCCTTGCCTGCCATGTCGTCCATTTGCGTCTTGGCACCATCGGCAAGGTCAGATGCGGCACTTTGTACTTGGCCCGCGAGTTTCGCGGCGCCTTCACTCACGTCGTTATCCACAGATCATACTCCTGTTGACAGCGATACCGGACTGGAATCGTGCTTCAAAGTGCCTTGTGCAACTTTGATTTCAGCTTTGATTCCGCCGGGCGTTCGTCGCTTGGGTTCACCGGGGGCGGCGGCATGCCGCCGTTCGGCTGCGGATCCGCGACATACTCGAAGTCCGGCTTTTCGTTCCAAGGCCCTCGCACGTCGTCGCCTTGCGACAGGTTGAACACCAACGTCACGGTGTCATCGGGCGGCACGTTGCCGAACATCGGATCGGTCAGCTTGCCCATCGCATCGAGCGCCTTCATGAACATGTTGGCGTGCGTGATCTCGCGCGTCAGCAGATGCGTGAGAGTCTTCTTCGTGCCCTCGTCGTCGCACGCCTTGATGAGTGCCTCGTAGGTCTGCCGCGCACCGGCTTCGGCCGCGATGTTGGCGCGCAGATCGCGTACCACATTGCCGCCTTCGTTGATGTAAGCGGCGGTCCAGCAACTGCCCTGGCTGTCGAGGAAGTGGGGGCCACCACCTTTCAACCTGAACAGAGGCGCATCATAGACATCGGTCTGGTCGATCTTGCTGGTGTGCTGGGCGATGAGCTTTCCGACCATCTCAAGATGGCTGAACTCCTCCATCGCGATGTCCTGCAGCATGTCGCGAATGCCCGCATTCTCGACGTGGAAGGACTGCACCCAGTACTGCAATGCCGCAGTGAGCTCGCCGGTGGCGCCACCAAACTGCTCCAGCAGGAAGGTGCCGAACCGTGCATCTGGCTTGCCCACCTTGACGGGTTGAATGGTTTCCTTGCGGTGTAAGAACATGATTCATCCTAAGTGTAGATTGGTGTTGGAGCGAGGCCGTCAGGCAGCTTTCGCCATGGCAGATGCGCTCTTGTTGATCTCCTTGAGGGCGAGATCATTCAGCAGCTTGTCGGCCTTCTTTTCCTCGTCGAGGTTCTGCTGAAGCAGGCTCACGATTTCCTTGTGGCCACCGGCCAGGGCCCAGGCAATGAGCGAGTTGTAGCGGGCCATTTCGTAGTGCTCGACACCCTGGCCGCAGGCAATCAGACCCGCGTCGCGCACCGCGCCGACGTCACTGTCCCCGAGCACGTCATCGGTCTCTTCAATCAGGCCCTTGATCACCTCGCAGGGGACACCCTTGGCCGGCTTGCCGAACTGCTCGAACACCTGCTCCAGACGCTCGATCTGGTGGACGGTCTCTTCACGATGTGCCGTGAAGGCTTCCTTGAGCGCGGGCGCCTGTGCGTTCTTTGCCATCTTGGGCAAAGCCCTCAGCAACTGCCGTTCGGCGTAATAGATGTCCCGAAGAAAATGCAGAAAAAGATCGTCGAGCGATTTCATTGTGTAGGTCCGTTCTCATGATGATTGGTTGCGTCGCTGACCGGCGCATCGCTGCGTCGAGCGCGCGGTTCGTCTTTTCAGTGTTCGGCAATCGAGCCTCAGGGACGCGCCTGCGCCCCCGAGCGCCTGATCGGTCAGACTGTGGGACGCGTTGAATAGAGCGTGCGCTCGCGTGCTACGTCCGCCGGGGTGTATGGGGCCGATCCTTCGTCGAATTCGGTCCAGCCGCCATCGCGATAGGCTTTCTCGCGCAACGCCGGATCGATACGGCCATGGCGACGCATAATCGCCTCGGTCGTTGCGACGAGCCCTTCATCAACGCGGGCAATCACCAGCGAACCGCCACGACGGACCGATTCCGCGTAGAAGTGTGCGTGTTGCTTGGTTACGCCGGCCGACGTCAGTGAGCCGATCAAACCACCTGTGGCGCCGCCCGCGACGGCACCTGCGACCGCTCCGGCGGCAGTTGCGACCAGCCAACCGGCGGCCACCACCGGACCGACGCCAGGGATGGCGAGCATCCCCAGACCGGCAAGGAGACCAACACCGCCTCCGAGCGCGGCGCCGGTGGATGCGCCAGTACTGGCACCGGCGGCGGCGCGATGGGACGTGTCGCTGGGTGCATCGTCAGTCCTCGACGCATTGTCAGCCTGACGTCCATCATCCGCCAGGGACGCATCGTGATCGTCGGATCTGTGCGCCACCAGGCTGATGTCAGAGTCCGGAATGTTTGCGGCCTCAAGATCGCGGACGGTATCCGCAGCCGCGTCGTAACTGTCGTATAGGCCTGTCACTGTTTTCGTTGTCATGAATATTATGTTCCTTAAAGTGCAAGAGCGTCGCATTGGCCGCGCGGAAAGGGACGCGGCTTGCTAGTTCGCGGTGACGTTCCCCTGATAGTCGAGGGCGACGGTCACGGTCTTGCCATCCTTCATCGCATGGCCGCGCCAGACGGACTTATCGTCCTTCGCGAGCTGCGAAACCTCGGTGTAGCCATGGTCCTCGATACGTTTCTGCGCCTGCGCCATCGTGAAGCTGTTCGCACCGGCGACTGGCGCGGCGCTCGTGTTGTTGGCGTCCTTGGTTGCGACCGCGGGGGGCGTCGTAGAGGATGACGTGGCGCCGGTGGTCCCGTTCGTGGCCGCCGATGGCACGGTGGATGACGGTGAGGTTGTGGTCTGGGCAAGAACGCCTCCCGCACCCAGAGCGCTGCAAAGCAGGGCAGCCGCGATAGTTCGTTTCATGTAATTTCTCCAAATAATTCTCTGCCACGAATATCTTCGGCAGATTAATGAGATAATATTACTTTTCTGCCGGACAATGTGCACGCGGTACACTTCCGCGGGATGGGCGATCGTCAATACGCAGCATCGTGCGGCGGCAATTCTCTGGCTGTCCGGTGCGGCTCGTGCGGAAGAATGTCGCGGTATTCGTTTCGGTGCGCTGCGTTTGGCACGGACAGGCGAAACGGTTGCAGGCGGAAGCTGCCAACAGCGACGCTCGGTTCCGTGAGACGGATCACCGCATCAAGAATACGCTGCGCATTTCGGCGGCTGTGCTTGCGCGCCTTCTCGAAGCAGTTATCGATCCGGTCGCCAAGGGCATCGATGCGGTGGCCGCGTTTATGGCGTCGATTTCCATAGGTGGTGGCGCCGATCGCGTTCCGGCGGACGATTGATCCGCCGCTGGTTCGGCGCCGCCGCGTTCAGGCCGGCAAGCCCGTGAAAGCCAAGGCCACCGTGATGGAGACCACCACGATCGCGGCCGCCACCAGCAACGGAGACAATTGCGGATAGCGGTCAGCGAAGCTGCGCTGCGAGGCCGGAGCGAAGGTGGCGTTGGGATGGGTGACGCTCATGGCAGGGTTTTCCTCGTTCGGGTTGTGTGACGCCAGAACCTGCCCGAGCGCCATTCGGCGGCGCTTTGATTCAGATCAAAAGGCCTGCTCCACTGACCTATGGACGCGGCACCGTCATACCGCCCAGGATACGCGACCCATTCGATCGATACAGGAAACGCCATGCGCATCGAGATCCTTTGCACCGGGGACGAAGTCCTCACCGGCAAGATCGTCAATACGAACTTCAGCTACATGAGCCAGAAGCTCGAAGATGTCGGCTTGTCGGTGCACTGGGGCACAACGGTGGGAGACGATCGGGAAAGCCTGCTCGCGGCGTTCCAGCTTGCCTCGCAGCGGGCGGATGCCGTGATCGTGAATGGCGGCCTTGGGCCCACGGTGGACGATCTGTCGCAGGAGATCGCGGCACAGGCGGCCGGCGTGGAGCTGGTGCTGAACGAAGAGTGGCTGGTGAAGATGGAGGATTTCTTCACCAAGCGCAGCCGGATCATGCCGCCGAACAACCGCAAGCAGGCGATGCTGCCGTCAACCGCGGAGATGATCGACAATCCGATCGGCACGGCGTGCGGGTTCGCGCTGGATATCGGGCGGGCGCGGTTCTTCTTCACGCCGGGCGTGCCGCGCGAGCTCCGACGGATGCTGGAGGAGCAGGTGATCCCCCGGTTGCTGGCACGCAGCGGCGAGCCGGCGACGATCCATCTGAAGCGGTTCCACTCGTATGGGATTGGTGAATCGCATGCGGATGCACTGCTGAATGGAATCGAGGCGATGGTGCCGGATGGCAGCGTGAAGCTGGGGTTCCGCGCGCACTATCCGCAGTTGGAAACGAAGCTGACGGTGCGTGGCGCCGATATGACCGATGTGCAGCGCAAGCTGGGGCCGGTGCAGGAGGAGGTGCGCAAGCGGCTGGGCAATTTCATCATGGCCGAGGACGACAAGACGCTGGAAGGCGTGGTGCTGGCGGAGCTGACACAGCAGCAGGGGACGCTGGCGCTGGTGGAGACGTTCACCAGCGGGCAGATCGCCGCCCGGGTTGGGCATCTGGCAGGCGCGGAGCATGTGCTGCGCTGTGGCGTGACGGTGCGCGACCGGATGGTGCTGCACAAGGCCCTGGATCTGGCTGGCATGGGGCTGGCCGGGGAGCTGACGCAGGAAACCACGGAAGCGGTGGCGAAGGCGGCGCGTGTTCACGCGGGCGCGACACATGCCCTTGCCGTGCTGATCGATCTGGATGAAGGGCCGGATCGGATCGACTTCGGCGGCTCGATCTATATCGGGATTGCCACCGCGGAAGAGGTTGTGTTCCGCAGGTCACGCATTCTCGGTGGGCGCGAGTGGGTGCGGCTTGGGGCAGTTGAACTTGGGTTGGATTGCCTGCGGCGTTACTTGCAGCACCTGCCGGTGAACGAGAGGATCGATTTCGAGAAGACATAAGACAGTCGCAATTACGATTGGGCGGCGCGACCCTCTTTACATAATTTGTTGATTCGATAGAGAACGTTCAGACGAATAATCTGTCGGCTCCAAATGCCGCGGGGGCGGGCGACGCTTCATAACAAGCAAAAATCAAAAATATTCTCTCGGGAGACCTGAAATGTCTGAAAGCAACTTGGCGAATCGCTGGCTGCAACTTTGGCTTGGCGTGTTGTGCATGGTGCTGATCGCCAATCTGCAATACGGCTGGACGCTGTTCGTCAACCCGATCCACCAGGCGCAAGGCTGGAGCATTGCAGAGATCCAGGTCGCGTTCGCCATCTTCATCGCGACGGAGACGTGGCTGACCCCGATAGAAGGCTATCTCGTCGATTATATCGGCCCGCGCAGTGGTCCGCGGCTGATGGTGATGTTCGGCGGTGTCCTTGTCGGCGTGGCCTGGATCATCAACGCCTACGCCTCATCTCTCATGATGCTGTATATCGGCGCCGCAATCTCCGGCACTGGCGCTGGCGCAATCTATGCCACCTGCGTCGGCAACGCCGTGAAGTGGTTTCCTGACAGGCGCGGCCTTGCCGTGGGACTGACCGCCGGGGGGTTTGGCGCCGGTGCCGCATTGACAGTGATTCCGATCCGCCTGGTGATCGACTCGTACGGCTATGCCTCGGCGTTCCTGTGGTTCGGGGTGCTGCAAGGCATTGTGCTGCTGCTGGTGGCGCAGGCGTTCCATGGCCCGCTGCCAGGTACCGCGCTGCCGCGCGTGACGAGTGCCGCCGTGCCGCAGACCTCACGTAGCTACACCAGCGCGGAGATGCTGGCCTCCCCTGCGTTCTGGCTGCTCTACGTGATGCTGGTGCTGGTCTCTTCGAGCGGGCTGATGGCGACGGCGCAGCTTGCCCCGATCGCCAAGGACTATGGGCTATCGAACTCCGTGCTGATGCTGGGTGCCACAACACTCAGCGTTGCGCTGGTGGCGGACAACGTCATGAACGGTCTGGCGCGACCGTTCTTCGGCGCGGTGTCCGACCGCATCGGGCGTGAATACACCATGGCCCTGGCCTTCACGCTCGGCGCTGTCAGCTACTGGCTGCTCGCGGTATTCGGCTCCAGACCGTGGACGTTCGTGATCTGCGCCGCGCTGATCTTCTTTACCTGGGGCGAGATCTTCAGCCTGTTCCCATCGACGTGCACGGACCTGTTCGGCACGAGGTATGCCACGGCCAACGCGATGTTCCTGTACACGGCGAAGGGCACGTCGGCATTCCTGGTGCCACTCGCCAACGTGCTGAAGTCAGCGACGGGTTCGTGGGAATCGGTGTTCCTGGCGGCTGCCGCGATGAACCTGCTGGTGGTGGTGCTGGCGCTGTTCGTGCTGCTGCCGATACGCATGCGGCATCACCGCATGTTGGAATCGCCGGCTGGCTAACGCGTCTCTGCGATGCCTCGGCGACCCATCGTCCAGGTCCTCAACCGGCCGGGCGACCCGGCCCCCATGGCAAACACCTGAAACAGGGGTGCGCGGCGGGGGGGTGACCAGCGCTAGCTGACGCGACGGCGCGCGTCTGCTACCTCGGGTCCTGGACGGGACCGTAGACGGGGCACGCGTTGAGCCGAGGGGAGCGCATCGCAGCCGGCAGCATCGCTATCGGTTGTCTGGTACTGGCCATGAAGGTGGTCGCCTGGTGGCTCACCGGCAGCGCCGCGTTCTATTCCGATGCGTTGGAATCGACGGTCAATGTCACGGCGGCGATGATCGCCCTGGCCGCAATTCGGTTCGCCGCCAGACCGCCTGATGCCAATCACCCCTACGGGCATGACAAGGTCGAGTTCTTCGCCGCGGTGATCGAAGGCGTGCTGATCATCGTGGCCGCGCTGCTGATCTTCCAGCATGCCTGGGAGACGTGGCTGGTGCCCCGCCTGATTGGCTTGCCGATACAGGGCATCGCGGTGAATGCCATCGCGACGGTGCTGAACGGGGCGTGGTGTGCGGTGCTCCTCCGATCCGGCAAGCGGCTGCGTTCGCCGGCGCTGGTGGCGGATGGCTGGCACCTGTTGGCGGATGTCGTGACCTCGGTGGGGATCGCCATCGGGGTCGGGCTGGTCGTGCTGACCGGGTATCTGCCGCTGGACCCGCTGCTGGCGGCGGCGACCGGCGTGTATGTGCTGTGGTCCGGCGCCCATATGATCTCGAGTTCTGTCGGCGGGCTGATGGATGCGGCGCCGCAGCCAGCCGTGGTGCACCGGGTGCGTGAACTGGTGGCCGACAGTGCCGCCGGTGCGATCGAGGCCCATGATCTGCGCATGCGCCACGCGGGCAAGCTGACCTTCCTCGAGTTCCACCTGGTGGTGCCTGGCTCGATGACGGTGGCCCAATCGCACGCGATCTGCGACCACATCGAGGAGACGCTGCGGCAGGAAATGCCCCACCTGATGATCACCATTCACGTCGAGCCGGAGGAAAAGGCGAAGCAGCACGGAGTGCCGGTGCTGTAGGGGCTGGCGCCAGGCGCGCTATGAGCGGTAACCAGATGCTGGGATTTTTGCTGTATCGGGACAGTGACCCGATGGCGGAGGCATTGCTGCTCGACCAGCCCGTCGCAAACCTGCTCCCCGTGCTCGCGCCGGCCGGCCGCAAGCGGCGGCGCGATGCCGCCGGGCGATTGCGGCTATCGCTGGGAGGACTGGTGTCGCTGCTGCTGCACGGCGGGGTGCTGGCAGGGCTGGTCATACTGGCTCATCGCTCGCCGCGGCTTGCTGAGCCACCGGATCAGGTCGCCACGGTGGAGCTGGTGCTGGACAAGGGCGGTGCGCCTGGACCAGTGCGTGTGCCCCGCACGGCACCCGAGCCGGCGG
This sequence comes from Acetobacteraceae bacterium, assembly GCA_035492535.1. Classification (GTDB taxonomy): domain Bacteria; phylum Pseudomonadota; class Alphaproteobacteria; order Acetobacterales; family Acetobacteraceae; genus JAMXLO01. Next base: position 13,976 of record DATJJM010000130.1, on the reverse strand, counting down.
TCCCCTCGCCGGCGCCGGACAAGACGCAGGACAGCGAGGTGCTGCCGCAGCCACCAGTCCCGCCGCCGGCTCCGCCCGCACCGCGTGCCGCGGAGGCGCCGACGATCACCATCGGCGGCAGTGGCGCCGAGACCAACACGATCATCAGTGCGACAGGGCCGTACATCACGCCGGCGACCGTCGACAGCACCTATCGCAACCGCAACCCGAACTACCCGGATGCCGCGGTGTCGCGCGCCGAGGAAGGAGCGGTGACGGTGCTCATCCATGTATCGACCGGGGGATTGGCAACGGGTGTCGATATCCAGGAGAGCTCGGGGTTTCCGCTACTGGATCAGGCGGCGGTGGATGCAGCGCGTTCATGGCACTTCCTGCCCGCGGTGAGGGATGGTCAGCCAGTGCCGTTCGACATGCCGTTCAGGATAGTATTCCAACTGGACAGGCATTGATCGCCCAGTGGATCGAGCGAGCCCATACGGCGGCAGGCAAAGGAGGGCATGAATGGTCCGCATCGATCGTGTCGTGACGCGTGGCGGCGACCGGGGCGAGACATCGCTGGGCGATGGCGCGCGCGTCCGCAAGGATGCGACACGGATCAATGCGATCGGTGCTGTGGACGAAGCGAACGCCGCGGTCGGTGTGCTGCGCCTGACAACGCGCGATACTCCGGATATCGATGCGATGCTCGCCCGCATCCAGAACGATCTGTTCGATGTTGGTGCAGATCTGTGCGTGCCGGGTGAAGCCGGGGAGCGCCTGCGGATGACGGAATCGCCTGTAGAGCGCCTGGAGGCCGAGGTTGAGGCGATGAATGCCTCGCTCCCGAAGCTGACCAGCTTCGTGTTGCCTGGAGGCACCGAGGGCGGCGCCCGTGCGCACATGGCACGCGTCATTGTCCGACGCGCCGAGCGCGACGTGGTGCGGATGGCGGCCGACGAGACGGTGACGCCGGCGCTGCTACGCTACCTGAACCGCCTGTCCGACCACCTGTTCGTGCTGGCACGCGTGCTCAACGGCAATGGTGCCGACGAGGTGCTCTGGGTGCCTGGCGGGGCGCCGCAGTAGCGGCTATTTCGGCAGGGCGTCCAGCGTGAGTGCGGCGCCGGACACGTGCTCGCCGCGCTGACGGGCCGCATCGATCGCCGCCTGGAGATCATGCAGGTAGGTCGCGGCCTGCTCAGCGTTGGTGGCACGCGATTTGTCGAACAGCGGCTGTGAGGAAGCGACCGCGATGATCATGTCGGTGCCGTAGGGTGCGCTGATCGTCCAGGCCGGGTTGGCGAGATTGATGATCTGGTTTGCCGTCCAGATACGCGGCAGATCGGCCGTGATGCCATTCTTGGTATCGGCGTTCTGTGGATACAGGTGCTGCACGCTGCCGTCATGCGCGATGTAGTCCACGCGCAAACGCCCGGTGAAGTCCGGCATTACCATGTGAACGCGCACCTGCTCGCCGTCGTGCAGTTGTGTCTTGTTATCGGCCATTTGCAGTACCAGCCGCGAGACGCCGGTGGCACCGAACGCCGGCACGGTGGGTTGCAGCAAGTCCAGCGCAGGACAGAACACCTTGTTCACGCCCTCGACCTGCCAGTTGACGTGCGCGCCTGGTGCAAGCGACGCCAGGCCCAGGCGCATCTGGTCCACCGACGTATCCCCTGCGTAGCCGGACAGGGTCACGCCGCCGCCGTCGCTCACCGCGCCGCCCAGCAACGAACAACGCTGGTCGGTGACCCATTGCGCGATCTGGCTGCGCAGACTGCCGAGGCTGATCGCCGCCGTTTGCTGGGTATCGGGCGGCGGCGCCGGCTGAGGAGGAGCGGCCGGAGCCTGGGGCGTTGGCGTTGGCGTTGGTGGCGCCGTGACCTGCGCATTCTGCTGAGGCTCGGTCGATACAGGGGCCGGAGGTGGCACCGTCGGCGCAGGAGTGGTCGATGCAATATCGGCCGGGGATGGCGCCGACGGCTTCGACAGGACGTACCATGCACCGCCGCCTCCGGCCACGACGACAACGGCCACCGCCGCTGCGATCATCGGCAAAGGCGATGATCGCTTCGACGGTGATGTGATAGCGGCGGGAGCCGGCGGCGCCACGGGGGGCGACGGCCGCGCGGGGGCAGGAGCAGTGGCGACGGGGATGGGCCGAGGTGCCGCGGATGCCACCATTGTGGCCTCGTCCTCGCGCTCGGCCGCTTCCGTGACCGTGCCGACCGGCGCATGCACCGCCGCACGCACCGCTTCCATGAACGCGGAGGCCGAGGGGTAACGGTCCTCCGGCCGCTTCGCCATGGCGCGCTTCACCACGACGTCGAAGGCAGGCGGCGCGGTCACAGAAAGCTGCGACGGCCAGGGCGGCTCGGTGTTCAGGGCCTTATGCATGATGGCGGAGAGGCCGCCCTCATAGGGGCGCTCGCCGGTCAGCAACTGGTAGAGCAGCACACCCGACGAGTAGATATCGGTGCGGGCGTCCACCACCTGGCCCATGAACTGCTCCGGCGACATGTAGGCAGGGGTGCCGAGCAGCGTGCCGGCCTGGGTCATCGAGCTGCTCTCGATGCGGGCGATGCCGAAGTCGGCGATCTTCGCCTGGCCGGTGCTGGTCAGCATGACATTGGCCGGCTTGATGTCACGATGGACGACGCCGCGATCGTGGCTGAACTGAAGGCCGGTGAGCAGGTCGTCCATCACCCGGACGATGTCCGGCAGCGCGAAGCGTTCCTGCTTGTCCAGCAGGTTCTTCAGCGGAGGGCCGTCGACGAATTCCATGACGATGTAGGCGAGATCGTTGGTCTCGCCGTAATCGAACACACCGACGATGTTGGGATGGATCAGACGGCCGGCCGCCTGGGCCTCGCGACGGAAGCGAGCCAGTGCATCCTCGGTCTCCGGGTCATCGGCGTTGTCGGGCAGCCGAACGGTCTTGATCGCGACGCGGCGAGCGATGATCGGGTCCCAGCCTTCGTACACGGTGCCCATGGCGCCTCGGCCAAGCGGGCGCTTGATCTCATACTTGCCGAGCGACTCGATGGTCTCCATTCTCCGTTCCGCTATCCCGCGTTCCGCGGCGCTTATAGACCGGCAAGGTGCCGGGGTGAAACGAGTCCGTCGGCACTGACGGCTGGTTTCTCGCCACCCTCGCCGATCACCGCGAAGGGAGCCCAGAAGAACGGGTGGGCGATTTCCGCGGGCAATCCCTTTCCGGCATCCGCCAGCATGGCGAGTTGCGCGTCACGTAAGGCACCGACGATTCCGACGTTCGGATTGTCGTGCAGGCGCCTGAGCGTGTCGGCGACAAGGAAGGCGGTGACCTTGTCGCTGACTTCCCAGTGCGTCACCGCAAGCGAGCGAGCACCGGCGTAGAAGAAGGCGCGAGCCAGTCCGGACAGGCTCTCACCCGCTGTGGCGCCGCCAGGACCGCCCGAATTACAGGCCGACAGGATCACCGTGTCGGCATCAAGATCCAGACCCATGACTTTCGAGGCGGTCAGCAGCGCACCCGAGGCATCGGGGGCATTGGGAGGAGCCGAAGTGATGATCGCGGGCTCACTCTGGCAGCGCAGATCGGACGGCAGGATGGCGTGAGTGGAAAACTGCAAGATCCGATAGTCCTTCAGATGCGTCCTGAGCACGGCATCGGCGGTGAAGCTTGCCCCAAGCAACTCGTCGTTTGCGCCAGCGCCCAGGAGCGCGCGTGCGGCATCCAGCTCCTTGCGTGCGCCAGGCAGCAACGCCAGCTCGGAGAGCAGCTTCGCGCTGTCGCCGCAGCCGTCTCCCGGGAAGCTCTTTTCGGCCTGCGCCAGAGTGACCGGTTGGAAGTCGCCAAAGCCGAACCACGGGCGCGCAGCGCGCGATCCGGCGGCGATCTTTCGCAGCGAGACAAAGTTCGACGGTGCCGGCACATGGGCAATGGTGAACTGGCGTGCGAGCCAGGGAGCGCTGGCGAGGTCGGTGTCCTGGGCCGGGCCGGTCAACAGCACCTCGAATGGCAGCGACAGCAATGGGCCGGCCGGCGCGACCACAAGTGACTTCACCCCCTGGAGCGCACCGGCGACACCGCCAAGCGTCATCTGATAGAGCTTTTGGTCGTCCGGTATATCGAATGTCGGCAGGCCGGCCGTGGTCAGCTCGATGCCGGCGCGGATGCGACGTACCAGCGCGGCGATCTGCTTCACGCCACCATCGATCCTGGAGACCGTGATGGTGCCGCTGTGAAGCAGGAAGATCCAACCCTTATCGCTGCCCAGCGTTATGGCGGCGAACGCTTCGGCAGGATGCAGGGCGGCAAACACATCCTTCGCCGATGCGACCTGCTGGACGAGCTGACCATAGTTCGGCGATGCGGCCTGCAATGCGGCGTCGGCATCCGCCAGGGCCGCCTGCGCGGTGCCGACCTGCTTGTCCAGCTCCGCGCCGGTCACAGTGCCTGGCCGGATCGTCGACCCCTGCTTTTGCGCGTCAGCGAGATCGTCGCGCTGCCGGTAGAGGTCGGCCAGCCTGGCGGACGCATCCTGGCGCTTGCGGATGGCCTCGGCCACCTTCGGGTCACGCGAGTTCTCCGAGAGACGTGCAGTGGCCTGGGCAATCTGCTGGCTGGTGATGCCACCCTGGGCAAGTTGAGCCGCGATGAACATCTCGTCCAACAACGCGTCATGCTGATCTTTCAGGCGATCTGCTGCGTTGGCGTAAACGTCGAGACATGGATCCATCAGCTCCGGCGTGGTGCCGGTCTTGAGCGCCGTCAGCATCTCGATCGCGTTGCGGCAGACCGGCAATGCAGCGTCGCGGATGCCGCTCTTCAGCAGTTCCCGTGCACGCAGAAGGTAGGTTTCAGCCAGCGGCTTCGATCCCGGCAGAGCCCGGGTGAACGCCTCGGTCGACTGGGTCAGGTCCTGGAGCGCCGCGTCGTTCTGTCCCTGCGACGCCGCGGTGACGCCGCTGGTGCGATACAGCCGCGCCGTCAGGATCGGACGCGACAACCCGTTGCCGCGCGCCAGGTCAATCGCCGACGCCAGGACGTCGTCGGCCTGCTGCGATTGGTTCAGCAGGCGCAGGACAACGGCGCGGTTGCGGCGAACCTCGATCAGCCCGAGCAGTGCGGCCTGGGCGCGCGGATCGGTCAGCAGGTCCTGGGCCGGCATCAGGTCGGCGAGACGGAGTTCGCCGGACCGTGCGAAGGAACTGCCCGCGCGTGCGGCGCTCCCCTTGGCGTTCAGCGCGTCGGCGGGCACACCGGCGGCATAGGCTGCATCGGCCTGGTTGAGCAGTTTCAGCGCATCGTCCAGATGTCCCTGGTTCAGCGCATCGAGTCCGCGATAGTGCAGCAGCCGAGCGGGTGCCGTGGCGTCAGCCGCGGCTGGAGCGAGCTTCTCCGCATCGGCGAACAGCGCGCCGGCCTCCGCGGTTCGGCCTTCGTTGGAGAGCTGGAGGGCCAGCGACACAACGGCTGTGGCGGTGTTGGGATTGTCCTTGCCAAGCGCCTTCTGTTGGAGCGCCAGCGCGGCGCGGAACGCTGTTTCCGCGGCGCCCGGATTGTCGGCAAGGTTCGCGCGAGTGCCGGCGGCCATCAGGGCGTCGAACTGGCCGATATCGCCGGAACTGAAAGCCTTGGCAGCAAGACGGTTGGCGAGGAGTGCATCGGCCGCCGAGGTTGGTGCCACTGCATCGGCGCGCGTGACGCCGGCGAGCACGCCGATGGAGCGCTCCATGACACTTGCCGCCGGCAGCACGCCGTCGGCGTACCAAACGCTTCCGCCAACATGGGCGACCATGGCGACGTGAGCCCAGCCGCCGATGAGCTGGGTGCATTGCAGCAGTTCGGCGGGGTTGCTGCCGAGGATCGTGGTCGCCTGCGGCGGTTCGCAGCGGAACCGCGTATCGATGGCGTTGCGCCACTGACTGGCCGTTGCAAGCTGCGCCAGCTCGCCGGCATGGCCTGCGCCACCGGAACGCACGCGTGCGCTGGGCTGCTGCCAGGTTCCGCAGAATACATCGGCGCTTTGCCCCGACTGGGCCGACTGGGTGCAATCCTCACCGACAGAGTTCTTGCCGATAGAGACCTGCGCGGCAGATCTGGTCGCGGCTGCCCCGCCGTGCACGTAGGCATCCGGCGGCGGTTCCTGGCAACCTGGCAGCAGCGTCGCGATCAGCACCGGCACCATGCGGAACAGAGCGGTTGCGCGCATGATCAGTAGTCCTGGTCTGAGACGATAGGCAGAAGCAGATCGTCCTGGTCGTTGGGATTGTAGATACTACCGATGTAGATCTCGTTCAGCGGATTGGCGACCGGCAGGCCCAATGGAGGCAGCAGGACGCAGTTGACCGAATGGATCGGGCACGAGTTGAAGCGGAAGCTGGCACTCCCCGTTGGCCCGATATTGGCCGCGCCGGCTGCCGCCGCTCCGCTTATGCCATTGATGGTGCCGACCAGGTTGGTGCCACCCGAGGTGCCTGAGCGAATGACATCGAGGTTGCGGACAAAGACGCCGCCGGTCGCCTGACCGGTGCCGAGATCCAGGATCAACCAGGAGGTGTTGCCGGTCAGTCCTCCGCTCTGGGAGAAGGCGATGTTGCCGCCGCCTGGCACGGTGATGCGGATGATATTCGGATTGCCTGGGTTGCCGACGCCGACGACGGTGCTGTTGCCGAGCTGGAAGAAGTTGCCGGCGGTGATGAAGGCGCCCGCGCTGCTGGTCTGGGTGGATGGGTAATTGGTGACAGTGCCGGGTGGGCGCGTGGTGCCGCCGGTGGCGATGGTGGCACCGTCGGCAAGCGTGACGTTGCTGGCGGGAGCGTTGATGACGATCTTCGGCGCGGCGAGCGGGCCGTTGATCAGCAGGTTGATGCTGTCATTCAGGGTGAACGTGGCACCGCTGCCGATGCTGCCAAGCGTTGCGATCTGGTTGCTGCCATTGCCTGTCAGCATGATGTCGCCTGTCGCGCTGGCAGTCAGCACATCAGCGATCAGCAGACCGGTCTCGAGAATGGAGCCGGTGCCGGTGACGAGGCTTACGCTGTTCGCGTCCGCCACCTCGCCGGGGATCAGGATGCTGTTCGCCCGGAGCGCGATCGCGTCGGCGAACAGCGCGCCGGTGACGGCGAGCGAGCCGCCGGTTGTGATGGTGGCGTAGGGCCCGGCCTGGACGACACCAATGATGCCGAGATCGCTGTTGTCGATCAGCGTCAGGCCATCCGCTGTGAAATTGGACAGCGAGGCGATCGCGTTGTTGCCGGTGAACGTGGCGGTGCCGGTCGAGGAACCGGTGAGCGTGCCGACATTCATCGCACCGGTCTCGATGATTGTGCCGCTGCTGGCGAGCAAGGAGGTGGTGGTGCCGGTGACGCTGCCCGGGATGGTGATATCGGTCGCGGACAGGCTGATGGCCGATGCCGACACATTGCCGGAAATCGTGAGCGAACTGCTGTCGGCGATGGCGACGCGTGGACCGCCGGATACGGCGCCCGACACCGACAACGCGATGCCGTCGTTGAGCGAGAAACCGCCCGGCGCGGAGAAGCCGTTCAGCGTGCCGATCTGATTCGTGCCGGCGAACTTCGCGGCGGTTGCCGCGGTGCCGGTGAGCGAGGAGGCATTCAGCTCGCCGGTCTCGCTGATCGCGCCGGTGGTGCTGATCAGCGTGACGGCGCTGCCGCTGATGTTGCCGGCGATGCCCATCGTGTCGGCGGTGAGACCGATCGTGCTCGCCGTGACGGCGCCATTGATCGCGAGCGCGCCGTTGTCGAGGATCGACACGTTGGGCCCGCCAGAGATGGTGCCAACCAGGGACAGGGCGGTGCCATCAGTGAGCGTAAAGCCCGATGGCGCGGTGAAGCCGTTGACGACGCCGATCTGGTTCGCGCCTGTCAGCGTCGCCGTGGTTGCAACTCTGCCAGTCAGCGTGCCGGCTATGATGGCGCCGGTCTCACTGATCGCGCCGACCGTGCCGAGCAGGGTCACCGCGCTGCCATTCACGAGCCCAGGCATGCCGATGGTGCTGCCAGTCAGGCTGACCGTGCCGGCAACAATGGAGCCGCTGACGGTCAGCGCGCCGGCGTCAACAATGGCCGCCGCCGTACCACCGGACAGCGTGCTGCCCACGTTAAGCGAGATGCCGTCGTCCAACGCAAAGCCTGACTGGGTGGTGAAGCCGTTGAGCGTGCCAATCTTGTTCGTTGTTGGCGTGAGACCAATAAGCGCGGCATTCGTGGCGGCGCTCCCGGTCAGGCTGGTAGCAATGATGGTGCCGGTCTCGCTGATCGAGCCAACGGTGCCTGCGAGCGAGACCGTGCTGCCGTTCACCACGCCAGGGATGGCAATGCTGTCCCCGGTGAGACTGATCGCCGTGCCGGTGACGGATCCGTTGACGGACAATGTCCCTTTGTCGCTGATCGTTGTGCGTGGTCCGCCGGACACCAGCCCGGTCACGGTCAGGTCGATGCCGTCGTCGAGCGTGATGCCGGAGCCGGCGGTCAGGCCGCTGACTATGCCGATGTGGTTGGCCGTGGCGTTGGCGCCGGTCAGGGTCACGCCAGTGATCGCACTGCCTGACAGAGTTCCCGCGATGATGGTGCCCGTCTCGGAGACCGCGTCGACCGTACCTGCCAACACGACCGTGCCGCTGTTGATCACCCCGGGGATCGCAATGGTGTCGGCCGTCAGCCTGACGACGGTGGCCGAAACCCCGCCGTTGATGGTCAGCGCACCGCTATCCACGATCGTCGCGCCGGCTCCGGCCGACAGCGTGTTGTTCACTGCCAGAGCGACGCCATCGTTCAGCAGGAATCCGCTCGCCGTCGTGAAGCCATTGACGATGCTGATCTGGTTCGTGATGGCTGTGGCGCCGCCGAGGCTTGCACTGCTGGCCGCGCTGCCTGTCAGACTATCGGCGATGACCTGGCCGGATTCGCTGATGGCACCAACGGTGCCAAACAGTGCGACGGTGCCGCCGGACACCAGGCCTGGGATATTGATGCTGTCCGCGGTCAATCCAACCGATGCCGCGGTCACCGTGCCATCGATGGTGAGCGCCCCTTTGTCGAGGATGGTGGCACTCGGCCCCCCGGAGATCGTGTTCGCCACGGTCAGCGACTGACCGTCGTCCACGGTGAAGCCGGAGCCGGCGGTGAAGTTGGTTATGGTACCGATGTGGTTGGCCGCTGTCGTTGCGCCGGTCAGGCTTGCGCTGGTCATGGCGCTGCCGGTCAGTACCACGGCATCGAGCGTGCCGGGATCGGTGATCGCGCCAAGGGTGCCGAACAGACTGACGGAACCACCGTTCACCAGGCCTGCATTGGAAATATCGCCTGCGGTCAGGCTGATCGATGTCGCGGTCACTGTGCCGTTGTTGGTCAGCAGGCCACTGTCGATGATCGTGGCGCTCGCGCCGCCTGACACCGTGTTGGCGACAGTCAGAGCGACGCCATCATCGAGGGCAAAGGCGGTTGATGTGGTGAATCCGGCGAGCGTGCCGATCTGGTTCGCGGTCGCAGTGGCGCCGGTCAGAGTGGCACTGGTCGCGGCGCTGCCGGTCAGCGCGGTGGCGATCAGGGTGCCGGTCTCGCTGATCGCGCCAACCGTGCCGAACAGGCGGACCGATCCACCGTTCACCAGACCGGGGATGGCGATGCTGTCGGCAGTCAGGTTGATTGCCGTGGCCGTCACCGTGCCGTTGATCGCGAGCGCGCCCCTGTCGAGGATCGTGGCGCTCGGGCCTCCCGCGACCGTGCCCGTTACGGTCAGCGCCGTTCCATTGTCCAGCGTGAAGCCGCCCGGCGCGCTGAAGTCAGCCAGTGTGGTGATCCGATTGGTTGTCGGCGTTGCGCCGAGCAGGGTCGCCGATGTTGTCGTGCTGCCCGAGAGCGTGCCGGAGGCCAACGCGCCAGGCACAGTGATCGTGCCGCTCGTGGCAACAAGGGTGGTGGTGCCACCGCCATCGTTCGACGCGCCGGCTATGATGATGTCGGCACCGGTCAGGCTGATCGCGTTGCCTTTGACAGAACCACTGGCGCCGACTGTCACGTCGCCGGTGGCCAGAAGGGTCGTGTCCGAGCCACCGGCCAGAGCACCAGAGACAGTGACCGCCGAGCCGTCGTCCAGCGTGAAGCCAGTGGCGGTGAAGTCGGCGACCGTCCTGACCTGATTGGTTGAGGTTGTCGCACCGGTCAGGGTTGCGGCGCCCGACATCGTGCCTGTCAGGGCTGTGGCGATCAGCGTGCCGCTTTCGTTGACCGAGCCGCCGAACAGGCCGACGACGACGCCATCCACTAAACCGGGAATCGCAATGGTGCTGGCGGCCAGGCTGACCACGGTCGCTGTGGCTGTGCCGTTGATCGTCAGCGTGCTGTTGTCGGAGAGCGTTACGCTGCTGCCGCTGACCGTATTGGAGACGTCAAGCGGGCCAGTGTCGGTCAGCGCGAAATTCGAGCCGCTGTCGTTGAAGCCGGCGAGGGTGGCAATCGTGTTGTTGTTGGTCAGCGACACGTCGCCGCCGGCGCGGCCGGTCAGGCTCGATGCGGTGAGCGCCGAGGTGCCAGCCTCGATGATGGTCCCGAGGCTCCACAGGTCGAGCACTGTCGAGGCATTGCCGAAATTGCCGCCCACGACGATGGAGCCAGCGGTGGTGACGGGGGCGACGGTGCCGGGCACGGTTACGGCGCCGAGCCGCACGGTGCCAGAGCCGATGCCCGCCAGCGATGCGAGCGACAGTCCCCCGGCGTCACCAAGCGTCATTGTCATGCCGGAGGTGGATGGTGCCAGTTCGAACGTCCCAGCGTTTTCGTTGGCCGTTGCCAGCCCGGTTACCGCATCCGCTTGCAAACCAACCGTGCCGCTCGAGGCGGCAGTCAGGTTGGCGCCGGTGACCGTGATGCCACCGGCGTTCGTCGTCGCGAGATAAACGCTGCCGTTCTGTGCTGTGGCACTGAGTACGGTCAGAGCAGAGGTGTCAGCGATTTGCAGATTGCCGGAGTTCGCGGTCAGTCCGATGGAAGAAATGGCATTGCCCTTGTTGAGCAGGGCGATGCTTCCGGCGCTGCCAAGCAGCGTCGTGCCGCCGGTGAGCGGCGCCGACTGAGTGACGGCGCCTGTCGCGTCGAATTCAAGCGTGCCACTTGCGGCAAAGGCGCCAGCGATGTTGATGGATCCAGCGGTGGTGATCCTGCTGCCGCCCGGCGGGATCACCACGCCGATCGTCACGTCGCCGGCGGTGATGCCATTGAGCGACGTCAGGGACAGGCCACTACCGGTCGCGCCAAGCGTGACCGTGCCGCCTTTCGTATTCGGGCCAAGATCGAAGGCGGAGCTGATGATGGCGCCGCTGTTGGTGAAGCTGTCCGCTTCAATCGAGACCGTCGGCGCGCTGAGCGAGCCTGTCCCGCCAACGGTTATGCCGGCAGCATTGGCTGATTGCAGAACAATATTATTTGCTGCGGCCACAGACACTGCATTGATGACGCTCAGCGCGGAATGATCCATCAGCGCGAAGTCGCCGGCCGATGCGAATGTACCCAGATTGCTGACAGCATTCAGGCTGCCGAACAGAGTGACGGCGCCGCCGACACCGCCGGTGCTTTGCAGCGTAGCAGCGGCGACGACCGCGGCGGGATCCTCGGCGAGCGTACCTGTGGTGGTCACGTCAACGACTTTGCCGGTCAACGCGGAATTCGCCGCGAGAGAGATACCGCCGGCACCACTGCTCAGGAGTACTGTGCCGCTGGCGTTTATGCTGCCCGTCACGCTGAGTGTCGGCGCGGCGGTGATCGATACATCGCCACCGATCGACTTCACCGTGCCGGATACGGTCAGCGCTCCAGCCACCCCCGCGTCATCCAGTACGAGCGCGCCTGAATTCGCAGTGAAGTTGCCTAGTGTCGCAATGAGGTTGCCGGCATTGGCCAGGCTGACGCTGGTGGCGGAACCGCTCAACGTTTTGGCGCCCAGAATGGCTGACTGGGTGATCGGCCCATTGGCGAACAACGCGAGGTTGGTACCGGTCACGTCGAACGGACCGCCGATGCTGATCCCTGCTGCCGTGGTGACACGCGTGCTGTCCGGCTGCGTCAGCGCACCGATGACGAGGTTGGTGGTGGTGACATTGGCCAGCGATGGCAGCGAGAGACCGCTGCCCGTTGTACCAAGTGTCACGGTCTGGGTCGTGGTGATGGGAGCGAACTCGACCGTCGCCGCCGCGATGGCACCGTTGTTCGTGTAGTTGTCGGTTTCCAATGAAACGAGGCCGGTGCCTGTATCGCCCTCGAGCGCGCCTGTTGTCGCGGCGACCGAGAGGGTGGGCGCTTGCAGAAAGAGCTGCGCCGTTGCACCGGCAACCGAGACGGTGCCGTTCACCGTCAGACCCGAGCCATCCACCAGGGCGAAGTTGCCCGTTCCACCAACCGCGAAACCACCAAGCCTGGTGATGGCGTTGTTGACGCCGAGCAGATCGACGTTGCCTGTTACGCCTCCGGAGCTTTGCAGTGTCGTGGCGACGATCGTTCCGGTCGTGACCTGCGCGATGCCGCCGGTGGTGGAAAAGTCCACGACCGTACCGGACAGGGCGTCACCTGTATTGAGTGCGATGCCGCCGCTCCCTGCACTGGCCACCAACGAGCGGCCAGCGCTGATGCTGCCGGTAACGGTGACGCTGCCCGTGCCACTGGTGCGCAGCACGACATCCTGAACGGCGGTCAACTGGCCAGAGATGCTTAGATCCTGATCCGCTGAATTGGTCAGGCTGAAGCTGTTGCCCGATCCGGTGACCGCGAAGCTGCCGACGGAGGCGATGGAATTGCTCTTGGTCAGGCCGACCGCGCCCGCCGCACCACCGGTGAGGCTGGTGGCCGTTATCACACCGGCCTCGGTGATGGCGCCGCCCGAATTGAGGCTGAGCGCACCTGTGTCGATCGTCGTGGCAATCGCGAGTGCGGTGGCGGCCTTGGTCGAAGCCAGCGTCAATGCGCTCGACGTGATATTGCCGCCCAGCACGATCGAACCACCGGTCGCGCTGATGATGTTGAACGGCTGAGCATCGCCCAGGGCCGCGGCAAATGTCACGGTCCCAGCGCCTGCATTGACCGTCACGCTCTGCCCGTTTGCCTTGGCCGCATTCAACGTGCTGGCGAAGACGATCGGGCCATTGCCCGTTTCAGTGATGCTTGCGTCGGCTTGAAGGACGATCGCGCTGTTATAGGTCTGGCCGGCACCGCCGGTCGTGACGACCGGCGCGGTATCGAAGTTCAGATTGATCGTGCCGGCTGTGCCGGCCGTTGCGGCGAAACCCTGCGGGGCTACCGGAGCGTTGATCGTGATCGAACCTGTCGCGGTCGTGGTTCCCGCATTCAGCACGAGACCACCCTTGGTCGTGCTGATCGGCGCGTCGATCAGGATGTCGTTGTCGGCAGAGAGGGTAAGCGAGTTGGCGCTGGTCCAGGTGACCGGAGCAGAGACGGTGATGTTGCCTTGGTCGAGCTTGCCTTGGCCGGCTGTCGAAATAACGACCTTACCGTTGCCCAATGCTGTCTGCAGGGTCGTGTTCGCGATGGTCGCGCTCTCACCCGATGCGGTGAATGTGTTCTTGGTCGCGGACGTATTATTGTCGGCCGTCGTGATGTCGATGTCGAACGGGTCGAGCAGCCAGGTGCCGGCCTGTTTGCCGGGCCCTTTTGCAGCGACGTTGATCGAAGCCATCGTGCCGACGCCCAGCACCCCGCCGGACGTTTCGACGAACCCACCATTGCCGGTGAACGGACCACCCATCGCGGTGATGGTACCGTTCATCACGGTCGTGCCGCCCGACAGTACGGTGATGCGCCCGCCATCGCCCTTGTCGGTGGCATCGGCCTTGATGGTGGCGCCCTTGGCCACGGCGACGTTCTTCGCGGTCAGCGTCGATGTGACGCCCGGCCCACCCTTGGCGCGCGCCAGCGTGGTGCCGATCCCGACCGTGCCGCCGCCGGCCTTGCCCGAGGCATCGATCCGCGCGGTGGAG
>DATJJM010000129.1:0-9759 GCA_035492535.1 Acetobacteraceae bacterium | reverse complement strand
CCGGGTTCCTCGGGTCCCGCTCGCCGATCATCTGCAAGGCGGCGCGCATCGTGACTGCTGCCGCCGGACCGTGAGTTTTCAGCAAGCGCCGGACACCGGGTATCTTGAACACCCGACCGCCCTGCACGCCGCCAACCCGGGAAATCAGCTGACGGGCGATCAACCCACCGCTGCTGGGGGCCGCAGTCAGGCCAGCCGGGTCAAACAGCTTCTCCATAAGGTCACTCGTTGGCAACGCTGATAGATGCGCGTCATAATCGGCAGCATCGATGACGATTCCTGCGCGCTTCGGCTCGATCCTGAGCCGATCGTACTGAAAGTGCATCGTGCGAGAATAAAATTCGTTCCACTCCAGCACATACGGCGGATCAAATGTGTGCTGTTCGTCCCCGCCCAGGAGCGTCACGGAGGCCACGAGATGTTGCGTGTAAAACCATGTATCCCCGTTGAACGGCTTAGTGTGGGATGCAAACGACACCCGCGGCCTGCCGCCGGCGGCGCCATAAACGCCCAGAGAAGATTCTTCACCCAGAATCATCATGGGCGGACGGGCACCGCCCAAGCCATGCCCCGGCAGTCCGATCCGGCACACTGTCAGCGGTTGACCTGCCAACAGCCGAGTTACCTCATCGCTACGTGCGTGGCGGGTCCACACGGCGAAGCCGCGGCGGTGCTCCGGCAAGTGCGCTACGCTATCCGCCACCCTCTGGGTGTAAGCCGGAAGCAGTTGGTCATATCGCTGAGTGGTGTGGCAGTCCTTGCAGCCAACGCCGTGCCGCACGCTGAACCCTATCCGTCTCGCCACTGGCGAATTCAGCGCGAAGTTGGTCGACCTTCGCAGCGTTGCGAGGCCGTGCAGTTCGCGGCCGATGCCAAGCCCGATCAGGCTGAACCCAATCAGGAGAACAATAGAGCCTGCCCAGCCCAATGCGTTCCTGTGGTCGAACAGCGCGCCCACAAGCTTTCGCCCATCGACACACCACTGCTTGCAGGCTTTGCGTCGCCTTGGCGTAAGCATGCCCGCCCCTGCACGCGAGGCAAAGACGTTCTAACAGGTTGAGAAGGTGCGCTGGCAGAACGAGAATGCGTAGGTGAGGTGCTACGATCGAGCAATACATGAGTATATATGAAAATCGCACCCATCATAGAAAGATGACCTTCCCAGCCTAACACCCGCTTAACCTTCTTTCTGCGCCAAAGCGTCGGTCTGGTATTGCGAGGGGCGTCGGTTCTCCAGGAGATGGTTGTAGTCATTGAGGCGGCGGGCAGCGGCGGCGCGGGTCGGATCGATGGGCGCAACCAGGATCTGCTCATCGACCGGCGAGGCGGGGCCGGCGAGCGGAAAGCCGGTAGGGCCGGCAATGATGCTGCAGCCGAGGAAGGGCTGGCCACGTTCTATGCCGATGCGATCGGCGGCGATGATGAACAAGCCGTTGGAGTGAGCGGCTGCGACAACGAGCGTATTGGCCATGACCTCGCGGTGAACGGGCTGGTCCGGCATGGGTACCCAATTGGTGGGGACGCAAACAATGTCGGCGCCGCGAAGCGCGCAGGCGCGGTAGGATTCGGGGAACCAGCCATCGTAGCAAATGGCGATGCCGAAGCGGCCGAACGGCCTATCGATGACCGGGAAGCCAAGATCGCCCGGGGTGAAGAAGCGGTGCTCCTGGTCCCACAGATGGACTTTGCGGAACCGGCCGAGCGGCCCGTCCGGCCCGATGGCGACCGCGCTGTTGTAGATTCTGTTGTCATCAGCCTCGCACAGGCCGGCGACGATGGTCAGCCCGCGCGCGGCGGCCATGCGGGACCAGGCAGTGACCGAAGGACCGGTGTGCCAATGCTCGGCCAGGGCGCGCGCTTCGTCGAGGCTTTCGAACACGTAGCCGGAGTTGGTCAGTTCCGGCAGGACGATGAGTGTGGCGCCCTGGTCTGCCGCGCGCCCGATCATCTCCAGGCTGTGGCGGCGATTGCGCTCCGGCTCACCGATGCGCGGTTCAAGCTGGATGGCGGCGGCGATGATGGGGTCAGGCATTGGCGGGATGACGGTCCTTCCAATCGTGCGCGGCCTCGTAGGCCGCGGCGGTGCGAAGCAGGATGGGTTCGGCGAAGGGGGCGGCGGCAATCTGCAGGCCGATCGGAAGGCCGCCGGCGTCGAAGCCGCAGGGAAGCGTGATCGCCGGCAGGCCGGTCAGGTTGTACGGATAGGTCAGGCGCCATGTGGCCGCGAGCGCGCTTTCCTCGCCGCCGGCAATCGCAACGTGGGTCTCGCCGATACGCGGGGCAGTGACCGGCTCGGT
This sequence comes from Acetobacteraceae bacterium, assembly GCA_035492535.1. Lineage (GTDB taxonomy): Bacteria > Pseudomonadota > Alphaproteobacteria > Acetobacterales > Acetobacteraceae > JAMXLO01. The sequence goes on along the minus strand of DATJJM010000129.1, from coordinate 7,462 downwards.
GGGACCAAGGATGATGTCGGCATCGGCCAGGACGCGCGCGACGTCCTGCTTCAGCACCTGACGGAACTGTTCAGCCTTGATCACATCGGCACCGGTGACCAGGCGGCCCATCTCAACCAGCAGCCGGACGTCCTCGGTGAATTGGGAGGTGCGGCCGGCGCGCAGCGCAACGTCGTGATAGGCGGCCGACGACGCCAGCTCGATCGCAAAGATGGCGCCGAGACCGTATTGGAGATTGGGCACCATTACGTCGCGAATGACAGCGCCCTGCGCGCCGAACCAGGCAATAGCGGTCTCAACGGCGGCGTCGATGTCCGGGTGGTTGTGGCCGAAGAAATGGTTGCGGATGACCGCGACGCGCAGGCCGGAGACCGATGGCGCGTTGACGGCGGGGCGATAGTCCGGGACGGGCTCGGCGGAGCAGCCGGGATCGGCGGCGTCCTCGCCGGCCAGGACCTGAAGCAGCAGGGCGGCGTCGGCAACACTGCGGGTGAGCGGTCCGGCGTGATCCAGTGACCAGCTATGCGGGACGATACCCGCGCGGCTGATGCGGCCAAAGGTTGGCTTCAGGCCGACCGTGCCGCAGAAGCTTGCGGGGATGCGGATCGAGCCGCCGGTGTCCGATCCCATGGCGGCGGGGCAGAGGCCGGCGGCGACGGCGGCGCCGGAACCACCGCTCGAGCCACCGGGGATGCGCGACAGGTCCCAGGGGTTGCGAACGGGCGGTGTATACGTGCCCCAGGCGTATTCGTGGGTGCGGGTCTTGCCGATCAGGATGGCGCCGGCGGCGCGAAGGCGGGCAGCGACGGCGGAATCGGTGCGGGGGAAATCCACACCCGGCGCGGTGGTCCCGGCCGTCGTTGGCATGTCGGCGGTCAGGTAGTTGTCCTTGATGCCGATCGGGATGCCATGCAGCAGCCCGCGGGACCGGCCCGCGCGGGTCTCGGCATCAGCTTTCCGCGCCTGCTCGAGCGCGTCTGGTGCGAGGCAGATAAAACTGTCCAGGCCGGGGTCCAGGCGGCGGATGCGGTCGAGCAGATGCTCGGTGATTGCGACCGCGGGGACGCCGCTCGCGGTGAGTTCGGTGATGGTAGCGAAGTCGAGGGTCATGGCCGGAAGACCACCGCGGGGTGGATGTCTGTCAGATCCAGGCCCCGGAGGCGCCGGATTTCGGCACTGATAGCGCCGAACGCCGCGAGCAGTTCCGCCCGGCGCTGCGGCGGAACATCGATGCCGAGTATGTCAGTCCAGAGATCGGGCGCCGGCACCGCGCCCGGGCGCTCGGCCGGCGAACGGAGCAGCATGGCGACGACATCGTCCGGGGCAGCCTGAGGGGGCTGGCCCTTGCGGGGCATGCCCTGCAGGAACGGCATGGTCTGGGCTTGGTATACGCTCCACACCCGCCGGAGTTCTGCGACCGGGTAGGGGTGTTCGTCCACCCGGAGATCGACGGCCGCATAGTCCTCAACCCCGTACACCAGCACGGCGGCGGATTGCTTGCCGCGCTTATCGCCGCCGGCGGATTGCCCCGCTTCCAGCGCGAGGACCAGCCGTTCGGGAAAGGCTGCCTCCGCGGCGCCAAGGAAGGCGTCGCGCATGGCGTCCAGAACTTCGGGACCGGTGAGCATGTTGCCCTGGATGGCCCAGCCGTCGCCGGTCAGGTGGCCAAACCAGGGTGTGCAGGCAGCGCCGGACCAGCCCGCGGCGCGACCGGCGGCATCGACCAAGCCGATCTGGCGAAGGTCGCGGGCATCATCGGCGCTCAGCGCCTCGGCTAGCGCCGTGGTGGCGTCGGCGCCGGATTGTAGGCGCTTGAGCGCATCGATCGCGAGATACGGATTGACCCACGCCTGCGTCGAAGCAGCCCCTACACCGGGGCTTATGTGGGGGCAGGTCGAGCCGACCGCAGGCACGGCGGTGCTGACGGCGACCCCGAGGATGCCGGTGCTAGGGCATCGGGCGACGATGGAAAAGGTGTTGTAGTTCATCCTTCCCTCTCTCAGACCGACAGGTGTTCGGCGATGCTGGCGTCGGCGTTGGCCTGGCGTGCGTCTCCGTGGTTCACGACCTCGCCGCGCGACAGTACCGCGTAGCGATCGGCGACGGAGAGCGCGAAGGAGACGTTCTGCTCGATCAGCAGGATGGCAGTGCCGTTCGCCGATTTCTCCTGGCGGAGCACATCCGCGAGGCGGAGGATGATGGAGGGTTGCAGGCCTTCGGTGATCTCATCGACCAGCATCAGCCGGGGCCGGGCGATCAGGGCGCGGGCCATGATCAGCATCTTCTGCTCGCCGCCGCTGAGCGTGCCGGCGAGCTGGCGCCGGCGCTCGGCCAGGAAGGGGAAGAAGGCAGCCACGCGCTTGAGCTCGGGCGCAAGTCGGGTCCTGCGGGGGAGGCCCAGCCTAAGGTTCTCCTCGACCGTCAGCTCCTGGAAGATCGCCTGTTCCTGCGGACTGTAGGCGACCGCGCGTCCGGCAAGATCATGTGGCGGCTGTCCGACAGTCGATTGCGAGAAGATGCTGATCCTGCCGCGGCGGACCGGCAGGAACCCCATAATCGTCTTGAGCAGCGTGGACTTGCCCATGCCGTTCTTGCCCAGCACGGCGAGGACTTCGCCCGCCATGACACGAAGCGTGACGTCGCGCAGCACCATGGCCTCGCCATAGCCGGACGTCAGTGTCTCGACGGCGAGGGCGTCGCTCATCCCGCGACCGCGTGGGGTTCGCCGGTGTAGATCGTGCGCACCAGCTCGGAGTTGGTGACTTCCTCCACCGTTCCATCCATCACGATGCTGCCTTGGTGCAGCACGATGATACGGGAACTGATGTCGCGGACGAATTCCAGATCATGCTCGACGAGCAGGATGCAAAGTCCGTGGGCACGCACGAGTTCAACCAGTACCTCACCGATCAAGCTGCGTTCTGCCCGGGTGAGGCCGGCGGTGGGCTCGTCCAGCAGCAACACGCGCGGTTCCATCGCCAGGACCATCGCGAGTTCGAGCGCCTGTTTCGCACCGTGGGAGAGATGTTTCACCGTCGTGCCGAGCAGTGACGACAATCCGGTCGCCTGCACAACGCGCATCGCCGCGGCGGGCAGGCGCACCTCATCGGCGGTTCGGGTGACCGACAGGCGTTCCTGCCGCGAGCGGGCGATGCGCAGTGACTCCGCGACGGTGAGGGCGTCGAACACGTTCGGGGTCTGGAATTTGCGGCCGAGGCCGAAGCGGACACATGCCTCCGGCGGCAGACGATCGATCGGATTGCCCTCGATCGCCACGCGGCCGGCGCTACGTTCCTGACCATCCGACAGGCAGCGGATCAACGTGGTCTTGCCGGCGCCGTTGGGGCCAACAAGGCTGACCAGCTCACCGGGACTGGCGGTGAAACTCACGTTCCGCAGGACGTGCAGACTGCCGTAGTTACGCGTGACGTTTTCGACCTGAACGGCAGGCACGGCGCCGCTGCCGGCGGCATCGGCATCCGGCAGCGCGACGAGGCCGGCGGCGACGGGCTTGCTGTCGCCACGGAGGAAGAGCCGGGCCACCGCGGGGCCGAGGCCCTGCGGCAGCAGCACGATCACCACGATGAAGACCAGACCGATGATGAGCTGCCAGATGAACGGCAGTGACCCGCTGAGCCAGGCACTGATGAAGTCGATCAGTACAGCGGCGATGGCGGGGCCGATGAGGGTGCCGCGGCCACCCAATGCGACCCAGATCACGAGCTGCGTGCCGAACTGGAAATTGCCGAGATCCGGCGCGATGACGTCGTTGAAGCCGGCGTAGGCGAACCCCGCGAGCGCGGTGATGATGGCCGAACCGACCAGCAGGAGGGCTTTGACCCGAGCGGTACCGATGCCGCAATAGCGGCAGCGTTGCTCATTCTCGCGGATCGCGACGAGCAGCCGGCCGAAATCGCTGCGCACGAAGATCCAGCCGGCGGCAGTGACGGCGACGAGGAAGGCACCGGCGATGCGGAACCAGCCTTCCATCGCGATGTCGAACGTGTCGAAGTTCGACAGGCCGCTGCTGGAGCCGGTGAAGTCGCCGCCGGAATAGATGACCTGGACGAAGATCACCGACAGAACCAGGGTGATCACCGAGATATATAACGGCGAGACTTTCGGTCCGAAGCCAAGCCAGGCGACGAGCCCGGCGGTCGCGGCGGCGACCAACGGTCCGCCGATCAGCGCAGCGATGACGATGGGCGCCGTGAAGTCGTATTGCGTCACGGTGAGGCCAAGCGCGTAAGCGCCGATGCCGAAGAACGCCGCCTGCCCGAACGACAGAATGCCGGTGTATCCCCAGAGAATGTCCAGGGTCACGGCGATGGCGCCGTACAGGAACGAACGGATCAGAATGCTGATGGAGTAGGTGTCGAGCAGCAGCGGTCCGGCGGCAGCCAGCGCCAGCGCGACGACACTGAAAACCAGCAACAACCAGCGCTCGATCCGGCTGCGTTGCGAGGGCAGGCGGACCGGATAGGCAAGTGCGGCGGAGTCAGGCACGGGCGAACCCTGCCGGACGGACGCGCAGCAGCACGGCAGCGAGCACCACGATGGAAAGCGCGCCGAGGACCGGGCTGCTGTAGGTGCTGATGGCGACCTGCGCGCCGCCTAGAACGAGACAGGCCGCGCCAAGACTGATCAGCGACGTGCCCGATACCATCACCAGCATGAAGGCATTGAGCAGCCATGGCACGCCCATCAGTGGATCGACGCTGAGCAACGGCGTGATCAGTGCGCCGGCAAGCGCCGCGAGACCCGAGCCGAGGCTGAAAGTGGCGAAGCGTACCAGTCCGCTGTTGATGCCAAGGCTGCGGGAGAGGTTCTCATTCATGATGACGGCGCGCGCCGTGAGCCCCAGGCGCGTTCCCTGCAGGATGCCGATCATGGCGGCGCCGAGGATGATCGCGACGCCCAGCATGATCAGGCGATACAGGGAATAGGTCTCACCGGCGATGGGGATTGCACCCTGCACTGGGCTTTGCACGAAGTTGGTGCCTCGCCCGAAGGCGATGGTGATCATCTGCACCACGACGATGCCGAGGCCCCAGGTCGCCAGGATTGCATCGAGCGGCCGGGCATAGAGCGGCCGCACCACCAGCCGTTCGACGATTGCGCCCAGGACCAGTCCGGAAAGCAATGCTACCGGCAACGCCATCCAGGGATTCCATTCGAGCTGCGTGGTCACCAGGGCGGCGTAGCCACCCAGCGTCAGGAAGCCGCCATGGGCGAAGTTGATGATCTTCAGCACCCCGAACACGATGAGCAGGCCGGCGGCGACGACAAAGAGGATGCTGGCCGTGGTAATGATGTCGAGGAAGAGGATTGCCATCGCCGCGCATGCCAGGCTTACGGCTTGAGCTTCGGGCACTGCTGGCCCGGATCGACGTTCTTGAAGGTCTGGATCACCTTCACGCTCCCGTCCTGCTGCACCTGGCCGAGATACATGGTCAGCGGCGCGTGGTGCTGCTTGTCCATCGTGATGGACCCGCGCGGGCCGGTGAAGGACACCTTGCCAAGCTCGCTCAGCACCTTCGCTTCGTCGAAGCTGCCGGCCTTCTCGACGGCGGCCTTGTAGAGGTAGATGCCGTCATACTCTGGCTCTGACAAGTCGTTCGGCGTTTTCGTATCGGCGGCGAACATCTTGTTCAGGCTTGCCTTGAAGGCCTGGTTCTGCGCGTTGTCGATCGTGGTGAGGTAGGACTGCGAGATATACACGCCAGCCGCATCCGGACCGATCGCTTTCGCAGTGCCCTCATCGACGCCGAGATTACCGAACAGGACATTGAGGCCGGCGGCGCGCAGTTGCTTGGTCAGCGTCACGTTGGGCGCGCCGCCCGCGGTCGACGAGATCAGGGCGTCCGGGTGGACGGCGCGCAGCTTGCTGAGCACCGGCGTCCAGTCGGATGCGTCCATCGGCAGGTATTCTTCGGCCACTACCTTGCCGCCGTGCGCCGTGATGTATTTGTTGGTAAACTCCAGCATGCCGCGGCCGAACGCGTAGTCACTGCCTGCCAGAAAGAAGGTCTTTGCCCCCTTCTCTTTCATGAAGTAGTCGACGATGGAGGCGACCTGCTGGTCGGGCACCCAGGCGTCGACATAAAGGTATGGGCTGCAGGAACGTCCTTCGTAATAGGACGTATAGATGAATGGCGTCTTGCCGCGGGTCACGACCGGCAGGCCGGCATTGCGGGCCGCACTCGTCTCCATCGTGATGATGACGTTCACATGGTCCTGGAAGATCAGCGAGTTGAAGGCTTTCACGGCGCCATCGGCGCCGCTGCCGTCATCGGCGACGACAAGATCGATCTTCCTGCCCATGATGCCGCCCTTGTCGTTGATCTCCTGGGCGGCGAGCTTGGCAGCCTGAACGACCGAGGGTGCGACAACGCTATTGGCACCGGAAAGGCCGACGGGGATGCCGATTTTCACGGTATCACTTGCAGCGTGCGCGGGCACGATGGCGCAGAAACCAGCAATAGCTACCGCCGCAATGGCGGTCGGGATCAGGTCTTTCATAGCTTCCCCTCCGGTTATAGCCTCACCGTTGCAAACGAGATGCCAGCTTTGTTCACAGGCATCGACCAGCTGAGGGTGCCGCGGTTTGCGATGCCTTTCAACGACTGCCACCCTTCCGGCTGTTGGTTTGCGCGCTGCTTCGCTTACGATCGCGATGGCATCTCGCTCGTGCACATGGTGCACGGCCCACGATCGATGGCCTCCGCTTCATGATCGCAGAGGGTCTGCCTGAATGAAAGGTAGCGATTAAGCTAGTGGCACGGAGTGAGGACGCCATGCCATGCGGACAATCCCGCAAGATGCCTGATGGGGATGTCATCGGTGGAACCAGCGATCGTGGCTGAGGTGCTTTCTTGCGATCAAACCCCCCATGCCGAAGGTGGCACTCACATGGACGCCGTAAAGGTGCTGCAGCAGAGCGATCGCGCCTGGGGAAAGAAAGCTGCGAATTGGAAAACCGCGCGACGGCCTCCTGGAATGACATTTTGAGCTCGTCAGCGATACTGTGGAGTCCCTCCAGGAGGTTCTGAGCGTACGCAGCTCACGCTTTGCATCATCAACATCGAAGCCGGTGATGCGAGATCACCCTGTGGAGCGCGAGCACGGCTACGGTGATAGCCCTCCGCAAGTGGCCGAGCTGCGGCACCCAAAGACATCCACAACGAAAGATTACGGCGCCAAAGCCGCCTCGCTTCCAGCTCTCGGCGAAAACCCGCTGTTGGACCGTGGCGCGTGCGCAACGGGTATGCAAATCTAGGCCGCCGGCACCGTGCTTCCCTGAGCTGCAACTGTGTACGTCGCACGCCACAATGTTTCACCCGTGCAAGCCCGGCCGCTGACCGAGGTAGAGGACTTGCCAAAACTCCAATGCTCGACGTCGTCTACGTAACGGGGTACAAATTGGAGTCCGCTTTTTGCATCCGGTGCAAAGGGGCACCCG
>DATJJM010000128.1:0-34822 GCA_035492535.1 Acetobacteraceae bacterium | reverse complement strand
GACGGCCTCGGGCAGCAAGGACCCGAAAGCGATGCCAGACTTCATCGCCGCGAACCCCGAGTTCGCACCGTTCGGTGCCTGGGCTACGAAAGGCACGTGGACCGCCAGCTATGCCGAGGAACGCTACAACAGCCTGAACAGCTTCGTGTTCACCAACAGCATTGGGGTGGACCACGCGGTGCGCTGGTCGCTGCTGCCCGATGCGCAGGTCGTCGCCCTGCCGCCCGATGAGCTTGCCAAGCGCGGTCCGGACGCCCTTGAGCAGGAGATCACGCAGCGTGTGAAGGCCGCGCCGCAGCGCTGGTCCATGGTGGTGACCGTTGCCGCATCCGTCGATCCCACGTCTGATCCGACCAAGGCCTGGCCCGACGGTCGCCGGATGGTGACGGTGGGCACGCTGGTGGTGCGCCACATAGAGGCCGAGGCCGATGGTCCCTGCCGCGATGTCAATTTCGACCCGACGGTGCTACCGGCGGGGATGCGCACGTCGAACGATCCGTTCCCAGCCGCGCGGTCAGCAGCCTACGCGAAGTCGTATGACCTGCGCACAGGGGAGTCCGCCGATTATCCGCATACGCCGTCGGAGACCAAGCCATGACCGGACCTCTGCAACGCTTCACCCCCGTGCAGCGGCTGCTGCACTGGGTCATGGCAGTGTGCATCCTGGCGATGCTCTTCATCGGCGTCGGCATGGTATCCACGGTGATGCCGAAATACTTGACGTTGGTCGCAATCCATAAGCCGCTCGGGATTGCGATCCTGGTGCTGGCGCTGTTGCGGCTTGTGGTACGGTTGCGCTCCGGAGCGCCGCCGCTGCCTTCGGATCTGCCTGAGCCGATGAAGCTCGCGGCGCATCTTTCGCACTATGTGCTGTACGCCCTGATGATCGCCATGCCGCTGATCGGCTGGGCGATGCTGTCGGCCGGGGAGTATCCGGTGGTGCTGTATGGCAGCCTGTATCTGCCGCCGATCGTGCCGCAAAGCGATAGGCTGCACGCCGTGTTATGGGGCGCACACTACTATCTGGCATTTGCGCTGTTCGCGCTGATCCTGCTGCACGTCGCGGCGGCACTGTTCCATCTGCTGGTGCGGCGCGACGGCGTATTCGAACAGATGGCGCCAGTGAAGGTGCGGGACGAGGACCGGGCCGAGATTGTCATCGCCGAGTAGAGGCGGCGCAGCACACATCAGGAGCCTTGTCCCATGCGCGGTATCTTCGATGTCGAAGCGATGAAGGACCCTCTTCTCCTGCTTTCGCGCATTCTGATGATGCTGCTGTTCGTTATCTTCGGCTGGCAGAAGCTGACCGCGTTTGATGGGACGACAGCATATTTCGCTCATCTGGACGTTCCGCTCCCCGCTGTCGCGACGTGCATGGCGATCGTCATGGAGCTGGGTGTCGGCGCCGCCATCATGCTTGGCCTGTTCACCCGCCCGCTCGCGGTGGTCCTTGGGCTATACACGATTGTAGTGGCGCTCCTCGGCCATCCGTTCTGGAACCTGTCCGGCGCCGTCGAGATCGACGCGGAGATCCACTTCTTCAAGAACATCAGCATCATGGCTGGCCTGTTAACCCTGTTCATCACGGGTGCGGGCCGATATTCGCTGGACCGCATGTTCCACCTCGACCTGTCGCGGGTCTCATCCGGTTCGCGGCGCAGGGCCTGGCAGTAACTCAACGCTGGCCGGCGCGCCGCCGGGGCTTGCGCTCCACCGCCACATAAGCATATGTTTATATGTCGGTGGTCCCGCGCGAGCGGGTCAATAGGGAATGCCGTGCGCTCCGGCTGGACGCGATGTCCGGGAGCAAGTCGGCGGCTGCCCCCGCAACTGTCAGCGGTGAGCCGCTGATCCGTCTGCCCTCGCGGGCAGGCCACTGAAGCCCGGACGCGGGTTTCGGGAAGGCAGGGTCAGCGGCGGCGAACCGCGAGCCAGGAGACCTGCCACCGTCGCACCAACCAACGCTGCCGGGCGGGGTGCACCGGAAGCTGGAGACGACGCATGACCATCGCCAGCAATCTCGGCTTTCCGCGTATCGGCGCGCGGCGCGAGCTGAAGACCGCCCTGGAACGCTTCTGGTCCGGCACGATCGATGAGGCTGCACTGACCTCCACGGCGCGGGACCTGCGTGCGCGGCATTGGCGCGCCCAGGTCGGCAGCCGCATCAGCCATGTACCGTCGGGCGATTTCTCGCTTTACGACCACGTGCTGGACACCGCCTGCATGGTGGGCGCCATTCCGCCGGGATACGGCTGGTCGGAGGGGCCGGTCTCGCTCAACACCTATTTCACTCTGGCGCGCGGCGGGCGTGGCGCGACCCATTTGCCGGCGCTCGAGATGACCAAGTGGTTCGATACCAACTACCATTATCTGGTGCCCCGCCTGCATCGCGCGCAGCGGTTCGCGCTGACCGAAAACAGGCCACTGGCGCAGTTCAAAGAGGCTGCCGCACAGCCGATACGTACGAGGCCTGTGCTGCTTGGGCCGGTCAGCTTCCTGTTATTGGCGAAGACCATTGACGGCTCGGATGCGCTCGACCTGCTGCCCGCACTACTGCCTGTGTATGGGGCCATCCTGAGCGAACTGGCCGACGCCGGCGCGGTCTGGGTGCAGATCGATGAACCTGCGCTGGCGCTCGACCTTGATGCCAAGGCGAAGGCCGCGTTCGCCACGGCCTATGCCACGCTTGCCGCCGCGCCGGCACCGAACATGATGGTCGCAAGCTATTTCGGTGCGCTGGGCGAGAACCTGCCAACGGCGGCCGCGCTGCCGGTCGCCGGGCTGCATCTCGACCTGGTGCGCGGCGGGAACGGGCTGGATGATGCTCTTGCCGCGATACCGCGCGAGCGATGGCTGTCGCTGGGCCTGGTCGATGGGCGCAATGTCTGGCGCACGGATCTGCGGGTTGCACTGGCGACGTTGCAGCGGGTCGCGACGGCACGTGGCGCGCAGCGGCTGATGGTGGCGCCATCGTGCAGCCTGCTGCACGTTCCCGTCGATCTGGCGCAGGAGACCAGGCTCGATCCGGAGGTGAAGAGCTGGCTTGCCTTTGCCATGCAGAAACTGGCCGAAGTGGCTGCGCTGGCGCGTGGCCTTGACGAAGGTGAGGCGGCCATCGCCAGGGAACTGGAATCAAGCGATGCCGCGCAGCGTTCACGCCACGACAGCAGTCGCGTGCACCGGAACGCGGTGGCGGAACGTCTGGCCGCCATCACGCCGGCGATGGAGCGGCGGGCCAGCGCGTATCCACAGCGCCGCGCCGCGCAACAGGCCAGGCTGAAGCTGCCCCCGTTCCCGACCACGACGATCGGCTCGTTTCCGCAGACCAGCGATGTGCGGCAGGCCCGCGCGGACCATGGCCGCGGCGACGCGACCGAAGCTGAGTACACGGCGAGCATCGAGCATTGGATCGACGACGCGGTGCAGTGGCAGGAGCGAATCGGCCTCGACGTATTGGTGCATGGTGAGTTCGAGCGCAACGACATGGTGAAGTATTTCGGCGAGCAGCTAGACGGCTACGCCTTCACCCAGCACGGGTGGGTGCAGTCCTACGGCAGCCGCTGCGTCGCGCCGCCCATCATCTGGGGCGATGTGGCACGGCCGGCGCCGATGACGGTGCGGTGGTCGGCGTATGCACAATCACGTACACGCCGACCGATGAAGGGCATGCTCACCGGTCCGGTCACGATGCTGCAATGGTCTTTCGTGCGCGACGATATCCCGCGCCAGACGGTCTGCCGACAGATCGCGCTGGCGATCCGCGACGAGGTGATGGACCTGGAGGCGGCGGGCATTCCGATCATCCAGGTCGATGAACCTGCGTTCCGCGAGGGGTTGCCGCTGCGGCACGCTGACTGGGCGATGTATCTGGGCTGGGCCGTGGCCTGCTTCCGCCTCGCGACGGCCGGCGCAGCCGACACGACCAGTATACACACACATATGTGCTACAGCGAATTCAACGACATCATGCCGGCAATTGCTGATATGGATGCCGACGCGATCTCGATCGAGACAACGCGCAGCCGGATGGAGCTGTTGGATGCCTTCAGGGGAAATGGCGCCTATCCGGCGGAGATCGGGCCAGGCGTGTGGGACATCCACAGTCCCCGTGTGCCGGACGCGGCGGAGATGGCGGAGCTTCTTGGCCGGGCGCGGCAGCGGCTGGCTGACTGGCAGATCTGGGTCAATCCGGATTGCGGCCTGAAAACCAGGAAATGGGAGGAGGTCCGCCCTGCCCTCGAGAACCTGGTCGCGGCGGCACGGCAGATGCGCGACGCGATGGCCAGCGGCTGAGCAAGGCCCCCGCTATCGCGGCTGCATCCGCAAGGCGCCATCCAGTCGAATCGTTTCGCCGTTGAGGAAGCGATTCGTGGCGATGTGCTCGACGAGCGCGGCATATTCGCCGGGCTCGCCGAGACGTTGCGGGAATGGAACCGCTTCGCCGAGCGCATGCTGGATATCCTCGGGGAGTGCCTCGACCATCGGCGTGTGGAACAGGCCAGGCGCGATCGTCACCACGCGGATGCCGAAGCGCGCGAGTTCGCGGGCGGCAGGAAGCGTCATGCCGACAACGCCAGCTTTCGAAGCAGCGTAGGCGGGCTGGCCGATCTGTCCTTCATAAGCGGCGATCGAGGCGGTGTTGACGATGACACCACGCTCGCCGTCTTCCATCGGGTCGAGCGTGGTCATATCGGCCGCGGCAAGCCGCAGCATGTTGAACGAGCCGATCAGGTTGATGCGTATCACGCGCTCGAAGCCGGCGAGCGGCATGGCCCCATCGCGTCCGACGATGCGACCGGCGGTACCAACGCCTGCGCAGTTGACCAGGATACGGGCGGGGCCGTGCATCTCGCGCGCCTTTGCCACGGCGGCCTCGGCGGACGCAGAGTCGGACACGTCGCAGGCGATACCGTTCGCGCCTGGGTTGATATCGACAATCGCGACACGGCAGCCGGCGCGGCGCAGCCGTTCGGCAGTGGCCGCGCCAAGACCAGACGCACCGCCGGTGACGATAGCAGCCTGACTGTCGAGACGCATTGCAGGTTTCCTCTCAAGATGGCAGGTCTCAGTTTGACTCAGCGCCGCATCGAAGCGCCAGACCATGGGAGCGAAACGCCGTGTCTTTCCGCATCACCGCACTGCTGTGCGTGCTGTTGTTGTCCATCGCGGGCGCGCAGGCGCAGGACAAGGCCATCCAATTGAAACTATCGAGCTGGGTGCCGCCGGCGCATCCACTGAACCCCTCGTTGCAGGCCTGGGCGGCGGATATCGAGAAGGCGTCAGGCGGCACGATCAAGGCCACGCTGTTCCCGTCGGAGCAGTTGGGCAAGGCGATGGATCATTACGACATGGCGCGCGACGGGATCTCCGACTTCTCCTACGTCAATCCGGGATACCAGCCTGGGCGGTTCCCGGTCATCGCCGCTGGCGAACTGCCCTTCCTGGTGGCGAATGCGACAGGCGGTTCGGCAGCTCTGGATGCCTGGTACCGCAAATACGCGCCCACCGAGATGAAGGACGTGCACTTCTGCTTTGCCTTCATGCTCGATCCGGGGACTTTCCATTCGCGCAGCAAGAAGATCGTGGGGCCGGAGGACATCCGCGGCGAGAAGGTCCGGCCCGCAGATGCCACGATGGGGGCGTTCGTCACGCTGCTCGGCGGCACGAATGTGCAGGCGTCGGCGCCGGAGGCACGCGAGGTGCTGGAGCGCGGCGTCGCCGACGCGATCACTTTCCCATGGCACTCCACCATCCTGTTCGGCCTCGACAAGGTGGTGAAGTACTCGATGGACATGCCGTTCTTCAGCACGACCTTCGTGTGGGTGATGAACAAGGCAAAATACGACGCGATGTCGCCCGCACAGAAGGCGGTGATTGACAATCACTGCACGACCGAGTGGGCAGAGAAGGTCGTGACGCCCTGGGCGAACTGGGAACGAGCGGGGCGCGAATTGCTGATCGCCGAGCCGGGTCACGACGTCTACAAACTGACTCCGGAGCAACAGGCAGCCTGGCGCAAGGCGGCGGAGCCGCTGAAGGCGAAATGGGCCTCACAGGTGAAGGATGCCGACAAGGTGTATGGCGAGCTGGTGGACGAGCTAAAGAAGCGCGGTGCGCTGGCGGAATGACCGTCCTAGCGGTCATGCCGGCGTAGCAGCATGAGCGACCTGGAACGCGAGTTTGCCCGGAAAGCGACGGCACAGGGCGGGCCCCGCAGCCGGATGGACCGGTTCATCGACGGGATCGAACTGCTGGCGGCGATCTTCGTGGGAATAGTCGCGGCCGACGTGTTCATCTCGGTGCTGCTGCGGTATTTTTTCGCCGTTTCGATCCCGGACAGCTACGACTTTGGCAAGATGCTGCTCGGCATCCTCATCTTCTGGGGTATCGCGGCAACCAGCTATCGCGGGACGCATATCACGGTGGACCTGGTCTGGGCAGCCATGGGGCCGCGTGGCAAACGGCTGATCGACATCTTCGCGACACTGGTGCTGCTGTTCGTGGTGTCTGTGCAGACAGCGATGCTGTTCGACAAGGTGCGGCAGACGTACGAGGAAAATGTCCTCACCTACGACCTGCAACTGCCGACATGGCCGTTTGCGCTGATTGCGTGGCTGGGCGACGTCTCCGCAGTGCTGCTGATCGCGATCCGTACCTACCGGCTGATCTTCCACCCCGAAGAGGTGGCTGACGCGGGCGTTGTCAGGACGGTCGAGTGATCGAACTCAGCAGCGACGCCGTCGCCATTATCGGTTTCATCGTGCTGTTCGTGCTGATGCTGCTGCGCGTGCCAGTGGGCATGGCGATGGGCCTGGTGTGCGTCACCGGGTTTGGCTATCTGGTAGGCGGCTTGCCGGCGCTGAAGATGGTCGGGCAGACTTCGATGCGCACGGTCACCGATTATACGTTCGGCGTGATCCCGATGTTCCTGCTGATGGGCGCGTTCGTCTCGCGTTCCGGCATGAGCCGGGAGTTGTTCCAGGCAGCCAATAAGTTCGTCGGGCATCTACGGGGCGGGCTGGGCATCGCGACGATCGCAGCGTGCGCGGGGTTTGCGGCGATCAGCGGTTCGTCGGTGGCGACTGCGGCGACGTTCTCCACCGTCGCGTATCCGGAAATGCGGCAGTACCAATATCCGCAGGCATTTTCCACCGGTGTTATCGCAGCGGGCGGCACGTTGGGGGCGATGTTCCCACCATCGATCGTGCTCGCGGTGTACGGGCTGATCACGCAGCAGGACATCGGCAAGCTGTTCATGGCCGGAATCCTGCCGGGCCTGCTCGCGGTGTCGATGTACATGGCGACGATCGGCATTATCGGCGCGGTGCGTCCGGCGTATCTGCCGGCGGCGCCACGCAGTTCCTGGGGCGAACGATTGCAGGGGTTGCGCGAGGTGTGGGCGCCGCTGCTGCTGTTCGCGTTCGTCATCGGTGGACTGTATGGCGGGCTTTTCACGCCGACCGAGGCGGGTGGCGTCGGCGCGGGCGGCGCATTCCTGATTGGCGTAGCGCGGAGGCGGCTGTCACGGGCTGACATTCGTGAGTCGCTGCTGCAGGCGACGCGTACCGCGGCGGCGGTGTTCACTATCCTGATCGGCGCGATCCTGTTCGGCTACTTCCTGACAGTGACGCAGACGCCACAGAAGGTAACGGAGTTCGTCACCGGGCTGGGCTTCGGCCGCTACGGCGTGCTGGTGCTGATCATGGCGATGTATCTGGCGCTCGGCTGCCTGATGGATGCAATGGCGATGATCATCCTGACGGTACCGATCATTTTTCCGGTGATCACCACACTGGGGTTCGACCCAGTGTGGTTCGGCGTAATCATCGTGATGACGGTGGAGCTTGGGCTGATCCATCCTCCGGTGGGGATGAACGTTTTCGTCATCAAGACCGTGGTGCAGGACGTTACCTTCTCCACGATCTTCTTCGGTGTGATCCCGTTCGTGATCACCGACATCATTCGGCTGGCGATCCTGATTGCATTCCCGGCGCTGGCGATCTGGCTGCCCAGCCACATGTAGCCAGCGCCACGATCGTCCCGGCGATCGTGCAGGCCAGCACCGCGAGCGAGGTCAGCATGGCGGCCTGGTCGCCGTGCAGCGTATGCACGGAGAGATAGACCGCGCCCACGATCACCACGCCGCTGCCGTTAGCGATCTGCTGCGTCGTAGTGAGGATACCGGCGCCCGATCCGGCATGGGCATGGCGCACATTGGTCAGCACGGTGCTGAACAGAGGCGCCAGTACCATGCCCTGGCCGTAGCCGAAAACGGCCAGGGTCGCCATCAGCATCCACATGGTGGGCTGCGGTATGGTGGCGACCAGGGCGGCGGTTGCGGCGAGGCCGAGGGCCTGCACCAGGCAGCCCTCGATCAGCCGACCGCCGCTGAGCCGGGTGCCGATGACGAAGGCGCATGACAACGGCAACACGGTCAGCGCGGCATTGTAGGCAGAGAAGCCGAGACCGTTCTGCATATACAGCGTCAGCACGAAATAGAATGACAGGTTGCCGAGGAAGAAGCACGCGGTCGCTGCCATGCCGAACAGGAAGACACGGTCGACCAGCAGCGACAGGTCGATCAATGGATGAGCAACTCTGCGCTCCAGGCGGAGGAAGCCGGCCAACGCGGCGATGCCGGCGGCGATCATGAGCCAGGTCCACCAGGGCCAGTCGAACTCGCGGCCCAGCATCAGGGGCACGATCAGGCCGAGCAGACCCAGCAGCAGGACGGCCGCGCCAGGCACGTCGAGCCGCGTGTTGGCGACACGGGGAAGCGCAGGCATCAGCACGGCGGCGGCGCCCGCGATCGCGAGGCCGATGGGCACGTTGACGCAGAAGATCGCGCGCCAGCCCATGCCTGCGAGATCCAGCGTAACCAGCCAGCCGCCCGCCATGAAACCAACCGCGGCGCCAAGGCCGATCGCCAGACCGAAGATGGAGAAGGCGCGCGCTCGGGCCGCGTCGGGGAACAGCGTGTGGATGGACGCGAGCACCTGCGGCACCATAAGTGCCGCTGTCGCGCCCTGCACCGCGCGCGCCAGAATCAGCATCGTGGCGTTCGGTGCCAGGCCACACCACAGCGAGGCCAGCGTGAAGCCCATGACGCCGAACAGGAAAATCCGTTTGCGGCCGAAGATGTCGCCGAGGCGTCCGCCGGTGATCACCAACGCAGCGTAGGTGATCTGATAGACGGCGATGACGGCCTCGATCGCGGCGCCGCTGGCGTGCAGATCGGTGCGGATCGCGGGTATGGCGACATTGACGATGAAGGCGTCGGCGACTGCAAGGAACTGGGCAGCCGAGACGGTTGCCAGGGCGTACCAGCGGCGGGAAGTATGCGTGTCCATGGTGGTGGGACCCTTCGACTGTATGGGTCCCAGGTTGGTCGGAGACGATGCGCACTGCGATTACTTGGCGGGTAATGATCGCAGCGCAGGTGTGGCTACCTTGTCCCCCCGGCTTACCATCCAATGGCGTAGGCGGTGCGACGCGGATCGGCGCCGGCCCATTTCAGGCCGGTGCGTGGGTCGGACTGGATCGTGCAGACGGAGCCGGCCAGGTACTTGCGGGACGGCCATGGTTCGACCTGGTGACCGAGCCCTGACAACGCCTCGGTGGTGGCGGTGCCGACGTCGTCATCCACGCAGAGATGGCCGGGACGGTAGGAATGCGGCAGGGATGATTCCGGCCAGGAGTAGGAGGCGAAACGCGGCGCCTCGCAGGCGGATTGCGGATCCATGCCGAACACCGCCTGGTTGAGGAACACCTGCACCATCGCCTGGCCCAGCACCTCGCTGCCCGGGGAACCGAACGGCATCACCAGCTCACCCGGCTTGATCGCGATCGCCGGATTGGCGGACATGCGTGGCCGGCGCCCGGGGCCTATGCGGGCCGGGTGGTCGGGCGATGTGTAGCCGCGCGAGCCCCACATCGAAACAGTGATGCCGGTACCTGGCACGACCGGGCCGCTGATCGTGGGATCGCTTGGCGTGGCGGCGAACACGTTGCCATGGCGATCGGCGACGCACAGGAACGAGGTTTCCGGCTTCGTGTCGGCGATCGCCAACGGCGGTGCGGCTGAGGGATCCGGGCGCCACGGCGGGATGGAAACGCCACCCACCTCGCCTGCCGGCGGCATGCCGGGCCACGCCTTCGCCGGATCGATCCGGGCGCGGCGGCGATCGGCGTAGGCGTCTGAGAGCAGCGCTTCGAGCGGTACGTCGATGAAGTCGGGATCGCCGAAATAGACCTCGCGGTCGGCGGCGGCGAGTTTCAGTGCCTCAGTCACGACGTGGATATACGCGGCGCTGTTATGCCCCATCGCGCGCAGGTCGAGGCCACGCAGGATGTTCAGTGCCTCCAGCACCATTGGCCCTTGCGACCAGGGGCCGCAGCCATACACATCGAAATCGTCAAATCGGACTCGACACGCGGGCTCGATCGGGCTGCGGAAGCTGGCTAGGTCGTCCGCTTCGATCCAGCCGCCGTTGTCGCGTTGGTGTCGCAGGATCGCGGTGGCGATGTCGCCCCGGTAGAACGCATCGCGCGCAGCCTGCAGGCCGGCGAGCCGGTCGCCATTCGCGTGGGCATGCTCCTGGTCCGCCATGTATTGCAGCGTGCGGCCGAGATCGCTCTGCACGAACAGATCACCTGGCGCGAGCGGCTTGCCATTGGGCAGGAAGATCGCCGCGGTAGTGGGCCACTGACAAAAATCCTTGGCGCGGGCGGCCAGCTGTTCGGCGAGGAATGGATAGGTGGGAAAGCCGTCGCGCGCGAAGCGGATTGCGGCGGCGGCGACATCGCCGAACGACATGGTGCCGAAGCGGGCAAGCGCGGTTATCCAGATGCTGGGTGCAGCGGGAACGACGCAGTGCAGCAGGCCCTCAGGGATGCGGCCGCCATGGTGGCGGTGGAAGTGCTCGATGCTGGCGGCCTTTGGCCAGACGCCGACGCCGCTGATCACGTGACGTTCGTCGCGTTCAGCGAGATGGATCATCACGGGGGCGACGCCGCCGAAGCCGACGAATTCGCTTTCCAGCACGTCGATGGCAAGGCCGGTAGCGACGCCCGCATCAACGGCGTTGCCTCCGGCTTCCAGGATCTGCAGACCGGCGAGCGAGGCGTAGTAGTGGCCGGAGACCACGACATGGTGGCGCGCCATGATGTTGGGGCGATGGGCGCGGGCGGGGCCGGAGAGGTAGCCAGTGTCAATCATGGCCAGGATGTCCGTCAGTGGTGCGAGCGAGCATCAAGAGAACGCGGCAGGTTGCCGTTGGCAATGCCGGCCGCATCTGGCTGTGCCGGGAGCAGGCAGTGTCCGTACCCGCTGTCGATGGCGCGATGAAGCAGGCGCGGGCCAACGCGGCCAAGCAGCCTGGGCCCGGAAAACTATAGTCCGAGGCGGCAGGCAAGATATGCCAGAGACAGGACTCTTGATTTCATGCGAGGATCATGGAGCACGCTCATATTGAACATCGTGGTCACCGGATGAAGTTCGCGACCCAGCACAGACTCGACATATGTCGCACTGAGGTAATCCTCCGTCGCACTGCGTCCAAGCCTTTCTCGGAGCGCATAGAGTCGCGGTCTTAAGATGGGCGGTGTCTGGGTTTTCACCGTGTCGCCTATGGTTCGACGGAATGGAGGAGGATCTGCAAAGTTGTGGCCATATTGGCTGCTATAGGCGGCCAGTCGCGGATCGGCACGAACGATCAATTCGGATTCAAACATTCCGGCGCGCTTCAGATTGAGCGGGATCGTTGCCGCGAGATCGGTGATATTCCGTTCATAGAACGGCATGAATGATGCCCCAGCCATATTGTTCAAGCTGGATTCACGCCCGAACCATGCGCGGCACCGAAAGTTTGGATATAGCCATTCGATTATCTGACGATCATAGCGCTTTTGCTTGAAGCCAATAAGCTGCTCGATTTTAGTTACGATCCGCTCTTCATAGCCGTGCCGGTCAAAACCGCGGGCGCAGACCGATTCGTCATATTTTCCATACATCGCATGAACCACGTCCCATGCGCTCTTTGGACCATCCGATAGCAAAAAGTAGTTGCGGAAAATCTCACCGCCACCACCATGAACGAACGCGCCCCCGGCCGTGCGGGAAAGCCGCTGCTCGATCTCAACGTTGGTGGTGAAAAAGCCTTCGTGATCGTAGCCGTCGTCATGCAGATAGTTTTTATGCACAACTTCAGGGAATGCTTCCGGTGAGATTGGCGACGAGTCACGATCGATCACTTCCAGATCGAATCCCTCGCCTGTCGCAATCTGACGCGCTATGCGGACATTTGCATCATTGCGGCCATATACAAATACATGTGCCGGCACACCCAGGTGTCGCAAATTCGCAAGAGCGAGTCGGGAATCATAACCCGCCGTCAGGGCGCATGAGAGTCCGTTGGATTTGCTCGAGGATGTAGCGGTGAAAAAGCGGTTGAGACATTCGCCAGTCTGATCGAGCAGCGTCTCTTTGTCTGCCGCCGAACGAACAGGTAGCTCCTGCTTAGATCGTTCAACGACAATATCCGTCTCCGAGAAGGTCAATATTGCGTCGCGCGGTAGTGTTTGAATTTCCTCTAAAAGACTTGCATCACCTAAGACGGCTCCAGATAGGACATATTCATAAATGGACTGTCGATCAAAGTGTGCTCTCGGTAATGCCGTAGCCAGGGTCAAGAAGGATGTGGAGACCGCGGGCGTTGATCGCTCAAAGAAAATGCGGAACGCGCCAACCGCATCGGCCATTACACAAAGGCGCCCATGCTTCCATATAACCAGCGCAAAATGCCCAAATGCGTCCCGCAAGAACTCCGGTCCGGTCGCAAATTTCCTAAACGCCAATTGGAGGGCGCCTGTCCCCTGTGCGTGCTCGAACCATAGAGTTCCTGCCACCGCGATAAAGCCGTGGTTATCAGAATAGACACAGGGTGCTTTTTCATGGCGGCCTGAGTAAACCGAGACCAGCCAGTTGCCGGCCTTCAGATCAATACCCGGACCTAAACCCAATTCCTGAAAACCGACCGCAGCCGCAGGTCTGACCGCGGTGTCAGGTCTGATGAGAAATCCCCCCATGACCGAACTCTACGTTTCCGCAACGGAATTGCAAGAGGGGGCGTTGATCGGTTCGTTCCGTTGCCTCCGGATGCCGCAGTGCGATCTGCGCCTGGGTCGTCAGCTCGATCTCGAGATTTTCGCTCGATCACCAGCCCCTCTGGGCGCCGCCCTCACAGCCATTTGCTCGTCCGGGCGAGATCAGTGCCTATGGTACGCCATCAATGGCCGGTCGTCTGAGCCCCATCGCTATCCAGGCAGCAATTAACTTCAGCATGAATTTCCCGGAGTACCCTGGATAGTTGGGCATATCGTCAGGCACGGCCACACCCTTAGGTCGTGCGGCAGTCATCAGCCGCATGATAGCCGGCGGGATATCATTGGGAAGGCGGCCACGATAGACACTGAGCCAGTGGCCCTTGGTGAAGTCGCAGAACATGGGTGTGTCGCAACAGCGCGCGTGCATTCGCCTCGTCGGCGAACTTGGCTTCAGCCGCCGCTCCTCAAGAAGGCCGCCGCCCTGGAGACACCGCACTCGATCCTTGCGATAAAGCACGTAATCTGTGCCGCCATCCTCAGCCAGAACACGATCAGCGCCAGGCATCGCCTGATATTGGCGACCTGCCTCCTGGCAGCTCGCGCAATAGCAGATGCCTCGCAAAATCGGCGCCCCTACGATCTCGAGCTCTACTTTACCGCATCGGCAAGGTGCCGAGGTGCGATCATTCGCCATGTCGTTCTGCCTTTAGTGATCCTTGGCTCCAGATGCGGCTGCTCTCGGACCGGCGGTCATCCTTCGTATGATAGATTCCGCTGCGACGCTAAACAACGCACGAGGAGCCTCATGACCCGCGCATCTGGCTCCGCATCCTTTCAGCCAGATTCTGACTTATGAAGAAGTCGATCCCGCCCTGTTTGAGACAGGAACAACCGCCATCCGAATGATTCGTTCAGTTGATGTCGTTCGCTCAATCCAGCGACACGTCGTGCCGCGGGCGTCCCCAGTCCGCGGCAGCTTCGGTACAGCGCGAGACGTCCTCTTCCAGCATCAGGCCCTGTGCGACCAATTCGCGCGCGGCGGCGGTAATCGCGGCGACATAGGCTGCCTTGTCGGGATAGCGCTCCAGCACCGAAGCGCGCGGATCGCCGGTGATTCGACGTTCCTCGGGGGAGTCGGGGAATGGGATGTAGCTGCCCTCGAAGCGAAGCTGCGAACCGTGCCCGTGGCCGCGGGAGCGCAGGTTCCAACCGGTGTAGGTGCCGAGCGGCGCCTCCACCATCGGTGCGCGCACGCCTGGTACGTCGTTGCCGTCGCGATCCACCGATGGCACCAGCACGGTGTACTGCTTGCCTGGCGCGTCCGGCGCATTGCCACCAGGAACATGACGTGGGGGCTCGCGCAGGATGCCGCGCTCCACGTCGGGGCCGAAATCCAGCAGCGGCAGCACATTCGGCGAAGCGGTCGTGGCAACCCCAGGGATCGGGGGGAACTGGCGGCGCCATTCCTCGACGGGCACCAGCGTGTTGTCTGCGCGCAACGGAATGCGGCTGGCGGGCGGCGGCGTGCCATCGGTTGCCCAGCGGTCCATCGCGTCGAGATTGGCGCGGAAGAACATCGACGTAGATACGATGTTGGAGAAATTCTGCGCGACGCCGCGCGACGGCTTCTTCGGCTGAGGATCGGCAAAATGCTGCGAACTGGACCAGCAATAGACGCGCACCGTTTCCGGCTGCTTCAGGTCATTGCCCTGGGTATCGGTGTGCACCAGGGAGCCCCGGCGCACCCAGTATTCCGTGGATGTCTGGGTGTGGAACACCAGCGGATCGGTGTCGGGCCGCTTCAGGATCGCATCCTGCTTGCCGGTGAGGTGATCGGTGGACCAGGCGTAGGAGAACGGGAAGCTGTCGGCGATGTTGAAGTGGTCCTCGTATTGCTGCCCGCCGGAGACGATGGGGCTCGCAAAGCGATGGTTCAGCCATTTGCGGCCGGCGCCGGCGACGTGCGGCAACACGCCATCGAATACGCGGCGGCCCTGAGCGTCGGCGTTGAAACCGCGATAGACGAAGTCGCGCAGGCAGCGGCCGGTTTGCGAGCGTCCCCAGGCATAGGCTTTCTCCGTGCCGCTCAGCGGGTTGGCGTCGGAGCGGTTGTATTTCAGGAAGCTGATGAAGTCGCGCACCGCGACGTGGCCGAGGCCGTGCACCAGCGGGTCTTTTGCCGTATAGACAAGTTCGTAGATCCAGCCAGGCTGGAAGCCAGCGGGCAGGTGGATGTGCCGATCGGAAGGGACGACAGCCCGCTCGGGGGTCTGCGTCTCGCCGCCGCTGCCTGATTCGACGCTGGCGAAAGCCCATTGGTCGGGCGGGATCACCTGCGGCGTGTCGTAGGGATAGCGGCGGCGCGTCAGCACCGCGTCGCGCGTGTCCAGCGAGACCGTGGCGTAGCTGTGAGCGGCGATGCGGCCGCTGAGCGGAAAGCACGTGGTACCGGGGTGGTCCACGATGTATTCGACGCGGATACGGCCGGTGATCGGCTTGCCGTTGTCGGTGGCGACCGGCACGTCGAGCACCATGCGGCCGTCGCCCGGCAGCATGTCGCCTTCCCAGGCGAGCCAGGCCACAGCGTAGCCTCGGCGCATGAAGAAGCCATTGCCCGCATGGTCAAGCGTGATCGGCGCGTTGCTGTGCTGGGCGTCGTTGTAGAACTGGAGCGCTCGCTTGTGGCCGCGGTTGCCATAGTCATAGAACACGCGCCGTTTGCCGCGTTCCAGTTCGACAGGCTTCAGGATCATGAAGTCGGCAGCGAAGTGCACCAAGCCGTTGTCGGCGCGCGGGGCCTTGTCGAGATCGACCACATCAGACTGCGCCGGTGCACGGGGATCGACAGCGAAGTGTGCACGGCCGGTCAGGCGCTCATAGGCGCCAACATCGCCGAAGGGATGACCATCGGCGAACGGGATCCGCTCCGAGATGCGCAGGTTGACCCGATTTGTCATGCCGCTGCCCCCACACTGCGGACTCCACTGTGCGGCCCGCGGTCAGGTGCGGCAAGCGTCAGCCGCCGCCTTCCACCCAGGACCAGGCGGTGACCGCATCGGGCAGGCGACCGATCGGCCCCTCCGGAGCGTCCGGCTGCTGCGCACGCGATATGCGCAAAGTGAAGACGACGACCACGTGTTCGCGTTCGATCCGCACTGCTTTGTCGGCACCACGCGGGATCGGCATGCCGGCGCGATTGCAATAGGAGATGAGGATCGCACCCAATGCCTCGGCGCGCAGCGTGAACACGCGCGTTTCCGTCAGCTTACCGTAGGTGACTTCGATTGCGCCTTCGGCAGGCTTGCAACGTACGCGATGGGGCGCGCGCGGCGACAGACCGAACGTATGCGCGGCGGTCGGCGACCACGCCAATGCAAGCCGCACCGCCTCAAGATCAAATTCGATCTCTCGCCGATCGATGATCGCCATCGACAGTGTCCTTGCATCGAATCGCGATGGTCGCTGATAAAAATAAACGCGGGGTAAAGTTGGTCTATTTCGTCACGTTATTGTTATGACTGGCACACTTTCCCGCTACGTTGCGAGTAGATCAAAGGGGAACGGTTGCAATGAGAAGTCTTATAACCACCGGGGCATTGACAGGACTTCTGTTACTGGGTGCATGCGGCTCGGAGCAACCTGACCGTGCACAAGGCGGCGCCGCGACAGGCGCTGCAACGGGCGCGGCATTCGGCCTGATTGGCGGACCGATCGGCGTCCTGGTTGGCGGACTGATCGGCGGTGCCGCTGGAGCAACGACGGGCGCGGTGACCAAGCCCGACCAAGTCGATCTCGGGGTGCCGCCGTGGAGCGATCAGTACGGCTATCAGCAACCGTCGCAGCAGGCCTCAACGCCGGCGCCGACGCAACAGCCGTAGCGGTCAGACCGAGCCGGCGACGTAGGCCTTCAGACTGTCCACTTCGTCTTCCTGCTCCATGATGCGCGCCTTCACCACGTCGCCGATGCTGATCAGGCCGACCAGCGCCTCGCCATCGATCACGGGCATGTGACGGAAGCGGCCGATGGTCATCATGGTCATCGCCTCGGCGACCGTCGTTGCGGGATGTGCGACCTTCAGCGCCCGCGTCATCAATTGGCCGGCCGTCATTTCCAGAGTGCGCGCCTGGTTGGCGGCGAGACAGCGCACAATGTCGCGCTCGCTGATGATTCCCAGAAGCTGATCGGCGCGATCCATCACCAGCGCGGCGCCAATGCGGCGCTCCGACAACACGTCCACGACCTGTGCGATTGTGGCGGTCGGCTCAACGGTCGTGACCTGGCGCCCCTTGTGCTTGAGGATTGCGGCAACTGTCGTCATCGCGTTGCTCCCCTGCTTGCGAGGCGGGTCAGCATGCGCCTTTGGGCAGCACGTGTGCAAGTTGGCAGGTGTGCGCTGCAACAATTCAGACGGCTACGACAGTGGTATCCATCTTCAGTTCGTTAATTTCATCCCAATTGGGCTGCACGCCTAGGCCAGGTCCGTCGGGCACCGCGACACGGCCGTTATGCACCGGGATGTGCGGGACGATCAGCTCGTTGACCATGTTCTCCAGGCCGAAATCGATGGCGCGGCGCACCGGATCGAGTGCCGCGGCGACCTGAAGATTGGCGGCCATGCCGAGGCCGCATTCGAATGCGCTGTGGATTGTCATGTCGAAGCCGAACAGCGGCGCGACGGCACCGAGTTCCGCCATTCCCTGGATGCCGCCCCACATCACCAGATCGGCAAGCACCACATCGACGCAGGGCTGATGCAGGAAATGCACCAGGTGGTCGAACGTCACCACGCACATGTTGGTGGCGAGCGGCGTCTTCATGCGGCGCCGCAGCTGCGCCATGCCGGGAATGCCGTGGATCGGGTCCTCGTAGTATTCGAGGTCGAGGTGCTCGAGCTGCTGGCACAGCACAGTCGCCTGCGCAGGCGGATACGAGGCGTTGGGATCCCAGCGTAGTTTGACATCGGGGCCAAGCGCCTCGCGCAGCGCAGTCAGGATGCGAACGTCCCATTCCGGGCTGGTGCCGGTGCATTTCATCTTGAATGCGGTGAAGCCGGGATCGCGATGCAGATGCAGCGCGTGCTCGACGATCTGCTGCGCCGTGGCGGGGTCGGCGAAGCGGCGGGGCAGTTCGCTGCGGTCGATCGGTTCGTCGAGCAGCAGGGCGGGTATGTGGGCCACGGCTTCGAAATCGCGGCGGTTTCCGCTGCCGCCCAGCAGTTGCCAGATCGGCATGTTGTGGTGGCGTCCGCCCCAGTCGAACAGCGCCATGTCGAGGCCGGCGAGCGCGGCCCACTCGGCGAGACCGTTGCGCGAGCCGACAGTGGGGCCCGCGATCAGGTGGCGCAGGCGCAGGCGATCGAGTGGGTCCTGGCCCAGCAGCTTCTGCGCCATGCGCTGGACGATGAGGAGGACATCGTCGGTGCCGTTGGTCTCACCGAAGCCGCGCTGCCCATCGGCAGTTTCCAGCTCAACCACGATCCGCTCGGTGGTGCGGCGCATATACAGCGCGCTGACATAGAGCTGGCGCATCGGCACCTTCACCCGATGCAGCGTGATGCGGGTGATCTTGTTGCGTGTCGATGGCGCGCTGATCGCATCGGGCGTCGGCGATTGCACGATCACCGGCTGGGTGGCGGCGCGCAGTTCCGACGCCAGCGCCGTGTCGCCGATGACCGCAAGCTCAACGCCGGTCAGGTCCGCCGCGACGGACCACATGCGCGCGGTGTCCGGCTGCACCAGCAGGACCTGGACGCCGCCATCGCGCATGGCGCGCGCGAGGGACTGCGGGTCGTAGCGCTGCGCAGAGACGGCGAGCGGCGGGGCGCCATGTGCGAAGGCGGCGCAGGCTTTCCCAAGGTCGGCGCACGGGTCAGCGATGTAGCGGAGCTTCAGTTCGCGGCCCCGCGCACGCAGCGGCTCCAGCGAAGCCGGCTCGAGCTGGCCCTCGAGGCGGAGGGAAAGTTCGACGTCGGCACCCAACGATTCCGCTGCGGCGTCGAGTTGCGCAATCAGGCGGCCGACATCGCGCTCGCCGCTCGTCAGCACGACGCGGTGCATATCGGCCGGCCGTGCCACGCTCGCCAGCGGCATGGCCAGCGCAGTGGCGACGCGCTGGCGCAATGCGCCGCCGGAACGCGGATCAGCCATTACGGATCGATCCGCGCAGTGGCGGAACCGCTGGCAACTTCCTTTCCATCCTGGTTGGTGGTGGACAGCGTCAGGTCGACAAAGTGCTGGCCCTTCTCCTCGCGGACCGCTGCAACAGTGGCCTTCGCGTCGAGGTCATCGCCGGGCCATACCTGGTTGGTGAAGCGGACGCCGAATTTGGCCAGCCGGCCGTCGCCGACATAATTGGTCAGCATCTTGCCGGTCAGGCCCATCGTCAGCATGCCGTGTGCGAACACGCTGGGATATCCTGCCTTCTGCGTCACATAGACCTCGTCGGCGTGCAGTGGATTGTAGTCACCGGAGACGCCGCAATACATGACGATCTGCGTACGCGAGAGATTCTCGGCGACGCGTTCGCTGTGGGTGTCGCCGACTTTGAGTTGGCTTGCTTTCAGGGGCATGGGATCAGCTCCGTTCGACGGGACGCTCGGTCGTCACGCCGACGCTGCGCGCGGTGACGACGAGTTCGCCCTTCTGGTCGCGATATTCGGCGATGCGCTCGCGGAAGGTCAGCTTGCCGGCACGCTTGCTTTCGCGTTCCCAGGTGTTGCCGGGTTTGGTCTCGACTGTCAGCACGTCGCCGGGGCGCAGCGGACGGTGATATTCGAAATGCTGCTCGGCATGCAGGCCGCCGCCGCCGGAGGGGCGATCGGTCACGCCACTGGGTGTCTTGCCGGAGCCGAACCAGGGCTGGCCCGGGCGCCAGCGCAGCGGATACTCGGGGTCGAACTGCGCCATCGCCTGGGGAAAGGTGGGGGGCGCGATGACGCCGCCGACTTCGGTCTTCTTCGCGGCTTCGGCGTCGTGGTAGACGGGGTTGTAATCGCCGACAGCGCGGGCGAACAGCATGATGTGCCCCGCTTCGACGGGGAATGTGATCTTCGCCAAGGGTTTCCTCCGGTGCTTACTCGTCGGGATCCGAGCCTACCGCGCCGCATTGCCGGGGCACAACGGCGCACGGCATAGTGCGCTGTATGCGACGCCCTGTTCGCCGCGCTTCGCGGCCTCGACTTCGTGCCGACCTCGATGCGACTGCCGTGCCGACCTGGAGTCCGCCGCGCGTTGCGCATGATGCGTCGTCGTTGCGGTTCGTGCTGGCGCCAGGGCGGCTGCTGCGCGGACAACGGGTGTATGCGATCGGCGATATACACGGATGTCTGGACGAGCTGCGGGCATTGCACGCGGCCGTAGCGGATGATTTCAGACGCAACCAGCCGGTGTCGGCGGTGCTGGTGCATCTGGGCGACTATATCGATTTCGGGCCGGACAGTGCGGGCGTGATCGAGCTGCTGGCGGCAGGACCGCCGGTCGCAGGGCTGCGGACGGTGAACCTGATGGGGGACCACGAGCGGACGGCGCTGGATGCGCTTTCCGGTGATAGTGCGGCGGCGACAGATTGGCTGCATACCGGCGGCGAGGCGGCGCTGCGAAGCTGGGGGCTTGGGGCCGAGGTGCATCGGACCGAGTGGGGACGGTTCATTCCGGAGGCGCATTTGGCGTTCATGCAGGGACTGGAGTCGGCGTATCGCGCGGGCGGGTACCTTTTCGTGCACGCGGGGGTGCGTCCGGGCGTGGCTCTGGAAAAGCAGGCGGAAGACGATCTGCTGGGGATTCGGCAGAGCTTCCTGGCCAGCGAGCAGGATTTTGGCGTGGTCGTTGTGCACGGGCATTCGGCGGCGCCAACGCCGGTGATGAAGCCGAACCGGATCGGGATCGATACGGGCGCCGGCTGTGGCGGGCAGCTGACCTGCGCGGTGTTCGAAGAGGACGGGGTGGCGTTCATCACCGCTTAGGTTCGGCTCGTGCCCGCTATCCCGGGGCCAGCCGCAGGATCGCCGCTCCCACCGCGATCGCGACCGCGCCACCCCAGCCACGGCGGCCGGGCTGCTCGCCCAGCAGCACGCGCGCCAGGATCACGCCAATCAGGATGCTGGATTCGCGCAAGGCCGCCACCGGGGCAACGGGAGCCTGCGTGATCGCCCACAGCACCAGCGAATAGGCACCGATGCTGGCGCCGGCGCCGCCGATGCCACGCAGCGCCTCGCGCGGCGCTGGCCAGTGCAATGACGTGCGGCGGCGCAGCCACAGCCATGTCGGCACGGCGGACAGCGGGAACATCCACAGCGTGTACGAGAGTGGCTCCCGTGCGATGCGCACACCGATCGCATCGTTCAGTGTATAGGCGGATATCACGACGCCATTGGCGAGGGCGAAGCGGAGCGCCCTGCCCTCCTCGGGGTCGCCGCGGCCACGCGCCAGCAGCACGACGCCGCCACAGATCGCCGCAATGCCAAGCCATCCAGCGGCGGGCAATGTCTCGCCAAGCACGAGCCAGGCGGCAAACAGTGTCAGCATAGGAGCAACGCCGCGCATCACCGGATAGGCCAGCGCGATGCCACCGCGAGAATAGGCCTCGGCGATCAGGATGAAGAATACGCCGTTGAGAACAGAGGACATCAGAAGATAGGGCCAGGAAGCCAACGGCAGACCGGGCAGGAACGGCAGCAGCACGATGGCCCAGAAGGTGCCACCCATGAGCATCAACGCGGTTTCCTGGCGACGGTCGCGGCCGGAGCGGACGAGGACATTCCATCCGGCATGCAGCAATGCAGCCAGCAGGACGATCGCTACGACATGGGCGGAAAGCATCAGGAGGGGTGGATGCTCATTCTTGGCGGGCTTGGGTCGCCGGGAACGGATCTTCTACGAGATTGCTTCGCCTCGTCTCTCTCAGTCTGTCTCATCTCCCTTCCGGAACGGCGACTGCTCCGCCAGGTGCGCCATCTCGGCGTGAATACCGGGGCGTTCATCTTCCAGGAAGTTGGCGACGGCTCGCCGCAGGCCAGTGTGGGCGACCCAGTGCGCGGAGTACGTCGGCTTCGGCATATAGCCACGCTGGATCTTGTGGCGTCCCTGCGCACCGGCCTCCACACGCGCCAGCTTGTGCTCGATCGCCCAGTCGATGGCACGGTAGTAACACAGCTCGAAATGCAGGAACGGCCAGTCGCCGCGGCAGCCCCAGTTACGGCCATACAGCGCCTCGTCACCGGCGAGGTTCAGCGCGCCCGCCACCGGCTTGCCGGCGTTCTCCGCCAGCATCAGCACGACACGGTCGCCCAGGCGCTCGCCCAGCAGCGAGAAGAACTGTCGCGAGAGATACGCGGAGCCCCACTTCCGATCCACCGTCGAACGGTAGAAGCGATAGAACGCGTCCCAGTGCGCTTCCTTGATGTCGGCGCCGCTCAGCGAGTGGAAGGTCAGGCCGGCCGCGTTCGCATCCCGGCGTTCACGTCGCAGGACCTTGCGCTTACGCGACGACAGCGCACCCAGGAAATCGTCAAACGTTGCGTAGCCAGCGTTTTCCCAATGGAACTGCATGCCGACTCGCTGAAGCCAGCCGGCATCGCCAAGCTGCTGCCATTCCTCTTCCGAACAGAACGTGATGTGCACGGATGAAACGCCGAGCGACGCGCATGCCTGCTCCAGCGCCGAGGCCAGCGCCGCGACCGGCACGCCGCAGTCCGGACGGCGCAACAGCCGCGGCCCGGGCACCGGACTGAACGGTGCAGCCACCTGAAGCTTCGGATAGTAATCGCCACCGGCACGTTCCAGCGCGTGCGCCCAGCCGTGATCGAACACATATTCGCCGTAGCTGTGGCTCTTCGCGTACATCGGCGCGACGGCGACCACCTGCCCTGCCTCGCCGCGCAGCACCGCATGCTGCGGCAGCCAGCCGGTGCGGGCACTGGCGGAGCCGCTGTCCTCCAGCGCGCTCAGGAAGGCGTGGCTGACAAAAGGGTTGCCCGGGCCCGCGCAGGCATCCCAGTCGGCGGCGGGGATGTCGGCGATCTTCTGGTGCAGAGTCAGCGTGAGCGTGGCGGAGCCGTCGGGCATTGGTGCAGTCTAACTGATTTCGAACATCCCCTCCACTTCCACCGCCGCATCGGCCGGTAGCGCGGGCACACCGATGGTGGTGCGAGCGTGGCGGCCGGCCTCGCCAAACACCGCGACAGCAAGATCCGACGCGCCATTCATCACCTGCGCGTGGTCCCTGAACTCGGGCGGCGAGGCGACAAAGCCACCCAGGCGCACCACGCGCTTGACGCGATCGAGGTCGCCGCCACACGCGGCCTTCAGATGCACCAGCACGTTGATGAAGCAGAGGCGCGCCGCCTCGCGACCCTGTTCAAGTGAAACTCCGTAACTGACCTTGCCGGTGATCGCGATCTTGCCGTCAACCGCAGGCACCTGGCCCGAGACCACCACCAGATCGCCGGTGACGACGTATGGCACATAGTTGGCGATCGGCGGCATGGGGCTGGGCAGGGTGATGCCGAGTTCGGCCAGCTTCAGTTCGACTCGACTGGGCATCGTGCGCGCTCCTTTGGTTGCGGTACCGACGGTAGGATGCGGTTCTGGCGATGTTAACCCCTCGGCGGCAATCGGGTGGCAAATATGCAGCCGGAAGGAACACGCTGCATGAGCCTGGACCTCGACCTGGCGGACCGTCTGTCCGCGATGAACATCGACGAGGCGACGCGGATCCATCTGCGCGAACTCAGGCCGCTGGTTGCCGAACAGATCGATGCCGCGGTGGATGCAGCCTACCAGCAGATCCTCGCGTCGCCCGAGGTGCAGCGCATCTACCGCGACATCTCGATGGAGGATGCAAAACGGACCCAGCGGGAGCATTGGCTGGACGATGTCTTCGCCGGCACGTTCACCCAGGCTCAACTCGACCATTCAGTTGCGACATTTGAGTCACGGTACCGCTCCGGCCTTGCGATGCGCTGGTATTTCGTCTTCTGGACGGTCATTCTGGTCAGGCTGCTCGAGGCAACCGCCCGCGCCAACCGTCGGCGTCCTGAGAAGCTCCCCGAGTTGCTCGCCGCGATGGCAAAGGGCGTGATGTTCGATATCGAGATATTCACAACAGTCTGCGTGAACGCGGCATCGAATACTGCCGCGGCCGAGTTGAACAAGCACGCCAACAGTTTCGAGCAGGAGGTGTCGGCGCTGGTGAAGTCCGTCGCGGCCTCGACGGTGCAAATGAATGATACGGCGCGGTCGATGTCGTCCGCCGCGAAGGACACGTTGGGCCACGCGCGCACCGCCCTGGCCGCGGGCGAAGAGACGGCAGCCAACGCGTCCTCAGTCGCGAGCACAACCGGGCAACTCGCCACCTCAATTCAGGAAATCGGGCAACGCGTCGCCGAGTCGACAAAGATCGCGAGCACGGCGGTGGAAGAGGCGCAGCGAACCGACACGCTGGTGCGAGGCCTGGTTGAGGCAGGCAGCCGCATCGGCGACGTGGTGCGGCTGATCAAGGATATCGCCAGCCAGACCAATCTCCTTGCACTGAACGCGACGATCGAGGCGGCGCGCGCGGGTGAAGCCGGCAAAGGGTTCGCCGTAGTGGCAGGCGAGGTGAAGAACCTCGCGAACCAGACCGGCAAGGCGACCGACGAGATCGCGTCGCAGATCGAGGCGGTGCAGTTGGCGACCCAGAATGCTGTGGCCGCGATTCAGGGGATCGGTACGACCATCGGCCAGATCAGCGAGATCGCCTCAGCGATAGCGGCGGCAGTGGAGGAGCAGCGCGAGGCCACCCACGAAATTGTAGAGAAAGTGCAGCAGGCCGCGCAGAGCAGCGGTGTCGCGAACAGCAGCATGGCCGCAGTCAGCGCATCTGCCGAGCAGACAGGTGCGGCGGCGAATCAGGTGGAAGATGGCATGCGTGCTCTGAGCCGGGAGTCGGAGCACCTGACCGAGCAGGTGGATCAGTTTCTCGCCAAGATCAGGCGTGCGGCATAGGCAAGGCACCTTCACCCAAGATCTCTGCCCCGCCCCCTAGGGCGGAAAGGCGATCATCGTCAGCGCGAAACAACCTTGAAGCCGCGCCGACGGGCGCGCGGCGATTCTGCCGGCAGATCGAGCGGCAACAGCGGTGCATGGTCGCGGCTGCCGTTGCCGACCGTGTCCGCTTCCTCGATCCCTGCCTCCGGGATGTCGCGGCGGCCGAGATAGTTCGCGGCAAGATGGCGGAACGTGTAATCGAGCAGCGAGGTGGCGTGCGCCACGGCGGGATCGCCTTCCACTGCGCCAGCTGGGCCGAAGCGAGTGAAGGTGAAGGCCTCGACGAAAGCTTCCAGCGGCACACCGTGCTGCAGCCCGAGGCTGACGGCGACAGCGAAATTGTCCATCAGACCGCGGAAGGCGGCGCCCTCCTTGTGCAGAGCGATGAACACCTCGCCGAGCGAACCGTCGTCGTACTCGCCGGTGCGCAGATACAGGCGGTGGCCGCCGACTGCGGCCTTCTGGGTGTAGCCGGCGCGACGGGGCGGCAGCTCGCGGCGACCGGCCGTATGCATCGGCAGACGCAGCGGCTCGGGACGCGCCGGCATTGTATGGACAAATGGAGATACGGCGTCGTACAGGGCGATGGTGGCGGCGGCATTGGCGGCGGGCAGCGGGTTGTTGCCGGCGAGCAGCTGCGCCACGGCGGCTTCAGGCGTGATGTGGCGCGCGGCGAGCCAGGCGCGCGCGGCGCGGCTGAGAACGCCGGTTTCGTCCAGCGGCGAGAACGCCGGCGCGATGCCGCCAGTCTCCACGCCGAGCAGCGCATCAGCGGCACAAGGCGCGGCGATGGCAGCAAGCGCGGTGTGGCGCAGGCCGTCAAAACCGGCGGCAGCGAGACGTGCGGCACGGGCGGCCTCGGCAAGGCCGGGGAGCACGGTTTCGGGGGGTGGAGCAGGCCAATCGAGCGCAGCGGGCGCAACGGGCCCGAACAGGTGAGCCATCGCACCCGAGGCTGCCTCGGCGCGGCCGCGCAGGACTGCGGCAAGCGCACGGGCGATGGCAAGCGAGGGGTCTGAACCATATTGGATGCCGAGGTGCGCCAGCAGACCCGCGAACTCCGCCATCCCGATTGCAAGGCGCGTGGCCGCGGGCGCGAAGAGGGTAAGCGCGATGACAGCGGTTTCGACAGCCTCGGAGAATGCAGCGGCATCGAAACCGACGGCGGCATCGTAGAACGAGGCAAGGTTGAGCACGAAGCCGGGTACGTCCGTGGCATCGCCACGCCACACCGAAAGCGAAGGCGCGCCCTGACGCAGCAACAGCATGCGATGCAGGCGTTCGGCCAGCGGGGTTTCCAGGCCGGCACGCCGGGCGCGCTCGGCGATCGGGGCGATCCAGGCCTCGGCGGCAGCGGCCAGCGTTGCGGGACCGCCGCCGGGCGCCAACTCGGCCAGCGCGGCGGCAGCGCGGTCGTCCCAGGCAGCGGGCAACGTCACCAGGCGCGGCGGCGCATCGGCGTCCGCTCCCACACTCACGCGCCGCATACGCACGCCCTGCCAGGTCCGGGGAGATTTCATGGCCGCCATGCTAAGCGCCCGGCAGCGACTCGGGAAGCGCATATTGCGGCTACACATGGGGTTAGCCACAAAATCCTGTGGATGAAGTGGCCGGTGGACCCGCTTCGAAGAGCTTCGTATATCGAGGGCATGAATATCGGCACCAGGCTGTTCACCTGGCTCAAGGGTCGGCACGTCGGCACCGACTCCCTGGGCAACATCTACTACGAGGAGCGCAGTGCGCGCCCCGGCTACCGGCTACGCCGCTGGGTGGCCTACGTCGGCGCGCCAGAGGCTTCGTTGGTGCCGCCGGAATGGCACGCGTGGCTGCACTACACCACGGACACGCCTCTGGTGGAGCACAACCGCCGGCCATGGGAAAAGCCCCATTTGCCCAATGCGACCGGCACACCGGCCAGCTACCGTCCGCCCGGGCACGACTACCAGGGCGGCCTTCGGGCGCGCGCCACGGGTGACTACGAAGCCTGGACCCCGGGCGCCTGATCGCATGAGGCGACACAGCGTCGTCGAGGTGCTGACCGGCGCGATCGTTCTGATCGTGGCGGCAGCTTTCCTCGGATACGCGCTGGCGCATTCGGGGCGCAGCAGCGGTTCCGGTTATGACCTGTCGGCAAGATTCGACCACATCGATGGGCTGGGTGTGGGGTCGGATGTGCGGGTGGCGGGGGTCAAAGTCGGCACAGTGACCTCGGAGCAGATCGATCCCAAGTCCTTCGAGGCAGTCGTGGACTTCACCGTGCGCGATGACATCAGGCTGCCGAAGGACAGCGCCGCAATCATCACCAGCGAGAGTTTGCTCGGTGGCAAATTCGTCTCGCTGCAACCCGGCAGTGATGACGCGACGTTGCAGCCAGGGCAACGCATCACCATTACCCAGGGATCGGTGAGTATCGAGGAACTGTTGGGCAAATTCATCTTCAGCATGACCAACGCGCCGAAGCCCGGCCAGGCCGCCCCAGCGTCCGGACAGGCGCCGGCGGGTGGATCCGCAAAGCCGTGATCCCTCCTCCCCCTACCGTCTGGCCGCAGACCGACGGCGCCCCGGTTTCCTGTCGCGAGAAACTGCGGATGCTGGTGGAAAACCATGCCGAGCTGGCGCAGGCACTGCAGGACGCGTTCGAGGACGCCGTGCTGATGGGCGTCGACGAGCAGGCGATGCGCCATGTCCTGTCCGGCATGGTCGAAGGCCTGGAGTCGCCGAAGCGCACACGATGACGGGACGGGGTCTTGCTTTAGTGATGGCTGTGGGGCTGCCGGTCGCAGCGCTCGCGCAGGGCATGGCGCCGATCACCGCAACGCCGCTTCTGCCTCCGACCGGCACGGCGCCTCAGACAGTCCCCAACGTAGCCGCTGTGCCGCAACCGACGGATCAGACGCAGCCGCCTGCCACACAGCCGAGCGTACAGCAGGGAGCGACGCCGACGAGCCCGGGCGATGCGCCATCGACCGCTGTGGCACCGGCCGCGCCACAGCCGATGCAACTGACCTGGGTGCCGCAGGGCGCGGCTCAGGTACAGGTGCTCGACAAAGTGAATGCGCAGAACACCGTGCTGACGCTGAAAGTAGGACAACAGGCGCAGTATGAGTCGCTGACCATCCAGGTGACGGCATGCTCCATCCATCCGCCTGACCGGCCACAGGACGCGGCGGCCTATCTGAAGATCACAGACAGCCATGCTGATGCGCCGGGGTTCCAGGGATGGATGCTGGCGACCCATCCATCGGCGTCGATGCTGGAGAATCCGATCTACGACGTGCGCGTTGTGGGGTGCCAGGCGTAGTGGTCACCCTGCCGCCGATTGAGCGGGCAGCGCTGCTGCTCGACCTGGACGGGACGCTGTTGGATATCGCGCCTACGCCCGATGCAGTGGTGGTGCCGGCGGAACTGCCGGGCGTGCTGTACGAACTGCGGGAAATGTTCGGCGATGCGGTGGCGGTGGTGACTGGGCGGCCGGTCGAGACGATCGATCGGCTGCTTGGCGATGCGGTGTTCGCAGTGGCGGGCGAGCACGGCGGCGCGGTGCGACATGCGCCTGGAGCAGCACTGGAACGCGCGGTGCTGCCGGCGCCTCCTGCTTCTGTCATCGAGGGTGCCAAGCGGCTGGTGGCGGGCCATCCCGGCGCGCTGTACGAGCCGAAGGCACGCGGTTTCGCACTCCATTACCGGGCAGTCCCGGAAGCGGGGCAGGCACTGCGAGAGGGCGTGGCAGCACTGATTGCGAGTGAGGCGACGTTCGAACTGCTGCAAGGCCACATGATCTGGGAGGTGCGGCCGCGCGGCGTACACAAGGGCACTGCGGTTGCCGTGCTGATGGGTCGTGCCCCGTTTGCCGGGCGGCTGCCGGTGTTCCTGGGTGATGACGTCACGGACGAGGACGGCATCGACGCCGCGGCCGCGATGGGCGGCGCAGGGCTGTGGGTACCGGACGTCTTCGGGGATGCAGCCGGAGTGCGGGCCTGGCTGAACGACATCGCCGTGAGCGGCGTTTGGCCGCGCGACACCCTGCATGCAGGATCAGGCTAGATCCATCGCAGGCTTGGCTCGGCCCCCAGTATATACTGACCGATCGTTTCGAAATGCGCGCGGCGGCCCTGGACCTGCTGCGTCACGGTGTTCACGTCCCTGAACCGCCGCTCGAACGGATTGCTGTCGAAGACCGCAGTCGAGCCGGCCTCATGATAGGCGGTATCAACCACGTCTTTCGCCTGATGGATTGCGAACGTCGAGGCTTGGCGGATCCTGATGCGGTGTTCGGTGGGAACGTCACCCTCCGCCAGCGTGGCTTCCTGCGCATCGCGCAGCACACTCAGCAGCCAGGTGCGTGCGGAGTTCAGCTTCGCATCGGCAATGCCGACGGCTGACTGGACCACCGTACTGTCGCGCAATGCGGCCTGCGTCTGTGCCGGCGTCTTGCCGCGTGCCAGTTCGATGAAGGAGTCCAAGGCAGCGCGGGCGGTACCGAGCGCCACGGCGGCAAAGCCCGACGCATAGATCTGCATCGCGGCGAACTTGTAGATGAGGCCCGGTTCGCGGCGTTCCTCGGGGTTGTCGCGAGTGAGGGTATGTGCGTCATCGACGAAAAGATCGGTGACCGCGTAGGAATCGCTCCCGGTTCCGCGCAGACCCACCACCTGCCAGATGTCCTTGATCTTCGCGAGTTCGCGACGGAACAGCATGGTCCGTTCGCGCGGGCGACCGTCAGGATAGCGTTGTGGCGTGCCATCGGCCTCGAAGCACGGGCAATGCGCGCCGAGCCATGTCGCGTGGCGGCTGCCGCTGGCAAAGGCCCAGTTGCCGGTGATGCGCCAGCCGCTTTCGGCGCGGATCGCCTTGGCACCGGGCCCCATGCCCCAGGCGAGCACGTCCCGCTCGCCGCCGAAGACTTCGCGCGCGACTTCGGGGCGCAGATAGCCGGCGGACATCGAGCAGCCGGAGCCCTGGTTCATGCACCACGCCGCCGATGCGTCGCCCGCGGCGATCGCCTCGACGCACTGTATATACGTGGCGGGATCAAGTTCGGAGCCGCCGAGGGCGCGGGGCACCAGCAGGCGGAACATGCCTTCGGCATGCATCGCGTCAAGCACGTCGGGAGGCAGTTCGCGCGCCGCATCGATGCGTGGCGCGGCGGCAGCCAGCAGCGGAGTCAGTTTGCGGGCGCGGGCAATCGGGTCGGTCCCGGCCGGTGTCGCATCCATTGGGCGTTCCTCTGAGCAGCTGCGATCGATCTATACCGTGGCCGGAAGGGCAGGCAAAATGTGAGCAGCGACCAGACGTCGGAATCAGGCACGATGGGTATCGGAATTTCGACGGGGCTCCGAATAGGGCAATGCCGCACGATGTACCAGAATCGCGATTGAACGCGCTCAATTCCTCCCGAGCCCTCAAAGTCTGTGTCGTCGAGAAACTCTCTGCGGCCCGAGACATCAGCCGCGCCGCCGTGAAAGAGTCGATCGCGCTGGGCAGATGGTCCAGCCCACCCTGCCACGCTCCCCCCACCCTGCCACGCTCCCCATGGAGCAGCGCACGACCATGGCCTAAGTTCCCGCCGTGGACGAACACGCGGCCCTGCTGGACGAAATCTCCCATGAAATGCGCGTCACCGCGCAATGGACCGGACGCTCCGCATTGTCGACCCGCGTGGCATCAGCGCTGGGCAAGGTCCGGCGCGGCGCATTTGTCCCGGATGACTTAGGGTGGGCCGCCTATCAGAACCGACCGCTGCCGATCGGCTGCGGACAGACCATATCGCAGCCGTACATCGTGGCACTGATGACCGAGATTCTGGACCTGCAGCCGACGGACAAGGTGCTGGAAGTCGGCACCGGCTCGGGCTACCAGGCGGCGGTGCTGGCCGAACTGGTGCCGACGGTATACTCGATCGAGGCCATCGCCGAACTGTCGCAGCGCGCCGGCACCGCACTGGCATCGGAAGGCTACCTCAACGTCGTGCGGCGCGTTGGGAACGGCGCTCTGGGCTGGCCGGACGAAGCACCGTTCGATGCCATCATCGTTACCGCCGCGGCGGAGAGCATCCCCCCTGCCCTGCTGCAACAACTCGGCGCCGGCGGCCGCATGATCATCCCCGTCGGCCCGCATCGCGGTGACCAGAAGCTGATCCTGATCACCAAGGACGATGCGGGCGAAATCACCCAGCATGACCTGCTGCATGTCGCGTTCGTGCCCCTGACCGGCGGTTGACTTACCGATGAGATAGAACCGATACTGCTCGGTAGAACAAGCGGAGAACGAGCATGAAGCTGATGTGGTTCCACCTGATGCCGTACACGGAGCTGCCGGACGATTTCCGCGACAAGAATCCGTCGGTATGGGTGGATATCCACTCCTCGCTGTTCGATCCGAAACGCGCGCATCTCATGTACAACGATTTTATGGATGAGCTGGAATACGCGGCGCAATGCGGCTTCGATGCGATCTGCGTCAACGAGCATCATTCGAATGGCTACGGGCTGATGCCATCGCCCAACCTGATCGCATCCTCGCTCGCCCGCCGCACGACGGATACGGCGATCTGTGTGATGGGCAACTCGCTCGCGCTCTACAACCCACCAACGCGCGTCGCCGAAGAATTCGCCATGATCGACGTGATTTCCGGCGGGCGGCTGATCGCGGGTTTCCCGGTCGGGACGCCGATGGACACGTGCTACGCCTACGGCCAGAATCCGTCGATGCTGCGCCAGCGCTACTTGGAAGCGCATGATCTTGTGATGCGCGCGTGGCAGGAACAGGACACGTTCGCGTTCAACGGCCGGTTCAACCAGCAGCGCTACGTGAACATCTGGCCGCGTCCGGTGCAGCGGCCGCATCCACCAGTGTGGATACCGGGCGGTGGCTCGGTGGAGACGTGGCAGTGGTGCGCCGAGATGGACTACGTCTACTGTTACCTCAGCTACTATGGCTACAAGGCCGGCCAGGCCACGATGGAAGGGTTCTGGAACGAGATGGCGCGGCTGGGGAAGGATCGCAATCCGTACCGCGCCGGCTTCCTGCAATTCGTCGGTGTCGGCGAAAGCCGCCAGCATGCCTTCGACCTGTACGCCGAAGCGGCAGAGTATTTCTACGGCCGCTGCCTTCACGTGGATCCACGCTGGGCGGTACCGCCCGGCTATACCAGCGAAGGCAGCCAGCGCGCGGGCATCGAAAGCCAGGTGAAGAAGGCAGCGGACTCCAACGTGCGTGGCAAATCCACCGGCGAGCGCTTTGCGTCAGTGGCCCGGGAGATGGATGCGATCGTGGACAACGGCTACGTCATAATCGGTTCGCCCGATGAGGTTGCCGAGCAGCTGCGCGAGGTCGCGACCAACCTGAATGTCGGCCACCTGATGCTGCTGCTGCAGTTCGGCAACATGAGCAAGGATCTCACGCGCTACAACACCAAATTGTTTGCCGAGCAGGTGTTGCCGAAGCTGAGTGGGCATTTCGCCGACTGGGAAGATCGCTGGTGGCCGCAGCCAATGGATCAGGCGCAGCGCGCCGATATCCCGGCCTTCATGCCGAAACTGGCCGCCGAGTAACAGGAGCAGATCGTGAGCGAACATGAGACGTTGACCGTTGACGTCAACGGCTTTGCCACACGTGTGTGGCGCAAGGGGAGCGGGCCGAAGCTGGGATTCATTGCCGGCTTCGGTGGGCTGCCCCGCTGGGTGCCGTTCCTCGATGAGCTGGCGAAGAGCCGCACGGTGATCGTGCCGTCGCTGCCAGGGTTTCCTGGCGGTGATCGGGGGCACTCCGTGCTGGACACGCATCTCGACTGGCTGCTGGCGATGCGCGAGTTGCTGGCGAAGGCTGACCTGGATGGGGCCGACCTGGCCGGCAGCTCTGTCGGTGCATCGATGGCGGCCGAGATGGCGGCACTGTGGCCAGCGAGTGTGCGACGGCTGGCGCTGATCGCGCCGTTCGGACTGTTCGATGATGCGGATCCGCCAACTGATCCATGGGCACAACGTGCCGATGCATTGCCCGGGCTGATGTGCGCCGATCCGGAAATCTGGACCGCGTTGAAAGCAATACCGGAAGGGGCAAACTCGATCGAATGGCCGATCGAGCAGACCCGCGCGAATGAGGCGGCGGCGCGGATTTTCTGGCCTCTTGGGAACACCAGGCTGGAGAAGCGATTGAAGCTGATCCAGGCGCCGACACTGCTGGTCTGGGGCGAGAAGGACGCGATCATGCCGCGTAGCTACGCGGCGAAGATCGCCAAAAGCATCAGTGGCAAGTCGGAGAGTAAAGTGATCGCAGGAGCGGGGCACCTTGCCGAACTCGATAAACCTGCCGAGGTTGCGGCCGCCATTCTCGGCTGGATGAACTGAGGAGCGCTCGCATGTCACTCGATCCGGATGCCGAAACACTGCTGGCAATGATCCGCGCCGCGGGGCGCGCGCCGATGGAGACGCTGTCGCCCGACGAGGCGCGGCAGCAGTTCAGCGCCGGGCGTGCGGTGACGCAGCCCGATCCGCAGGACGTTGCCGAGGTCCGCGACCTGTCATGTCCCGGGCCACATGGCGCCATTCCGCTTCGGGCGTATCGGCCATTGGGGACAGCGGCGAATGACGTATTGCCGGTGCTGGTTTACTACCACGGCGGCGGCTGGCTGCTTGGCGATCTCGACTCGCATGATGTCGCGTGCCGCCACTATGCCAATGCAGCGAAATGCCGCGTGGTGTCGGTCGATTACCGCATGGCGCCGGAATACAAATTCCCCGCCGCGGTGGATGATTGCGCGGCGGCCACCGGCTGGGTGGTGGCACAGGCCGATGCACTCGGCATCGATCGCAAGCGCGTCGCAGTCGGCGGCGATTCGGCAGGCGGCAACCTGGCCGCGGTGATAGCGCTGATGGCGCGCAACGGCGACCTGCCGACGGTGTCATTCCAGCTGCTGGTCTACCCGGTGACCGATCTGGGGATGACGCATGAGTCGTACAAGCGGGTTACCGAGGGCGTGCCGCTGACGTCCCGCACAATGGACTGGTTCATCGATCATTATTTGCCAGGACCGAAGGATCGGTCGGATTGGCGCGCCTCTCCGCTACGCGCGCCTGATCTGTCGGGCGTGGCGCCGGCGCTGGTGCTGACCGCCAGCTATGACCCGTTGTGCGATGAAGGCGTGGCGTATGCCGAGCGCCTGGAACGGGAAGGCGTGCGTGTGATGCATCTGCACTTCTCCGATCAGCTGCACGGCTTTGTCGGACAGGGCAGGATCATTCGCGCCGGCAACATGGCGCTGGACATGATGGCCGCGGCGCAGAAGCGGGCGCTGTGGCCCTGACGGTCACGCAGTCACTTTCGTCCGCACGCCCACCCTCTGCAGCGCAAGGACGGCCATGCGCTCGCACATCTCATGGAGTGGCAGCCGCCCTTCCGGCCGGTGCCAGGTGTACGCCCAGGAGATCATGCCGCCGATCGCGAGCGCGGCCAGATTGGCGTCCTTCACGTCGAATTCGCCGGCCGCGGCACCATCGGCCAGCAGGTCCGACAGCACCCGGTCGAATCTCTTGCGCAATGCATTGATCTCGGCGAGTGCGGCGGATTCCAGGTTCTTCTCCTCGCGGAAGTAGATTGCGATGTTGGCCTGGCGCGACAAGACAACCTGGGTGAAATCCACAACGGCGCAGCGCAGGCGCTCGGTCGGTGACCCTGCCGCTTTTGCAGCGCGGTC
>DATJJM010000127.1:0-32137 GCA_035492535.1 Acetobacteraceae bacterium | reverse complement strand
CCTGCTGCTTGGCCTTGCCATCGGAGCGCAGGGCGAATTCGCGCGGGCGCAGCCGATTCTGGTGCGCGTGGGACATGCCGAAGCGGAGGGCAGCGATCGCCGGTACGACGCTGCCGCCGCGCATGTCCGTTGGCGTTGCCGGACCCTGGTCGCGCCGCTGTATCGCGAATGCCTACGGTGTGCGCCGGAGGACAGTGCGCTCCGTTATTGCGTCGCCGGCTTCCTGCATGAGGTCCACGCACTTGACGAAGCGAAGGACGTCCTGGCTGAGGGATTGCGCCGCCATCCGCATTGGCCGGCGGCACATCAGTTGCTGGGCATGGTGCATGCCGACAACGGTCAGTTTGGGGCGGCCATCGCCCAGTTCCGGCTGGTGACGGGACTTGTGCCGCTGGACCCAGCCGGTTGGGCCAATCTGGGCATGATGCTGAAGGTGGAAGGCCGGTTCGATGCCGCCCTGAAGGCCTATGACAGAGCGGTGGCGCTGGCGCCCGGGAATGCGCGCTACAGGGTGAACCGGACCGTGGCGCTGCTGCATGCGGGGCGGATGCGGGACGCCTGGCGCGACTTCGAATGCCGGCGTGCGTTGCCGGAGCACAACGACGATTCGGTGTGCTGGCTGAAACCGCAACTGGACAATCTCGATCAGGTGGCGGGCAACACGATCCTGGTCACACATTCCGATGGCTACGGCGATACACTGCAATTCATGCGCTACGTGCCGCTGCTGGCTGAGCAGGGCGCACAGGTCCTGGCGTGGGTGCCGAAGCCGTTGGTGCGGGTCATGCAATCGGTGCGAGGGGTTGCCGGCGTCTTTACCGGCGACCAGCCGATCCCTGCGTTCGATTACCATTCGCCGTTCGTCAGTCTGCCACGGGTGTTTGCCAGCACGGTCGAGACGATTCCCCACGAGCCCTATCTCGGTGTTGACCAGGATCTGGTGAGAGCCTGGGGGGCGCGACTGCCAGGCGAGGGGCTGAGGGTGGGATTGGTGTGGGCGGGGCAGCCTCGGCCGCAGATCCCTGGATTCGACGTGCTCGATGGACGTCGCAGCACGGCGCTGGCAACGCTTGCTCCATTGGCGGGGGTGCGGAATGCGCATTTCGTCAGCTTGCAGATGGGCCCTGCAGCCGATCAGCTTCGCAGCGCGGCACAGGGTCTCGCATTGATCGACCCGATGACCGAGGTGGCGGATTTCGCGGATACCGCTGCCATCGTCGCCAATCTCGACGTCGTGGTCAGTGTAGATACATCCGTGGTACACCTCGCCGGGGCGATGGGCAGGCCGGTGCTGATGCTCGACCGCTACGACAACTGCTGGCGATGGCTCAGTGGGCGGACTGATAGCCCCTGGTATCCGCACCTCCGCATCTTCCGACAGAAGCGGCCGGGGGAGTGGGGGCCGGTGGTCGCCCGGGTTGCCAGGGCTCTCCAGACGATGAGTGATCTGCGCACGGCGGGCCGAGGCGCGCCGGCCCTG
Organism: Acetobacteraceae bacterium; assembly: GCA_035492535.1. GTDB lineage: Bacteria > Pseudomonadota > Alphaproteobacteria > Acetobacterales > Acetobacteraceae > JAMXLO01. The sequence continues at coordinate 30,657 of DATJJM010000127.1, read as the reverse complement.
GCCGCGGCTGAACATCGTATGGATTGACACTCCGGTGCCATCCGCCTAACCCCGCGCGCTCCCAGGAACGACACTCCATGTCCCGCCGCAAGCAGCGCGGCCGTCCGCTCGACGGCTGGCTCATCATCGACAAGCCGCCGGGGCTCACCAGCACCGACGTGGTCAATCGTGTGCGCCGCGCGTTCGACGCGCAGAAGGCGGGCCACGGCGGCACGCTCGACCCGCTCGCGACCGGCGTGCTGCCGATCGCGTTCGGTGCGGCGACCAAGACGGTCCCCTACGTGATGGATGGCACGAAGCTGTATCGTTTCACCCTTCGCTTCGGCGAAGCCCGCGACACTGACGACGCCGACGGCAAGGTCACGGGCACCTTACCCGTTCGTCCCACCGACGAGCAGATCCGCGCCGCCCTGCCAAGCTTCACCGGCGACATCCTTCAGGTTCCGCCCGCCTTCTCTGCCGTGAAGGTCGCCGGCGAGCGCGCCTATGATCTGGCGCGGGACGGCCGTCCGCCCATGCTGGAACCGCGTCCGGCCCGCGTGGACCGCTTCGGCCTGATCGAGCGGCTCGACGCCGATACCGCCATCTTCGAGGTTGCGTCCGGCAAGGGCGTCTATATGCGCAGCCTGGCGCGCGACCTCGCCATTGCCTGCGGGACAGTGGGCCATATTGCCGCGCTGCGCCGCCTGTGTGTGGGTCCCTTCACGGAGGCGCAGGCGCTGCCACTGGACAAATGCGTAACAACGGAGGATACCGCGCCGGCTTCCCCGGACCTGCTGCTTCCGGTCGCGACCGCGCTGGCCGACATCCCGGCGCTGGCCTTGACCGAGACAGAGGCCAGCGGCCTGAGGCACGGCCAGGCGATCAACCTGGTCACGCTGATGGGCCGCATTCCTGGTACTGCCGAACCCGATGGGGGGCTGGTGAGGGCCATGGCGGGGGCGCGCGTGATCGGTCTCGCCCGCCTGGAAGATGGTTGGATGAAGCCGGAGCGCATGCTGTAACCCTTGTCGATGGAGACCATCACGATGTCGATCACCGCGGAGCGCCGCACGGCGCTGATCGGCGAGTACGCCACTGCTGCCAGTGATACCGGCAGCCCGGAAGTGCAGGTCGCCCTGCTGTCCGAGCGCATCGGCAACCTCACCGAACACCTGAAGACCCACGCCAAGGATTTCCACTCCCGCCGAGGCCTGCTGATGCTGGTGGGCCGTCGCCGCCGCTTGCTCGACTATCTGAAGGCCAAGGATGCCAAGCGGTATGAGACGCTGATCGGGCGGCTGAGCCTGCGCCGCTGATGCGGGCAACCCCCGCGCCGGTGTCGCTCGCTGCGGCGCTCGCCTTGCCGCGAACGCCTGGGCGCTCGGCCGAAGTGTTTGTCGATGGCGACCTGGAGGTGCGGTTCGCTGCGAAGCCCACCGACGGCCCGCAGGTGCCGCACCTGAAGGACGAGATCTACTTCGTCGCCGCCGGCAAGGGGCGCTATCGGGTGCAGGACGACGTGACCGACGTATCCGCGGGGGACGTGCTGTTCTGTGCCGCCCACGCGCCGCACGGATTCGAGGGTATTTCAGACGATTTTTGCGTCTGGGTGCTGTTTTACGGACCCGCCAAGGACCGCCCCGACACCTTGTAGCGAGTCCGTGTGGTATAATATGTCCATGTTGGGCACGAGGATGCCTACCCCGCGCCATGGTGGTGCGGGACAATGCCGGGGGAGCCGGCTTCAGCTCCCACTCGCCACGGACACGTGGCGGACTGACAGACCGCCGAACCGGCGACCCGAGGTGCGGGTTTCGCGACGGCGTTTCCGGTTACATGGCCCGCGGCTGCGCCCGCGCATTTCTCATCGCAGCCCGCGCCATCCATGCGACCCGAGACGCCGCCTCCCGCCCCAGTTGGGCCACTGGCGCGACCGGACTGCTGTCCGCTGATGCCCGTGCATCTGTAAGGACGAATGAATGTTCAACTATTACCGCAAGGAACTCGACTGGGGCGGCCGCAAGCTGATCCTGGAGACCGGAAAGATCGCCCGCCAGGCCGATGGGGCTGTGATGGCCCGGTATGGAGACACGATCGTGCTTTGCACCGCCGTCGGGGTGAAGAGCGCCAGGCCCGGGCAGGATTTCTTCCCGCTCACGGTGAACTACCAGGAGAAGGCGTTCGCCGCGGGCAAAATTCCTGGTGGGTTCTTCAAGCGTGAGGGCCGGCCGTCGGAGGCCGAAGTGTTGAAGTCCCGTCTGATCGACCGCCCGATCCGGCCGCTGTTCCCTGACAATTTCCGCAATGAGGTGCAGGTCGTCGCCACCGTGCTGAGCCACGACCTGGAGAACGATCCGGACATTGTCGCGCTGATCGGCTGCTCGGCGGCGCTGACGCTGTCCGGCATTCCGTTTTTCGGGCCGGTTGCCGCGGCGCGCGTGGGCTATGAGGACGGCCAGTACATCCTGAACCCCACAGACGATCAGTTGGAGCGGTCCAAGCTTGACCTGGTGGTCGCCGGCACGTCGGAAGGCGTGCTGATGGTGGAATCCGAGGCGCAGGAACTGTCCGAGGACGTGATGCTCGGCGCCGTGACCTTCGGGCACGAGAGTTTCCAGCCGGTGATCCAGGCGATCATCGAACTGGCGGAACATGCGGCGAAGGATCCCTGGGTGCTGCCGGAGCCGAGCGCCGAGGAGGTCAGCCTGAAGGGGCGGGTGGATTCGCTGGCCCGTGCCGGGCTGGTGGAAGCCTATGCAGAGCCGGACAAGGGCGCACGGCATGACAAGGTCGATGCGGTGCGCGCCAGGATGGCGGAGGCGCTCGACGGCGACGCGGAAAAGGCAAAGTCGCTGTTCCACGATCTGGAAGCCGATGTGGTCCGCGGCGGGATCCTGGACACCGGCAAGCGGATTGACGGACGCGACACCAAATCGATCCGGCCGATCATCGCCGAAGTGGGCGTGCTGCCGCGCGCGCACGGGTCCGCCCTGTTCACCCGCGGCGAGACGCAGGCGTTCTGCGTGGCGACGCTGGGCACCGGGCAGGACGAGCAGATCATCGACGCGCTCGAGGGCGAGTACCGCGAGCACTTCATGCTGCACTACAATTTCCCGCCCTATTCGGTGGGGGAGGCGGGCCGCATGGGCTCTCCCGGGCGCCGCGAGATCGGCCATGGCAAGCTCGCCTGGCGCGCGATCCATCCGCTGCTGCCGGAGAAGGAGAAGTTCCCCTACACGCTGCGCGTTGTGTCTGAGATCACCGAGTCCAACGGATCTTCCTCGATGGCGACGGTGTGCGGCGGCTCCCTTTCGCTGATGGACGCCGGCGTGCCGCTGAAGCGGCCGGTGGCTGGCATTGCGATGGGGCTGATCAAGGAGGACCGCGGCTTCGCGGTGCTGTCCGACATCCTGGGCGACGAGGACCATCTCGGCGACATGGACTTCAAGGTCGCCGGCACCGAGGAGGGCGTCACCGCACTCCAGATGGACATCAAGATCACCTCGATCACGCCGGAGATCATGCGCATCGCGCTCGCGCAGGCGCGTGATGGCCGTATGCACATCCTGGGTGAGATGTCCAAGGCGCTGATGGGCGCGCGCGGCGATGTGGCGGCAACCGCCCCGCGCATCACCATGATGAACGTGCCGAAGGAGAAGATCCGCGAGGTCATCGGCACAGGCGGCAAGGTGATCCGCGAGATCGTCGAACAGACCGGATGCAAGATCGACATCGACGATGATGGCACGATCAAGATCGCGGCCACCGACTCGCTGCAGGCCCAGCGTGCGATCGACTGGATCCGCGGCATCGTCGCGGAGCCGGAGATTGGCATCATCTACAATGGCAAGGTGGTGAAGACCGCCGACTTCGGTGCCTTCGTCAACTTCCTGGGCTCGCGTGATGGCTTGGTCCATATCAGCGAGCTGCAACAGGGCCGAGTCGGCAAGACAACCGACGTGGTGAATGTCGGCGACCCGGTGAAAGTGAAGGTCATCGGCTTCGACGAGCGCGGCAAGGTGAAGCTCTCGATGCGGGTGGTCGATCAGGCCACTGGCGAGGACATCACGGAGAAGGTCGGTGCCAAGCCCGGCCGACGGGAGCGCCGCGACGAAGGGCCGTCTGCGGCTACGGCTCCCATGCCCGAAAACATGGAGCAGCCGGTCGTCGGCGAGTAGGGCACCCCTTCCTAACCCTCCCCCGCTGCGCGGGGAGGGGATGGGGGGGTGCGCTCGGCTCTCGAATTTCACTTTCCAATCAAGGACAAGCGCCGTAACGGTTGTGTCACACGGCCTGGGGAAGAGGCGGGGCCAATGAAGGCGATCAACGCAATTCGCATGGGCGGAATTGACGTCCTGCCGCTGGTGGAAGGCGGTAAGGGCATTTCCATCTCCAATGGTATCTCGTCGGGGCACTGGGCGTTCGCGGGCGGCGTCGGCACGTTCTCCGCTGTCAATGCCGACAGCTTCGATGCCCAGGGCAACCGCATCCCGCAGGTCTATCGCGGCCGTACCCGCCGTGACCGGCATGAGGAACTGGTTGCCTACGCGATCCAGGGCGCGCTGACGCAGGCCCGCCGTGCCTATGAGCTCGCCTGCGGCAAGGGGCGAATCCACGCGAACATCCTGTGGGAGATGGGCGCCGCCGAGCGCATCATCACGGACGTGCTGGAGCAGGCGAAAGGCATCATCAACGGCATCACCTGCGGCGCCGGCATGCCCTACCGCCTGTCGGACATCGCCGCTCGCTTCAACGTGTATTACTACCCGATCGTGTCCTCGGCCCGCGCGTTTAACGCGCTATGGAAGCGGGCATACTCCAAGGCGGCCTCGCTGCTCGGCGGCGTGGTGTATGAAGACCCATGGCTCGCAGGCGGGCACAACGGCCTGTCGAACAGCGAAGACCCCACGAAGCCGGAAGACCCGTTCCCCCGTGTGCTGGCCTTGCGTAAGCTGATGCGCGAGTTCGGCCTGCACGAGACGCCGATCATCATGGCGGGCGGTGTGTGGTGGCTGGAGGAATGGCAGGACTGGATCGACAACCCCGAGCTCGGACCCATCGCGTTCCAGTTCGGCACTCGGCCGCTGCTGACCCAGGAGAGCCCCATCGGGGACGCGTGGAAGGAGCGGCTCCGCACATTGCAGGAAGGCGATGTGTTCCTGAACCGATTCAGCCCTACCGGCTTCTATTCGAGCGCGGTGAACAATGGGTTCATCCAGGAACTGCGCGAGCGTAGCGAGCGCCAGGTGGCCTATGCGACCGAGCCGGTTGGCGAGCACATTGCAGAATACGGGGTCGGTCCGCGCAAGCGGCTTGTCTACCTGACGCCGGCCGATCTGGGACATGCCCGCGTCTGGGAGGCTGAGGGGTTCACCGAGGCCATCCGCACGCCGGATTCAACGCTGGTGTTTGTCACGCCTCTGAAGGCGAGAGAGATCCTGGCCGATCAGGTTGCGTGTATGGGCTGCCTGAGCCAGTGCCGGTTTTCCAATTGGGAGCAGCAGGAGCCGGCCTTCAGCAGCGGCAAGCGCCCCGACCCACGCAGCTTCTGCATTCAGAAGACCCTGCAGGATATCGCGCATGAGGGTGACGAGGCGGCGGCGCTGGAGCGCAACCTGATGTTCAGCGGACACAATGCGTTCCGCTTCGCAAAGGATCCCTATTACTCGAACGGCTTCATCCCAACGGTGAAGCAACTGATGGAACGGATTCTGACCGGACGGTAGCGCTATCCGCGGCTCAATGCCGCCAGTGCCTCGGCTTCGGTATCGACATGGAGCGTCTGGTAGCCGGCCTGCGCGGCGGAGCGATCCATCTGGTCCGAGGCGATATGCGCTGCACCACCCTTGCCGACGATGCGCACGACCCGCCGCATGCCGGCCTTGTGGAGCGTCTCCTGGAGGTGCTCGACATGTTCCATGACATGCTTGGATGCCGGCCGCATATTGGCGATGTCGCTGATGCAGTCGAATCCGGGCTTCAGTTGCGGCAACAGCGACATGACCTCGGCCTGCAACTGATCGATGTCCGAGATGCTGAGTGAGTCGATCCAATGCAGGATCAGGCGGTTGTGCTCCTGATCGATCTTTGCGCGATGCATGGTGGGGCTCCTGATGCTGTGGGTAGCTCACTCCGGCACCGGTGAATGAACTATTAACCGCTATGCGGCGGGGACGGGGAGCGCATCCAGCACGAAACGCCCGAACATTGTCATTTCCGGGCTGGTCTGGGCGTAGCGGTCGATCGCCGCGAGCACTTGCTGCGTTTTTGTCGCGTCCAGGTGGGCGGCGTGTGGCGGGTGTGGTAGCCGCGCCACGATTTCGGCGGCGGCTGCGCGTGCCGCTGTCTGGAACGACGCGCGCGCCGCATCGGTCTCCGACGCGTGGAGACGCGGCGCCAGTTCATCGGCGAGCCAGGCCAGTACCGGCGGCCAATGCGCGAGCTGGCGATAGAGGGCGGGAATGAACGGCACGCCGGCCACGTCGGTGGCGAACCGCATCAGCACGGCGCGCTGTGGTGGGGAGAGCGTGTCCGGGTCGACGTTGCCTGGCATGGGCGGCAGCATGGCAGGCGGCGTCCATGTCCCGGCGAAGCCGTTGCCGGCTGGTGGCTCTTGGGTGAGCAGGCGGTGCAGGCAGGCACCGAACACGATGTTCACCGGCGAGACACGTACGAAGTTCTCTGCAATCGCGCGGATCGCGGCGAGGGCGGCGTGATCGATGCCCCATGTTTGAAGGGTGATGGACGACACCGCCGTGGCCGGTGGCAGGCGCACATTCGCGGCCAATTGCCAGCCGGTCTGCTGAATGGCTCCTGAAGCCATCGCCGGCCGCAACGAACTCCATGCCCATTCGAGGAGGCCTGGCAGGGTCGCGAGATAGCGTTGCAACGACGACACGTAGGGCACGCCGGAGAAGCGGCGAATCTCGTCGTAGATGACGGCGACCTGCCCAGTGGCCTGGGATTCGAGAAGTTCGGGCAGCATGGTTGGTGATGCAACTGGCATAGGACAAATCCCTTGCTTGGCGCGGGGTTCCCAATGGAGCTAGCGTTTCCCCATCGAGTTTCCCCTGAAAACTGTGCGGGCGTTTGATTCCACTCCATGAACCTTCTGCTCATCAACCCGAACATCACCGAGGCGATGACTGCTTCCATGGCCGCGGAGGCACGCCGGTTTGCTTCGTCAGGTACCAGCATCACCGCGGTTACCGCAGCCTTCGGCACGCAATACGTGGAGAACCGTGCCGAGGCGGCCATCGCTGCACACGCCGTGCTCGATGCGCTTGCCCAGCATGCTGCGAGCGCTGATGCAGCGATCGTCTGTGCGTTCGGCGATCCTGGTCTGGCTGCCGCACGGGAGTTCGCTGATATCCCCATTGTTGGCATCGAGGAGTCCGCCATCCTCACTGCCTGGATGCTTGGGCGGCGCTATTCGATCATCTGCCTGACGCCGCGGTTGCGCACCTGGTACATCGAATGCGCGCAGGAGCACGGTCTCGCAGGCCGCCTGGCGAGTGTGCGCGCACTTGCCTCGCCGATCGACGATATCACGCGCGCCAAGGAGCAGTTCCGCGATGTGCTGCTGCGGACGTGCCTCGATGCGATCGAGCAGGATGAGGCTGAGGTGATCATATTTGGTGGCGGCCCCATTGCCGGTCTGGCGCGCGAACTGCGCGACGAGGTGCCGGTGCCGACACTGGACGGCGTGAGCTGTGCTGTAAGGATGGCGGAAGCGCTGGTTGGTCTGCATCCGCGTGCGCCGTCGCGTGGCAGCTTTGCGCGGCCGGCCGCCAAGCCGGCAAAGGGCCTCGCTCCCGAACTGATGAGACGCATCACCCGCGAGCCGTGATAGCGTCGCGGAATGGCCGATCAGTCGGTATTCCTCGTCGAGCATGATCCGTCGTGGCACGGGCGGTTTATCGTTCAGCGTGACGCGTTGGCGGGTCTGTTGAAGCCGTGGCTTGCCTCGCTGCCCGAGCATGTCGGCTCCACTGCGGTGCCCGGGCTGCGGGCAAAGCCTGTCATCGATATCGTGGCCCCTGTCGTCTCGCTGGCGGACGCACAGAGCGCGGTTTCCGTGCTGGCCGCCGATGGATGGTTGTTCTGGCCGGATGATCCGAACCGTGGCTATCGGTTATGGTTCCTGCGCCCGACGCCGGCGGAGCGAACGCACCATCTCTATTTGATCCAGCATGATCACCCGGAACTGCGCCGGCTGCTGCTGTTCCGCGATGCGCTACGCGCCGATGCCGTGCCGCGCGACGCGTATGCGGCATTGAAGGATCGGTTGGCGGCGCGGTTTCCAACAGATCGCGACGCCTACACCGATGCGAAGAGCGACTTCATCAGTGAGGTTGTGGGCCGCCGCGGCGCCAACGCATCGTCGCGGCGTGGCCTCATTCGCTAGTTGGGGTTCGGTTCGCCAGCCAGCAGCCAGGCCGCGCACTCAGGCCCCAGGCGCTGATGCGCGAGGTCCTGGTAGCGCCGGTTGTCATCCGCCGAGAGCACGTCGCGCCAACGCCCATTGGTGCCCCGGTTGATGAACACCTCGGCACCGCGATCCCAGAACGCGCCGCCGAGCGGCGTGCTGCGGGTCGCGTTCGCCTTCATCCAGGCGAAGGTGCAATGTTCGACCATCGTGGGGAAGCGCTGTTCATCGATTTTGATGTCGAGGAACGCGGCGATACGGCGCATCTGGCCCGGGAGGTCGCGCCGCAGGTCCTCGAAATGCAGCAGCATCATGTTCGGCAGCGCCCGAATGTCCCACCACGAGGCGACATTGTCCCAGAATGGCCACAACGGATGCCCGTCGCGATCGAGCCATTCGAGGAAGTACTGGTGCACCGATGCTGGCGGTTTCTCGATCGGCGGTCCGACGCGGCCCGGTGTGTCGTTCAGCGCCTGGTACCAGAGATCGTTCGCGTTGCTGTGATGGTTGTGCAGGCTCCAGACGACATCGCGGCCATCGCGGCCGACATAGATGTACTTCGCCGTTGGCGAATATACCAACGCATCGACAGGGAGATGCGTCTTGATGAACCGCCGATGGGTTTGCGCTTCGAGCGCCGCGAGCTTTACGTGGCTGGGTGGAATGCGCAGGTCGAGCCAGGGCGATATGTCGGCAACCCGGAGGTCGTCCGCACCCTCGAACAGAAGTTGCGCAATGATCTGCTGCAGCCAGGTCGTACCGGCCTTGGCATAGGTCGCGATGATGATGTCGTTGTCGCGGAAGCGGAACTCGTTCCAGACAGTGCTGTCGAAGTGATGGTTGTGGAGTTCCCGCGTCTTCGCCGGCCACGCGACCGAAGCCATGATCTGATACTCCCCGCGATGTTACGGAGGGTAGCATGGTGTTACGTTTCGTTGCAATCGTTGTGGGATCAGCGTTGGCGAGCTGGTAGGAATCCGCGCAGGAATGCGTGCAGGTTGTCGCCCAACTTCTCTACGATGTACCCACCTTCCTGCACGAGCAGGACCGGCACATCGATGCTGCCGATCCGCTCGCCGATCGCACGAAATCCTTCGCCGGTGACAGCGAGATTTGCCGTCGGGTCGCCCAGATGCGCGTCGAAGCCAAGCGAAATGATCAGCACGGATGCGCCGAATTTCTGGATTGCGTCCAGCCCGCGCTCTACCGCGGCGATGTAACCGGCGTTCTCTGTTCCGGCGGCCAATGGCAGGTTCAGGTTGCATCCCTGGCCGCGGCCGGTGCCGGTTTCGTCCGCGTAACCGGCGTACCACGGATAGAGCCCGCGCGGATCGCCATGCACCGAGCAGAAGAACACATCGTTCCGTTCATACAGGATTCCTTGCGTGCCATTCCCGGCATGCACGTCCACATCCAGGATCGCTGGTTTCGCGCCACCGTCCACGAGAATCTGCGCCGCGATCGCCGCGTTGTTCAGGTAGCAGAAGCCGCCCGCGAGATCGGCGTAGGTATGGTGGCCGGAAGGGCGGCACATCGCGTATGCCTCGCGCGCGCCACCAAGGACGCGTTTCGCTCCTTCCACGGCGACATGGGTTGACACTTTCGCGGCGTGCCATGTTGCCGCGAGGATGGGGGCGCCCTCACCACTCAGGTAATACCCGGCCTGCCCAACCACCGCGTCCGGCAAACGCTGCATCCGCCGCACCGCATAGCCGAAGGTGCGCACCACCGGGCCGGCCAGTGTCGTCTCCTGCCAACGCTCGAATGCGGTCTGCAGGAAATGTAGATACCCCGCGTCATGCACCGCCGCGATCGGTGCCATGCCATGATCCGGTGCCACTGTCGTCGGCAGCTCGAGCCGCTTCACTGCGCTCAGCAACTGCTCCACTCGGGCTGCGCGGTCATAGAACGGCCGCCCGCTGGGTGACGGCGCCATGGTGGCTGGATCATGCGCGGCGTGCGCCTCGGTGGTGATGACGATCATGCAACCTGCCCCTTGTAACAGCCGCACGTTACGCATTGTGCCGTGGCGCGCCAAATGCCACGCTGCCGCGCATGGAATTCGGCTGGTACGTTGAGTTCCACCGGCAGGTGGAACGGCAATCTGACGCGGATGCATTTGCGCAGGCGCTCGACCAGGTGGTGGAGGCGGAACGCTGGGGGTTGGATTCGGTCTGGCTGGCGGAGATTCATCAGCAGGCGGAACGGTCTGTGCTGTCGGCGCCGCTGACTGTCGCCGCCGCCATCGCCACCCGCACCACGAGGCTGAAGATCGGCACCGGCGTGCAGGTGTTGCCGCTGTGCCATCCGCTGCGCCTCGCCGAAGAAACGGCTACGATCGACCAGATCACCCGCGGCCGACTGCTGCTCGGCGCCGGCCGTAGCGGCAACCCGCGTTCCTATGCTGCGTACGGCGTGCCGTATTCCGAAAGCCGCGAGCGATTCTATGAGACGCTGGAGATATTGAAGCTCGCCTGGACCCAGACCAGCTTCTCCTACGCCGGCAAATTCTGGCAGTTCGACAACGCGCGCGCAGTGCCACGGCCTTACCAGCAGCCGCATCCGCAGATCCGCATCGCCGGTGCCAGCGAGGACACGTTCCCGACGCTGGGTGAACTGGGCTATCCGCTGTTTGTTGCGGTGCGCAGCGGCTCGCTATCGGGTCTCGCGCCTGATTTGAAGGCGTATCGCGACGCCTACAAGGCGGCCGGGCACCCCGGTCACGGCGCCGTGTATCTACGGCTGTCATTGCACCTGGCGGATACCGACACGCAGGCGATGCAGGAGGCCGAACCCAGCATCGTGCAGGGCTACAAGAAGCTGACGACGCAGCTTGAAGGATCGCCCAATGCGCGGCGCCGCGCGGAGCTGGCGGACGTGCGCAGCATCACCTACGATCAGGTGCTGCGCGACAAGGTTGTGGTCGGTAGCCCGCAGCGCGTCGCCGACCGGCTTCGGCAACTGCGGGAGGAGCTTGGCATCGACGGCATCCTCGCCGAGCTGAATTTCGGTGCGAACATCCCTGCCGAGATGATGATGCGTTCGCTGCGTCTGCTGTGCGAAAAGGTGAAGCCGCACGTCTGACTTCGGGGAGGAATGCCATGCCCAGCTTCCGTCCGACACCGGATCTCGAGATGCACTACGAGGTCGATCAATTCACTGATCCGTGGCGCGATCCGCAAACCATCCTGATGCTGCACGGCAACGCGGAGAGCGGCCTCGCCTGGTATGGCTGGGTGCCGAGGCTCGCGCGCCATTATCGCGTCGTGCGGCCGGACATGCGCGGCTTTGGCGCATCGACGGCCATGCCACGCGACTTTCCGTGGACGCTCGATCGGTTGATCGATGACTTCTGCGGATTGATGGATCAGTTGAGCGTGCGACGCTTTCATCTGGTGGGCGCCAAGATCGGCGGAACGATCGCCCGTGCGTTTGCTGCACGGTGTCCCGAGCGGCTCATCACACTGACTGTTGTGGGTACGCCGCCGCCTCTGCGCGCTGGCGCGGCTGAACGTGTCCCGGACCTGATCCGTGATTTCGAGACGCATGGCGTGGAGTACTGGGCGCGTCAGAACATGGGGGCCCGGCTTGGCAGCGCATTCCCGCCCGAGGGCTTCGAGTGGTGGACGAAGTTCATGGGGCGCACCGCGGTTTCCACGCAGCTGGGTTTCATGGGCACCATCGCCTGTGCCGATATTCGTGCCGACCTGCCGAGGATCAGCTGTCCGACCTTGGTCATTACCACTGAGGAAAGCGGTCTCGGCAGCGTTGCGGAAACGCGCGCCTGGCAGGAACAGATTGCTGATTCGGAACTAGTTGTGCTGCCCGGGAACTCGTATCATGTGGCGGCAACGCACGCTGATAGTGCCGCGGAGGCCACACTCGCCTTTCTGGCACGAAGCGGCGGTCGGACATTTTGACGAATCAGGCTTGAACCACGGCGCCAGCCCGGTTTGAATGCGGTGCAGCAAAAAACCAAACGGGGCGGGTATGAAGCGGCTGGTAGTGTCGATGGGGTTGTTTTTGCTTCCGGGCGCCGGCTTGGCGCAGGAGGCGGGCGACGCGATCCGTCCGATCACGTTGTTGACGCAGCCGCAGGCTGCGGCCCCGCAGGAGTATCAGGCTGCACAGATCATCGCCGACGCCTGGCGCAAGCTCGGCGTGACGGTGAATATCCGCCCGCTGCCGGGCCAGGAGTTCAACCAGGTGATCTGGTATCAGCGGCAGCGTTGGGACGCGACCACGTGGCAGATGGTCGGCCGGCCCGAACGCGCCGATCCGGACGAGCTGACCTATAACCTGTTTGTCTCCGCCAACGCGGCCAACGGTTACGACTTCGTCGGCTACAATAATGCCGAGTATGACAGGCTGGCGCTGGCGCAGCGGCAGGAACTTGACCTGGACAAGCGCAAGGCGCTGATCATGCAGGCGCAGGAGTTGATCAACCACGATCAACCGTATGGCTTCGAGGTGCATCCGTACAACGTCGTTGCCTACAACAAGACGGTGTGGGATCCGAAGAGCATGGTATCGCAGGCGGGTATCGGCATCCGCTGCACCTGGACCTGGATCAACATCAAGCCGTTGGGGGCGCAGAAGGACGTGATCCTGAACTCGACGGCGCCGCCGACCAATCTCAATCCGTTCAACATCCCTGGCGGGCAGGGTTCCTGGGCCAGCGAGATTGTCTGGGATCGTCTGATGCGGGTTGGCCCTGACGGGCTGCCGCAGCCGTGGGCGGCGGAGAAGGTGGAACGGCCCGATGCGACCACGGTCAACATCACGCTGCGCAAGGGTATGAAGTGGAGCGACGGTCAGCCGGTCACCATCGACGATGCTGTGTTCAGCCTGGTCGCGCCGAATTTTGCCGACAAGGCGCCGATGTACAAGCCGTTCGTGCAGAACATCGCCAGTGTCGAGGCAACCGGGCCCGATACGCTGACGATCAAGCTGAAGCGCTCCGACGCGGCATTCCTGGTCAGCTCGCTATCAAAGCTGAACCTCGCGCCGAAGCACATCTGGCAGCCGATCTTCGATGATCTGAAGAACAAGCCGCAGACTGCGGAAAGCATTCAGGAGGAACATCCGGTGAGTTCCGGTCCGTTCCGCATCGTGCGTGCCAGCCTGAATCAGGAGATTGTGCTGGAGGCCAATCACGATCATTGGTCGCATCCGACGATCAACCGCTGGATCATGCGGATCATGCCGAATGTCGAGGCTTCGCTTGGTGCGCTAAAGAGCGGCGAGATCAACTTCCTTGCAGATTATACCGGCGATCCGGAGGTGCTGAAGGATCTGGCGAAGTCCGATCCCGATATTGCAGTATCGCAGGCGCTGGATATCGGGTTCAAGTTCATTGCCTATAACGAGCGGCGCCCACCGTTCGATAACCTCGCGTTCCGCCAGGCGATTTCGGCCGTGATCGACCGCAAGCTGCTGGCCGAGGACGCCTGGGGTGGCGCGGCCGAACCCGCCAACTCATGGATCTCGCCCGCGGTCGGCGTCTGGCATGACAAGGGCATTGTCGATCGTGTGCCGGGCGGCAATCTCGATGCGGCGAAGAAGATCCTGAAGGATGCCGGTTTTGTCCTGGTGGATGGCAAGCTGCATTATCCGAAAGGCGTCAAAGAGACCACCGAGGCCTATCACTGAGGCTGTCGATGCGGCGTCTGATCGTTGAGCGGCTTGGTCACCTGCTGCTGGTGCTGTGGGTGATCGCCACACTGACGTTCCTGCTGTTCCGGCTGATGCCCGGCGATCCGACGCTGAATTTCCTGTCGCCCACCTTCACCGATGAGATGCGGGCGTCGCTGCTGAAAGGCTTTGGCCTGGATAAGCCGCTGTGGGAGCAATACCTGCTGTATATGGGCAACCTTCTGCGGGGCGACTTCGGCCGGTCGTTCCTGCAGAATGCACCGGTGTCAGCGATCCTGTGGGACGCTTTGCCGAATACCGTCGTCCTGACATTCGTATCTCTGTGCATCGCTTATGCATTCGGCATTGTGGCCGGTGCGTTCCTTGCGTTCAGGCGCGGTGGTGCCGTGGAGGCTGTGGCGATCCCCACGGCACTTGCCACACGGGCGGCACCGGACTTCTGGCTCGGCATGCTGGTGCTGGCACTGTTTGCATTCCAGCTTGGCTGGTTTCCGACCGGTGGTGCGGTCAGTCCTGGCGCTACGACCGGGTCATTGGGGCATCGTCTGATGTCGGGTGACTTCTGGTGGCACCTCTGCCTGCCTGCGCTGACATTGACGCTGTTCCTGCAAGGGCTGCCGCTGCTGCTGATGCGGGCGACCATGCTGGAGGTGATGAACGACGAGTTCGTCGTGATGGCGCGGATGAAGGGACTGTCGCGCTGGTCCATCGTCATGCGGCACGCCGCGCGCAATGCCTTGCTGCCAGTGGTGACGGCGTTCGCGCTTGGTCTCGGTGCCAGCATCGGCAGCAACGTGGTGATCGAGACGGTGTTCGCCTGGCCTGGCATCGGCCGCGTGTTGGTGCAGGCCGTGCAGGGATCGGATTATCCGGTTGCCGAGGGCGCCTTTATCATGATCGCCTTTGTGCTCGTGGTGATGAACACGGTTGCCGACATCACCTATGCGCTGCTCGATCCAAGGGTGTCGGTCGGTGCGCGCCGCTAGCGCCATCATCCGGCATCTGCGCGCCGAGCCGTTCGCGGCTGTCGGTGGCACGATCTATGCGGTGATCCTGGTGATGGCGGTGTTCGCGCCGCAACTCGCGCCATACGACCCGCGGGCCATGCTGCGACAAGGCCGTCGGATCGCGCGCTATCTGCCGATATCGCCCGAGCATTGGCTGGGGACGACATCGGGCGGCCAGGACGTGCTGAGCCAGCTTATCTACGGTGCGCGCGCGGCCCTGGAGGTTGGGTTGACGGCGGCGATCGCCGTGGTGGCGATCGGCTCGCTGTTGGGTTTGCTGGCGGGCTATCTGGGTGGCTGGGTGGACAAGGTGGTCACGCGTGTCGCGGATATCGCGCTGGGGTTGCCGTTCCTGCCGTTCATGCTGGTGCTTGCGTCGTTGACTGCGCCTGGGACGCGGGTCGTGATCGTGACGGTGGCTTTGCTGCTCTGGCCGAATACCGCGCGCGTGATCCGCGCCCAGGTGCTGTCGCTGCGCGAACGGGCCTGGGTGGAAGCGGCGCGTGTCACCGGCTGTTCCACTGGCCGTATCATGTTCGTGCATGTGCTGCCACAGGTGTTGCCGCTGGCTGCCTTGTACGGATCGGTGGCCATCGGCTGGGCGATCCTGGCGGAAGCCGCGGCAAGTTTCCTGGGCTTCGGCGATCCGAATACGATCAGTTGGGGCGTCATGTTGCAGGACGCTTATGCGAATCAGGCTTTGGGCCGTGGTGCGTGGAACTGGTTCACGCCGCCGGGTGCTGCGATCGTGCTGATGGTGCTGGCGGGTTTCCTGATCTCGCGAGGGTCGGAGAAGCTGCTGTTCCCGAAGCTGGCGGACGCATGAAGGAAGAATATGGAACCGCAGATGGATGCAGATGGACGCAGATAAGGCCTGCGGCGCTAGAGGTCGTTGACGATCCGGCGAATTCCCAGGCGTGGGTGACCGAAGTTGAGGAGCAGTGCCAGACGCAAGCCGGTGGCCTTCAAATAGTTCAGGCATTGCGCGATGTGGATGCTGTCCAGTGTCCTCACCGCTTTCAGTTCGATGATGACGCAGTCATCAACGAGCAAATCGGCAGTATATTCTCCGACGACAATTCCGTCGTATTGGATGATAATGGGACGCTGCTGTGCAACGCCGAGGCCATTCTTTCGCAGTTCATGGGCCAGGCAATTCTCGTAGACTTTCTCCAAGAACCCAGGTCCCATTTCGTTCAAGACCGTGAATGCGCAGCCGATGATGCGCTCGGATATCCGGTTCAATACGATTTCATCTGCGTCCATCTGCGTCCATCTGCGGTTCCAATCTCTTTTCTGATCGAGACCACCGACTGGTTAAGTTCAGGTTTATGACATTACTGTCCATCCGCGATCTGCAGGTGCATTACGCGACCAGCGGCGGCATTGTCCGTGCGGTGGATGGCGTCGATCTCGATGTGCCGGCCGGCAGCATCGTTGGCCTGGTTGGCGAAAGCGGCTGCGGCAAATCGACGCTTGGTCGCGCCCTGATGGGCGTTCTGCCAGGCTCGGGCCGCATCGCCGGCGGCAGCATCATGTTCGAGGGCCAAAATCTCGCGACCCTGTCCGAACGCGAATTGCGCACTCTGCGATGGCGTCGCCTGTCGTTCGTTCCGCAGACCGCGATGAATGCGCTCGATCCGGTGCAGCGCATCGGCGCCCAGATGCGCGAGGTGCTGTGTGAACGAGGCAAGCTTTCACGGACTCAAGCCCGGTCGAAGGCCGAAGCGCTGATGCGGCTTGTCGGCCTCGAGCCAAAGCGCCTGATGGACTACCCGCACCAATTCAGCGGCGGCATGCGCCAACGCGCCTCGATCGCATTGGCGCTGGCACTGGACCCCGCGCTGGTCATCGCTGACGAACCGGTCACAGCGCTTGACGTCATCGTGCAGCGCCAGGTGCTGGATGTGCTGCGTGACCTGCAACAGCGACTGAATCTTGCGATGATCCTGGTGACGCATGACATGGCGGTGGTCGCCTATGCCTGTGACCGCGCTGCCGTGATGTACGCCGGACAGATCGTCGAATCCGGTCCCGTTCAGGCAGTGCTCGAAGCGCCTTACCATCCCTATACGATGGGCCTGACGCACGCTTTCCCTGATCTGCGTGCGAAGGAAGTCGCTCTGGTGCCAATCGAGGGTGCTCCGCCGTCCTTGCTGCACCCGCCGCAAGGGTGTCGCTTCGCTGAACGTTGTCCGTTCGTGCAGAAACGTTGCCGCGACGAATCGCCTCCATTGGTTCAGGTCGCCGACGACCACCTGACGGCGTGCTGGCGAAGCGACATCGCTGCAACGTTGCGCGAACAGGCTGTGCGGCCCGAGACCTGGGCCGCATGAACCGTTCGGTTCCGGTGATCGAGGGCGAGGCGCTCGGCAAAACCTTTCGCTCGCACGGCCGCACGGTGCATGCGGTTCAGGGTGTGAGCCTTGCCGTGCGTGCGAGAGAGGCGCTGGGCATCGTCGGCGAATCTGGCTGCGGCAAGACCACCACTGCGCGCTTGCTGCTGCGGCTTGAAGAGCCGAGCGGCGGCGCGGTCCGCTTCCTCGGCGACGACATCACCGCGCGGCATGGCCATGCGTTGCTGCATTTCCGTGCGCGGGCGCAGCTTGTCTTCCAGAACCCATTCGACGCACTGAACCCTCGGTTCAGTATCCGGCGCGCGCTCAGCGAACCGCTGCGGAACTTCAATATACCGCGTGTGGAACATGCCGAGCGCATCGCGGCGGTGATGCGTCGTGTACGCCTGCTGCCTGCCGAGGCATGGCTTGAGCGGCGCCCCCATGAGTTGTCCGGCGGGCAGTTGCAGCGGGTGGTGCTGGCGCGCGCATTGCTGCCTCAGCCGAAGCTGATCGTCGCGGACGAACCGGTATCGATGCTGGACGTGTCGGTACGCGCCGGCATCCTGAACGTGCTGCGAGCCGCGCGTGACGAGCTGGGGCTGGCGGCGATCTACATCAGCCATGATCTGGCGTTGATTCGCTATGTCTGCGAGCGCACGCTGGTGATGTATCTCGGCCGAGTGGTGGAGGAAGGTCCGACGGCGGAGATGATCGCCGCGCCACTGCATCCGTATACACGAGCTCTTGTTGCCGCAGTGCCGGTGCCGCGCGTGGAGCAGGATCGCGATGCCTTGCCAATTCGTGGCAGCCTGAGCGAGACACCGGACGGTGCTGCCGGCTGCCCATTTCGACTCCGCTGCCCGCAAGCATTCGAACGCTGCGCTGCCGATGCGCCGGCATTGCGCGAGGTCGCGTCAGGGCGTCGCGTCGCCTGTCATCTGCACTGACTGGTGTCATTGCGAGGAATGGGGCGGCGAAGCAAACTCTGCGACATTGCTTCGCTACGCTCGCAGTGACAGGGGTGCCGTTATGAAGGTCGGAATGTTCATCAACACTCAGTTCCCGGAAGGCGACAACGTCGCCGCACGCGTGCCGGAACTGGTGGAGCAGGTGCGCCTCGCGCGCGAATGCGGCTTCTCGTCGCTGCTGTTCCCGCACCACTACCTGACGGCGCCCCTGCAGATGCTGCAGATCACGCCGCTGATGGGCTATCTACTGCGGGAGGCGCAGGGCATGATCATCGGCGGCAATATCCTTCTCCTGCCGCTGCTCAATCCTGTCCATGTCGCCGAAGAGTCGGCAACGCTCGACGTGCTCTCCGGCGGCAAGTTCATCCTCGGCGTCGGCTTGGGTTATCGTGAGGGTGAGTTCGACGCATTCGGGATCTCGCTCCGCCATCGCGCGCCGCGCTTCGTTGAGAGCATCGCGCTGATGCGCCGCCTGTGGACGGAGGATCGGGTACACTTCGAGGGGCGTTTCTATCGGGTGAAGGACCACGGCATCAGCCTGAAGCCGCTCCAGAAAGGTGGCCCACCCGTTTGGGTTGCCGGCCTGGTTGAACCCGCTGTGCGGCGCGCTGCGGAGATCGGCGATGCCTGGTTGATCGCCAACGCCACCACGCTCGGCGCCACCGAACCGCTGATGCGCATCTATCGCGAGGCGCTGAAGGGGTCGGGCCGGTTCGTCGAGGACTTCCCGATCGCACGCGAGTGCTATGTGGGATCGAGCCACGCAACCGCGATGGATGAATGCCGGGCAGCGCTCGAGTACAAGTACAACTCTTATGCGGCGTGGGGGATGGAAAGCCCTACGGCCTCAATGACGTTCGAGGAGATGGCCCGCGACCGATTCATCATCGGCGACAAGGTCTCGGTAAAGGAGGAGATCGCGCGCTGGCAAGAGCAGCTCGGCGTGAACCACTTCATCATGCGGGTGCAATGGCCGGGTTTGGAGCAGGACAAGGTGCTCGCGTCGATCAGGCGACTGGGAGAAATATTCGCCTGACCGACGCGCCGCACATGGCCGGTGCGATCTGGCCGTGCCACGGGGTGGCGGGGCGGGGCGACTACCGCGCCAGCGCTCGCTGCAGTTGCGCCTTGCTCATGCGTGACCGCCCCGGGATCTTGCGCCGCTGCGCCTGGCGGTAGAGCTCTGCGCGGCTCGGACCAGTTGAACTGCTCCGTCCAGCCGACGAACGCCCTTCCTTTTGCTGTTGCGCTGTCTGGCCCCGACGCTCCTTGGTCTTGGTCCGCGCGCGTTCGCGCCGGTTCTGCGACGGTGACTGCTGGTTCGACGACCCCGACTCGCTGAGCGCGATCGCCACAGCCTGACGGCGGTTCTTCACCTTCCCGCCACGGCTGCTCTCCAACTCGCCGTGCTTCCATTCGTGCATGACGCGACCAACCGTTTTTCGTTGGCCAGCACTCTGTTTCGCCATCATGTCCTCCTGTAGGATGGGGCAGGCAGCGTGTTTGTTGAGACCGCATCGCCAACTGGATGAACGTGCTGTCGGCCTTCTTCTCTTGTTCAGGCGTGTCTGCATCTGCTTGACGACGTCGTTAGCCCCGATCGCCTTGGCCCAAGCGATAATCGGGCCGCAACGCGCATCTCGTAATGTTCGACGGCCTGCGCGCATAACCGCTGCCTTACGGCCTCGTTCCGGTGCCGGCGTGCAAATCAGCGTGTGCGATGGTGCTCCGTGCGCGGCCTTTGTGTTGCACCCACAGGCTGCAGTCGTGGATCGGGAGACCGCGAGAGTTCCGGCCACCCGAGGCAGCAGGAACATTGCCTTATGTGCTTCGTCCTCAGTGCAATGCTGGCGACCGGATCGCCATTCCGATTCGGCATGGTGCCATGTCGAGAAGCAATAGCTGAATGTGTCGCTTCATGCCGATATGGGAGGCAGACGTGGGAAGCGCCAAGTTTCCTGGCGTCGCACATGTTCCGAGAGAGAGGTCGACATGGCAAAAGCTATCAGTTCTTCCACCAGGACGCCGCGGATCACGGTTATTGCGGCAGCGATCGGATCGCTCCTGGTATCGGCAAGCCCGGCCTTCGCCGCGCTGCAATCGTTCGACACGGCGAGGGGGCCTGCCTACGTCACGGGGAATTTCGGATCCCTGCAAACCACGACACTGCCAGGTACCGGCTCCGAGGGATTCCTGGAAAACAACGGCAACGGCACGAGCACGTTGCTGGCACCAGGTGCGTCTCCTCAAGTCGTCGCAACGCCGAGGTAACACGCTGGTCGTCCTGGGCTCCACTGCTGCGCGGGATCATTGTCCAATCCCACCGCCATCAGCACGGGCGGAGCGAGCGACAGCAGAAACGTCCGATCCGGTCGCAACCTTCGTATCGTGCCAGGAGGCGCCAACAGGCGTCTTTGGGGTCGAGTATTGCCGCCAGGCGCCAGGCTTCGCGCTGGATCGCGGACGCGACAAAGGTGACATTTCGAGACAAGGTGCACGGATGTCCTCAAGCGGTTCAGGGGGCGCGCCTGTATACACGTTGTTCCCATGATGTTCTGGCAGTGGCTGCCGCCAACGCCTTGCCCGTGGCCAGCGAACCGCGAGGCAATTTTCGAACCGGAGGCGAGGGTAGCCCTGTGCTATCCGCTCGCGGTCTTGCCCGACACGGTTCAGGTGAGAGTCCATGTTGCCGAGCGTGCGCCAGCCCGGTTTGGTGGCTTCAAGGGGCGCTTATTTCCTGGCCACGACGGAAAAAATCGCATGACGGCGCTTGTGTCCGCATTCCTCGTCAGCCCGATCAGCTGCGGCATCCTGAAATCGTCTGGCGATCCTCAGCAGCGCATCCCGGGTCTGAACGCTCGTGGCTGTGGCTGCCATTTGCCGGTATTCCGCCGCCCTCGCGGAGAGATCTGCACCGCTCATGTCGGCTATCGGAGGACGTGCCACGAAGCGCCATGTGAAACCGCGTGGCAGCTCCGGCAGCGGGTCTCCCTGCTGCAGATGGATCGCCATCCCGGCAGGGACGCCTGCGATGGTCAGTCTCTGGTAGCGGCCTGTTAACGGAGCCGGTGTACCTGGCTCATAATCGTTGTTGTGTGTCATCTCGTTTCCACGGGGATACCTCATACACAATTCAGTACGCATAGGAAGCATTTTACCGGACAGAGCACGATCAAATCGCCTCGCCCTTTCACCCATTTGTGTGGGCAGGACCTTCGACAGGGGCGAATGCGGCCGATCGCGGGGGGTTTCACGACATACTTACGCAGACGGTGTTAAATGCCCGTTAGGCAGCTGGGACTACCATCGAGCGATGCTTCCACCCGTGGCAAAAGGACAGGACCTCGAAGCAGTAAGCTCCTTTCTGCCAACGACCTTCCTGGAACGCGGCGTTGCGGTTCCCTTCACTACACCCATGCTCATCGGTGCGCGTGCCCGGCCCGGCGCACGTAAACCTTTAGAGTTGGTCGTAGTCAATCCATCGGGTGGGCGCGGCGTCTACATCGTGCCTTGGGACGGAATCCCAGGGTTGTGCAGACCTACCGTTCACGACAGGCGCCTTTGCGAGGCGATAGCAGTGGTTCGCAGCGTTACTCCCGAGGTTATCCGCCACACCGCGCGCGAAGTCGCCGCTGAGGGATTGGCCGGTCGTGGGGCATTGTCAGCGGCGCGCAGCGGTCTGCAGGATGAACAACAGGCGCGTTTGCTGGCGAATTTTGATTTGCTTTTAGAGGTGGTGCGCCAAGTAGAGCCGAGAGGGCAGAATCCGATTCCGCCGGAACAGGATCGCCCCGCCGAAGTTGAACGACGTGCGAAGCGTGCGGTGGCACTCATCGCGCCGAACCTCCGTTGCTCACCGGAAGCCGTCGTTGAGCGTCTTGAACAGCTCGCATCGATCTTCGCCAGCGTCGGTGTGCGACGCAGCAGTGCCCGCATCCCTGCGGCAATTGCCGATATTGTCCAAGTTAGGAACGAGGTGATGCGTTTTGCCGAGAGCTGCGATGATTTCGGACCGAATGCAGACCTCATCATCCACGCTGCCGACCTCACTACCTTGATGGCGAAAGAGACGCTTGCCGATACCCAAACGCTCATTCGCGACATCTCGGGGTTGCTGAACCGTTGGGTGGTCGAGCCAGATGTCTTGGCTCAGGTGCTGGCGAGGCCGGATTGGCTGCTGGATGGCTGGGATCGCATATGCGCACTTTGGCAGATCACACCCGACAAGGGCGCCGCGCTTGCTGAAATGGCCACTCTCGTGCCGGTGGTGCCACGCGAGGTAGACGCATGGCTCAGTCAGAGGCTTGGTCCTGTTGTTGATCTTCCAATATTCCGCAGCAGGTTGGTTCAGTCGAGAGAGGATTGGCGAACAGGGGAGACTGTGTGCGACGAGATTGCTCGCAATGAAGCGCTGCTAGAGAAGACTGTGTGAGATCCAGATCAGCGGGAGGACTGAGTGACTGCGACCAATAACTCCACCCCGCTACGCGGATCGGCCCTACGCAATATTCAGCGAGAACTAACGGCCGCTCAGGACGAACAGATCAAGAGCGTTGTGACCCTCGTTGATAATCTTGCCGCGCGTGGCGACGCTGACAAACTTATAGCGCCATTGCGCGGTCGGTTGGCAAAGCTCAGACCGCGACGCAAGCTAAGCATGTCTCGGGTGTTATTCATGCCTATCGATGCGCTCTTTGTGGCGAGTCCATCCTGGAGTGCCGGTTCTCCGTCGATACCACGCTCCGCGCTGCCGCCTATAGCTGAACAGGTGCGGCTTGGCCTCGGAGGCTCGGCCGAGTCTACCAATGCCGTGGTCGCTGCACATTTTGATGACGAGGGGATCGACGCACTGATAGAGGTTGGTGCGGATATTTGGCAACGCGCAGCCGATATACTTGCCACCACTCCGATCCCTGCCGACTTGGTGGGAGCGAGTGGTTTGCGGGCGTCCGATTACACAGCACTGGCCAACGCCGTTTCAGCGCTGTTCGCGCATGTGCTGCCGTTCATGAGCATGGTCAGCCGGGCGAAGGCCGGCATTGATCCTCAGGCCGAAGAGTATGGCGCTGTTCTGGAAGGCATTGCGCCGTCGGGGGCGTTGCCTTTGGCAATGATGATTGCGTTAGGGATGAAGGTGTTGCCTCGCTCCGAACTCTTCGTGCGCGTCGCCGACGCTTTTGCCGGGCGACAGAATGATCCAAACCTTCGCGCGGCGTGTGGCCGTGCCATTGATTGCGTGCTCGACGGTATCGAGCAGGCTCCCGTGACGGGTGCCGACGTCGCACAAGTAGCTGAGGACGTGCGGAAAGTCGCCGCAATGCTTGCAGACCTCCAGCTCTGCTCGGCTCAACAGCCACGTAGGCGAGAGCGCATCGAGGCGACCAGGCGCAAGGTGGATATCGCATGCCGCGACAGGTTCTGTTATGAAATGAAGGAACAACTGCTGGCGCCGTCGGCCGATCTTGGTGCAGCCAGCGACGAGACATTTGCCTCGTTGGAAGCGACCGCACGAGACTTACGGCGTTTTGAAGCCGCGGCGCGGCAAATTGGCAGCGCCGATCAATACGACCGCCAGCTGCAATCCGCAGCGCAAACGCTGTGCCCAGTGGCGGGCGAAGATGCTATGGCACGCATCAGCCGCATTCGATTGGTAGAGATTCTTCAAGGCTCAGACGCCGCGACAGAAATCTTGAAAGCAGCGATGGCCTGACTGCCTGCGTCCGGTCGACCAATTTACCAGGACGCACTGGAACGTTTCAAACCAGATTATCTGACGACGCTGAACCAAGGATGCAAGGGCGATACCGCGCGAGCTTCCGGCAAGTGACCACCCTGGATGAGGTCACCCGTGGGCAGTTGGCCGACGGCAGTGGCGAACCTGGGCGGGTCACTGCGAAGCCGAAGGTTTGAGCTGAGTGACTCATATCCTTGATCGACAACTTGCATGGCAATCCCGTAGGCGGAAGGTGGCGGGTCGATCCAATAGGCCGCGGCTCGCTGGCCGGTAGCCGCACCGGTCGCACCTGTGGCGGCAGGGTTATCGCTAGCCGTCCACGACCGCCTCGGTTGCTATTCCCGCGCCTTCGGCCCCAGCAGGGCCATCCTGTTTTGGCGTATTGGCGAGCGTCCGGGATGAGCGAACCACGGCACCAATCGTGAGGATCGAAACCGGCATGAAACGGGTCGAGTGGTCTTACTCTCGTCGGGCCGGTAGCTCAGCGTCAGAGCACGCGCTTGATAAGCGCGAGGTCGGTTGGTTCAAGTCCTCCCTGGCCCACCAAAATCGGCAGCTTGTCCCGCTGAATAGAGCAGTTGCGGCCCGGACCGATCGCCGTGGTTTACCCAGTCACTCTCGCGCGTCGGGCGGCCCTCGCGGGCCGATACCAAAAAGGGGGAGAAGTGGTCTTGCCTGCCACGCGGAAAAAGCTCGTGAGGGGCGGCCCAATACACGATTTAGTAACGTTTCGATCATCTGCGACGGCGATACTTCCGGACTTTCGTGATGGATGTGGGGTCCGATATGCAGGATGAAGGTGACGTATCCCTAGAAGACATGAGCGTGGCAATTGATCGAGAACCGCCGATTGCGGTGTTCTCGTTCTCGGATTCATACTTTCAGGCTGCACGCCACTTGAGGGGGGCTCTCGAGTCAGACCGGTTGAAGCTGCCCTTTGATGCGCCGATCTACTACCTCTACGCCCGTGCGCTTGAGCTAGCGATGAATGCGTTCCTTCGGGCCAAAGGCATGTCTGCAAGGGAACTCCGCTCCAGCGGGTTCGGCCACCAGCTTCTTGTGCTGTGGCAGACCTGCCTCGAAAAGGGCCTATGCGACCCTTCTGCGAGCGCCACCGCCACCGTGGGGCAGATGATCAAGATCCTCGATCCATACGCGAAGGAGTGCGGGTTCCGGTATACACAGGTTGGAGCGAAGGGCTTGCCCACGCTGAATGAGGTCGAGCTGGCTGCCGCATGGATATTGAGCATGGTCCGGCCGTTCATTCCCGAAATACGGCAGCGGGCGGCCTTGATCCCGGCCGAAATTCCGGTCCGCTGACACGGCACTGACATTTACCGGATTTCGGAGCGCTTCCAGCCCGTGGGTCCGCACTCCGGTCCTCGGGAGTTCCGATCCTCGGGAGTTCTGAAGGCGCCCGCCAGATCAGCCTGCAAAAACCTAACCTATTGTACTACGAGAGAATTTGAGGTTCTGGAGGGGGTTGGATTCGAACCAACGTAGGCGTGCGCCAACGGATTTACAGTCCGTCCCCTTTAGCCTCTCGGGCACCCCTCCGCGCGGGACAGCGGCTCTACGGCTTTCCAAGGCCCATTGTCAACGAACGCGGCCTCGGCCACACCACCGATCCCATGACCGATCTCCCCATCCGGCCGGCCGCCACCTACCGCACGATCGAGATGCACACCGGCGGCGAAGCCGTCCGCCTGGTCCTGGAAGGCTTCCCCGAACCCAAGGGCGGCACGGTGCTGGAGAAGCGTGGCGACGCCTCGGCACGCCTCGACATCCACCGCCGCCGCCTGATGCTGGAACCACGCGGGCACGCCGAGATGTATGGCGCTCTTCCTGTCGAGGCCGCCGCTCCCGCCACGTTCGGCGTGCTGTTCATGCACCACTCCGGCTTCAGCACGATGTGCGGCCACGCAACGATCGCACTTGGCCGCTGGGCCGTGGACAGCGGCCGCGTCCCGTTGCGCGATGGCCGTGCCGATTTCGTCATGGAATGTCCCTGCGGCCCGGTCGATGTGCACGTAACGGACAATGGCACGAGTGTCGCATTCGACAGCGTCCTCGCCTATGCCGCCGAACTGGATACCGAGGTGGACGTTCCCAATCACGGCGTCATCTGCTGCGACATCGGCTATGGCGGTGCGTTTTACGCCATGCTGCCGGCCTCACGCCTCGGTCTCGACCTGCTGACTGCGCCGGTGGGTCAGCTGCGTGCCGCGGCACTTGCCATCATGCGCACGATCCGCGCGCGCGGTGCGGTGCGCCATCCCACCGAGCCAGACCTTTCCTTCCTCTACAGCGTGCTGCTGACTGACGACACGCGCCCAGGCTCACCGCAGCCGACGCGCCATCTCTGCGTTTTCGGCGACGGTCAGATAGACCGCAGCGCCACCGGCAGTGGAGTCACGGCGCGCATGGCGGTCGACGCGGCACGTGGCCTGATCGCGCCCGGCGCGCGCCGCTCCTTCGCCGGCGCCACGGGCGTCCCCTTTCATGCCGAGCTGCTTGCTGAGCAGCCGCTCGGCCCGCACCGCGCCTGGCGCGTCCGCGTATCAGGCACCGCTTCGTATGGCGGCACCGCCACCTGGATCGTCGAGGATGCCGATGCCCTGCGCGACGGCTTCTCCATCGAAGACGACGAGCGCCTGCCCGGATAGGTTACCGCTCCGGCGTCACGTGTTTGAACGAGAAGCGCCGCTCCCTGAAGAGCCTGATGCAGGCATCGACGCACGCGGGATCGTAAAGGCGGCCATGGCCTTGCTCGATCTCATGCAGGGCGACGTCCAGGCCCAGCGCCTCGCGGTATGGACGGCGTGCTGTCATCGCTTCGACGACGTCCGCGACCGCAAGGATCCGGGCGCCGAGGATGATCTGCTCGCCGCGCAAATGCTCAGGATAGCCCGAGCCATCGAGCCGCTCATGGTGCTGCAGGATCATCGTGGCGACTGGCCAGGGGAAGTCCACCGACTTCACGATGTCAAAGCCTACCTGCGGGTGCGTCTGCAGCAACTGATACTCGATTGTCGTCAGTCGGCCGGCTTTGCTGAGGATTTCTGCCGGTGCCTGGATTTTGCCGATGTCGTGGATCATTCCGGCAAGGTAGATGCCTGCCACATCGTCCTTTGGCAGGCCTATCTCGCGCGCGATCGCAGCCGCCAGCGCGGCGACATTCCGCTGATGTCCGGCCGTGTAGGGATCCCGGTGCTCGACAGCAATGGCCAGGGCCTGAACGGTCGCTTCCAACGTCTGTTGCAGCCGCTGCGCGTGCATTTGGGCCGCAAGATGATCGCGCTGGGCCTTGATCCCGAAGGCGAGATCGTTACTGAGTTCGGTGAGCAGCCTCAACTCCGGCTCATCGAATGTTTCGGTCGTTCGCGCGTAGATGCAGAAGGCACCGAACACGCCGTCGGAGCCATGCAGCGGAAATGCAGCCACCGAAAGGAGGCCGCGCTGCATGGCGGCATCCCGCCAGATTTGCATGCATTCGGATGTCGAAACATCCTGAATGATCTGCGGCTGTCCGGTTCGTATTGCTGTCCCCGTGGGGCCGTGTCCGTATTCGCTGTCGCCCCAGCTGCAGAGGGCAAACTGAATGTTCTGAGCGGCCGAACCAGCCCACGCCACCGGGCGTACTGTCTTGGCCGCATCGTGTTCAGCATAACCAATCCATGCGGTCGGATAGCCGCCGTCCACCACGACCTGACACATGCCGTGAAGGAGCGCGGTCTCACTGTCGACCCGGACAAGCATTTCGTTGCCGGCGCTGACGGTTCGGAGAATTCGGTTCAGGCGCTGCAACTCTCGGCGCGGCGCGGCGTGCTCTGAAGCGTGAACGGACACGGCTGTCACCTGGCGCAGGAGGGCAGGGACTTCTGCCTAGCAGAAGGTGATTGCTTTCCGGTTAAATCGTTACTGGAGCCCAGCCTGCGGAGCGCAGTGGCCGCTATCGGTGTCTTGCAAACCCGCCCGCCACCGTCTATGTAGCGGGCTTAAATCAATCTTCCGCAGCGTTACGGAGGGTGGCCCTAACCGGCCGCCTTTTTTGTTTTGAATATACCTGAACCCGCCCACACGAGCCTTGAAGCGCGACTGGCCGCGATTGTATCGCCCACGCTGGAGAGCATGGGCTACGAGCTGGTGCGCGTCGCCGTGCTGGGTCGCGACCGACCCACGGTCCAGGTGATGGCGGACAGAGCGGACGGTAGCCAGATTACGGTCGAGGACTGCGAGGCCATCAGCCATACGCTCAGCGCGGTTCTCGATGTCGAGGATCCGATCCCCGGCGCATGGTCGCTGGAAGTCTCCTCGGCCGGTATCGATCGCCCGCTGACAAGACCGAAGGACTGGAGCCGTTTCGCCGGCCATCTGGCGCGCGCGGAAACCGTCGCGCCGATCGATGGCCGCCGCCGCTTCTCTGGCATCGTGCTCGGCGCCGATGACAGTTCTGCGCGGATGCGGCTCGATGACGGTAGCGAAATTGTGCTGCCATTGAATGCGATTCGCCGTGCCAAACTGCTGCTGACCGATGCGCTGATTGCAGCAACCGCAACTCCACCCCGTCCCAACTAGAACCAAGAGGTCCACATGGACACCGCAGTCGCCCGTCCCGAATTCCTGCTGGTTGCCGACGCCGTCGCACGTGAGAAGAACATCGAGCGCGAGGAAGTGCTGGAGGCGATGGAGCAGGCCATCCAGAAGGCCGGTCGCGCCAAGTACGGCCACGAGAAGGACATCCGCGCCACGATCGACCGCAAGACCGGCGACGTGCGCCTGTCGCGCTGGACTGAAGCAGTTGATACAGTGGAGAACGAGGAAACCCAGATTCCGGTCAACATCGCCCGCAAGTTCAAGCCGGACATCCAGGTGGGTGAGTTCCTGGTCGATCCGCTGCCGCCGATCGATTTCGGCCGCATTGCCGCGCAGACCGCCAAGCAGGTGATCGTGCAGCGCGTGCGCGAATACGAGCGGAAGAAGCAGTTCGAGGAATTCAAGGACCGTGTCGGCGAGATCATCAACGGCGTGGTGAAGCGCACCGAGTACGGCAACCTGATGGTGGAGCTCGGCCGCGCCGAGGCGCTGTTGCGCCGCGACGAACTGATCCCGCGCGAAAGCTTTC
The DNA here is from genome assembly GCA_035492535.1 of Acetobacteraceae bacterium. Taxonomy (GTDB): domain Bacteria; phylum Pseudomonadota; class Alphaproteobacteria; order Acetobacterales; family Acetobacteraceae; genus JAMXLO01. Next base: position 1,419 of record DATJJM010000127.1, on the reverse strand, counting down.
GCAATGGCGACCGCGTCCGCGCGTATATCTACGATGTGCGCGAGGAGCCGCGCGGCCCGCAGATCTTCCTGTCGCGCACGCACCCCGGATTCCTGGCCAAGCTGTTCGCGCAGGAAGTGCCGGAAATCTACGACGGCATCATCGAGATCAAGGCGGTGGCGCGCGATCCCGGCAGCCGCGCCAAGATGGCGGTGATCAGCCGCGACTCGTCGATCGATCCCGTCGGGGCTTGCGTCGGCATGCGAGGCAGCCGCGTGCAAGCGGTGGTGCAGGAGCTGCAGGGTGAGAAGATCGACATCATTCCCTGGTCGCCGCAGGCCGCCACGTTCGTGGTGAACGCGCTGGCTCCGGCCGAAGTCACAAAGGTGGTGATGGACGAGGAAGCCGGCCGCGTCGAAGTCGTGGTGCCAGACGAGCAGTTGTCGCTCGCCATCGGACGTCGCGGCCAGAATGTGCGACTGGCAAGCCAGCTTACCCGCTGGGATATCGATATCCTGACCGAGGCAGAGGAAAGCGAGCGTCGTCAGGAAGAGTTCCGCCGTCGCAGCAGCCTGTTTGTCGAGGCGCTGGACGTGGACGACGTGATCGCCGGCCTGCTGGTGACCGAAGGCTTCACGTCTGTGGAAGAACTCGCATTCACTCCGCTTGAGGAAGTGGCCGCGATCGAAGGCTTCGACGAATCGGTCGCCGAGGAACTGATCCGCCGCGCCCAGGCCTTCATCACCCGCCGCGACACCGAGTTGTCGGAGAAACGCGTCGCGCTGGGTGTGTCAGACGAGGTCGCATCGATCGAGGTGCTGACACCGGCGATGCTGGTTGCGCTCGGCGAGAAGGAGGTGAAGACGCTGGATGACCTTGGCGACCTCGCCTCGGACGAGCTGATCGAGATAGTCGGTGCGGAGAATATGGACGAGGAGACCGCCAACAACGTGATCATGACGGCCCGCGCCCACTGGTTCGACGAGCAGCCAGCAGCCCAGGAGGTCAGCAACGACTGATCGCGCAAACGCCGCCGGGAACGTCCCTCGAAACGTTGTGCCCCGCCCTGCGCCGGGTGTTGGCGGCCGCCAGGTACCGTTGGAGGCTGAAGGCCGGGTCAAGCCCGGCCATGACGCGGGGGTCGAGCCCGGCGAGGGCGAGCGGGTGGACGACGAACCAGAAGCCGGCCCGCTTCGCCGCTGTGTTGTCACGCGTGAACGGCTGCCAAAGGAGCGGATGATCCGCTTTGTTGTTGGTCCTGATCGCACGTTGGTGCCGGATCTTGCGGCATCGCTGCCGGGACGGGGAATGTGGTTGAGTGCCTCCTGGGATGTGATACAAGCTGCCCGCGCCCAGGGAGGGTTGGGGCGTGCCTTCGCCAGGGCCGCGCGCGGTCCTGTCACTGTGCCCCCAGATCTTCCTGCCGTGCTCGAAGCGGCG
>DATJJM010000126.1:0-4232 GCA_035492535.1 Acetobacteraceae bacterium | reverse complement strand
AGCGCCGCACCCGCGCGCCCCAGGAACCGCCCGCCCAGGCTGCGGCCACCATCGAGTCCCGCGCCACGACCAGGCGGGTGCCGCGCCCTTGTCGCCCCGCCGGCAGGGATGATCCCGTACTCTTCATGCCAACGTTGGAGGAAATGGAGCGTCAGGTACGCCGCTGCCCGACAGGCCGCACCTTCCTCAAGATCTGCCTCGACCTCGCCGTCGTCCCTGGCTTCTGCCACAGCGCCTTCTGGAACGAACTGTTCGACATCATCACCTGGTTCGGCAGCAACGTCGGCAAGATCATGCAGGAAAAATCCCGCCGTTGGCGGGCCTTTGACAAGGAGCAGGACCGCAAGCCCGATGCCAACTGGGACTGGATCAATCTAAGTCGGGATGCGTCCCGCCAGGTCCTCGGCTTCTTCATCGGCGAGCCGCCGGTCAACCCGCTCGACCCCGCCGCCGCCGTCGCCACCGCTCCGCCCTGAAAGCCACGCAACGCGCCACGGCCCAACGGGACCGGCACCGCCGGCCCCGCCGCTGGCGCGCGATAATCTGTGTGGATCAGTGTCCATCCGTGGTTCAATAATTTCCGTGACCTCCGCAGCCCTCCGCACCACCAACCTCTACAAAGCCTTCGGCTCCCTTGTCGTCGCGCAGGACATCGCCATCACGCTCCCCCGAGGGGCGCGCTATGCGCTGATAGGGCCGAACGGCGCCGGCAAGACCACACTGATCAACCTGATCACCGGCGTGCTCAAACCCGATGCCGGCCAGATCCATCTCGGCGACGACGACATCACCGCCCTTCCGCCCGATCGCCGCGTCAAGCAGGGTCTGGTACGCACCTTCCAGATCAACACGCTCTTCCCCGACCTGGAACCGCTCGAAGCCGTCACCCTTGCCATCTGCGAACGTGACAACATCGCCGGCACCTGGTGGCGCCCTCTCGCCAGCTTCCCCACCGCCGTGGACGAAGCGCAAACCATTCTCGCCTCCCTCAACCTCACCGCCGTCGCCACCCGGCCTACGCGCGAACTCGCCTACGGCCAGCAGCGCCTGCTCGAAATCGCGCTGGCCCTGGCCACCAGGCCAAAGGTCCTGCTGCTCGACGAACCCGCCGCCGGCGTCCCTCGCCAGGACAGCAGCGAACTCTTCCACGCCATCACCGACCTCCCCCCCGATATCTCGGTGCTCTTCATCGAGCACGACATGGACCTCGTCTTTCGCTTCGCCACCCGTGTCATCGTCATGGTCGGTGGTCGTCTGCTGCTGGAAGGCACGCCGGCTGAGATTGCCGCCGATCCGCGTGTGCGCGAGGTCTATCTGGGTCGCGCCCACCATGCCTGAGATGTTACTTGCGACAAACGACCTGCGCGCCGGGTATGGCGACTCCATCGTACTCGACGGCATCACGCTCGATCTGCCCGAGGGCGGCAGCCTCGCTATCCTGGGCCGCAACGGCGTCGGCAAGTCCACCTTGCTGCTCACCATCATGGGCTTCACCCGCATCACTGCCGGCCGCATCCACTGGCGCGGTCGCGATATCAGCCGCGTGTCACCGCATCGCCGTGCCCGCCTCGGCATTGGCTGGGTCGCCCAGGAACGCGAGATCTTCCCCTCGCTCACCGTCGAAGAAAATCTGACCGTCGCCGCCCGACCCGGCCGCTGGGACCTCCAGGCGATCTACGCCCTGTTCCCCCGCCTTCAGGAACGACGGCGCAACATGGGCAACCACCTCTCCGGCGGCGAGCAGCAGATGCTGGCCATCGCCCGCGCGCTCACCACCAACCCCGCGCTGTTGCTGCTCGATGAGCCGCTGGAAGGTCTGGCGCCCATCATCGTCGATGAACTCAGCGATGCGATCGGACGCATGATGGCCGATGCAGGCACTGCCATCATCCTGGTCGAGCAGCACACGGATGTCGCGCTCTCGCTCGCCCACGAAGCCATCGTCATCGAACGCGGCACCATCGCCCTGCAAGGCCGCTCGCAGACGCTGCTGCATGACCAGGCCAGCCTCGACCGCCTGATCGGGCTCAACCTCACATCATGAACGAATTGGCAAGCTTGTGCCGGCAGTCAGCAAGGAAAATGGAACCGCAAATAACGCAAAACACGCAAATGGATACCGGGACGGAAAGGACCAACCTGTTAGTTCAATCGAATCATCGGCTCTGACCTGACGGTGCACCGCGCGCAATGCCTGAATTATCTGAAAGCCACTGGCCTGCATCTCTGCCTGCTACTCAACTTCGGCAAGCCTCACCTTGAGATCAAACGCATCGTCCTGGCCCTATGAGTCACCGCAGCCCTTTTGCGTCTTTTGCGGTTCCATTTTCCTACCGGCCCACCTGGCCACCAAGCTTACCCGAACGCCCCCACCTCATGCGTAACGATCGTGGCGATCTCCCGCACCAGCCCGAACAGCGAGCGCATCGGCGCAAAGATCTCCTCATGCTCGCGAGCATACGCCGCGGCCCCGCGCGGCGCCGTCGGCTCCGCGTAGTCGAACTCCCCGGACTGATCCGGCGCCGCCGGAAAGATCTCCCCCAGCATCTCCAGCGAAGGCTCCACCTCCAGCCGCAGCAGCGCGCGCTCCAGCACCTGCCGCGTCACCCCGTGGCGAGGCGAAAAATCCGCGATCTCGGTTGCCAGCAGCCAGATCCTATGGATCAGCGCCAGCCGCAGCGCATGCAGCAGCACCTCGCGCGTCGCCATCCGCGGCGCATCCGGCCAGATCTCCCGCAGCGCCAAATGATCGGCATGCACGCGCCGGAACATCGACTGCGCCGCTGCCCAGATATCCAGCCGCTCCAGCGCCCGAGCCACGCTCACCAGTGCCTCGCGCGACTCACGCTCCCCCGTGTGTTCCGCCCGATCCAGCCACGTCCCCGGATCGAGCGAGGCAATCACTGCCCGCAGCACATCGATGCTCGAATGCGCCAGCGCATGCGACGCCAGGTCCACCGCGCGATGGAACCGACGCGAGTTCTGCTTCAGGTCGACGAACAGCTCCGGATGCCGCGTCGCCGCCGCGCCAATCCCTTGCAGGGTGTTCGCGCACCACCCCAGCTGCTGCAAGATCGCATTGTTCGGAATCGCCCGCAGTTCTCGAGGATGCCGGATGCGCGCCGCCCCCACCGCGCCCTCGGACTGCCGCGCCGCCGGCCGGGACCCGGTCCAGTCCACCAGCGAGGGCCCGAACGCGCCCAGCAGCGCCGCGTAGCCCTCATCCTCTACCAGCGCTTCCATCCCCGCCCGCACGGTCGCGAAGAAGTCCGCGGCAAAGTCAGGATTGGCATACACCGGATCCTCGATCGGCCCTGCCGCCGGATGATACGTCTGCTCCGCGATCCCGGTGATGGTTGCCAGAGCGAGCTCTGGCGTGCCGAACAGCAGATACCCGTCGCCGCCCTGGAACGCGCTCTCTTCCCGCACGCTCAGCCCCGCCCGGAACAGCGCCTGCCGCGACGCGGTGGGCGACAGGTACTTCAACCGGTCCGCCAGCGATCCCGGATGCGCGCCCCGCCCGACGCTCTCGCCATGCGTGTCGAACAGGATCACCTCGACGCCCGTCACGCCATGCGCCGCCAGCGTCTGCCCGATCTTCAGCCGCAGCCGCTCGATCAGGTAGCTTGCCGCCAACTGCCCCACATAGCGCCCGGAATCCGAATACCCGAACTGCAGCGCCAGCCGTCCTGTCGTTTGTAGATACGCGCGGTAATGCGGGCTGCGCAGCGCCTCCTCCAGCACCGTGGCGCCATGCTCCAGCGCGCTCGCGGTCTCGAACAGCGGGCTGATCTCGATATGCTTCTCGATGCCGAACAGCTTCGCCAGCCACAGCGCCGCCAGCAGCGTATACCCGGTCTCCGTCTCCGCGATCAGGAACCGTATCGGCTGCGAGCTGTCCACGTGCTTGATGATCTGCGCGATCGTCATCATCAGCCGGATCGCCGAGGCCTGCTCCACCACCAGCGCCCCGAAATCCACATTCTGCGGCTGCACGGTTTCCAGCGCCACGTTCATCGCCCCGAACAGCGCGCGTCGATGCGCGGGATCCTCCGGCGCATCCGCGATCCCGATCCGCTGCCGCACCGCGTTATGCAGCTGTGCCGCATTCAGCCGCACATGCGTGTGCGCCAACGCCAGCCCATGCGACACCAGTCCCGCGCGCGCGACGCACAGCGCCAGCCGCGCCTCATCATCCGGCGCCGCCGCGATTGCCTCGGCGAACAGCGGCA
>DATJJM010000125.1:0-9584 GCA_035492535.1 Acetobacteraceae bacterium | reverse complement strand
TTCGAACTTCGCGGCGGCGGCCGCATCCAGGTCGAACGCGACATGCATGATGTCGCCTTCGACCGCACGAACGTCGAATGGCACGGAGAAATCAACGCCGTTGATATCAAGCGTGCCACGCCCGCCGACGTCGGCTGCCTGTTCACAGCGAATGCTGGCGCCGCGTTTGGACAAGTCCTGCATATGTGCGATTGACTTTCGACCGGCGATCGTAAGGTGACACGTGACGTTGACCGGATGGCGGCGATCGCTGCGCCGATCCACCTCGTTTGAGGAGGTCCGAACGACCCTGATCACAGAATGTCGCAGGTCTCTGACGGCGGTGTTCAGCCCGGCAGCATTCTCGCGCACCGCTACGGCGTGTTTGCCGGTCTGTTCCGCTTCCGCCGAGACTTCGTTGGTGCGGCTTGTCATTTCGCGAGCGGCGGTCGCGGTTTCCGTCACATTGCGCGCGATCTCCGCTGTCGCAGCCTGCTGTTCTTCCACGGCCGCCGCGATCGAGCCAGCGATCGCATTGATCTCGCTGATCGTCTGCTCGATGCGCACCACCGCCGCGACGGAGGTTCCGGTGGCAGCGCGGACCTCGCCGATGTGCCGGGCAATCTCCTCGGTGGAACGTGCTGTCTGTGTGGCGAGTGCCTTGACTTCGGAGGCCACCACAGCGAATCCCTTGCCGGCATCGCCCGCGCGTGCCGCCTCGATGGTGGCATTCAAAGCGAGCAGGTTGGTCTTGGCGGCGATCTCGCCGATCATATCCGCCACGGCACCAATGCGTACCACCTGTTCGTTCAGCGCCTCGATGGTGGCACGCGTATCGGCGCCAGCACTGACCGCACGGCTGACCACCTCGGAGGATTGGTTGACCTGGGCAGCAATTTCGCGGATCGACGCGCTCAATTCTTCAGCGGCGGCTGCCACGGTCTGTGCATTGGCCATTGCGTGGGCTGATGCCATGGCTGCGTTTTCCGCCGAATCGCCGGTACGGGCGGCGGAGGCTTTCATCGCATCGGCGGTCGATGTCATGGCCGTGGTGCGCGCGGCCACTTCCTCCAATGCCGCAGTTGTCTCGCTTTCTATGTTGTCCGCCATGCTGACCAGAGCCGCCTTCTTTTCCCGGTCGGCTGCTTCATGCTCCTTCTCCCGCGAGGCCATCAGCTCCTGCTCTTTTGCAATGTGCTCTTTGAACACACCGAGCGCATTGGCCATTCTCCCGACTTCGTCGCGTCGTGACGTATAGGGAATGGAAATCCCCACGCTACCGTCTGCCAGATCGTGCATGAGCTTGGTCAGCCGGGTGATCGGACGCGAAATACTGCGGCCAAGCAGGAAGCAGGTGACGACGACAAGGGCTACGGTGGCGGCCACGAAGCCTCCCATGCGCCAAACCTGCGACCAGAAGATCGAGTCAACGTCATCGATATAGATGCCGCTGCCGACGATCCAGCCATTCGTCTTGTCGACCACCGAATAGGCGATCTTGGCGACGGGCGTGGAACTGTTGGCGCGAGGATACCGATAGGCGGTGAAAGCCCCACCCTTGAGCGCACCCTCGACGATATTGCGGACGAATGGCACGCCGTCGCTATCGATCAGGTCCCAACGACGCTGGCCTTCGGTTTTCGGATCGGGCAGCACCAGGGAAACGCCGGAACTATCGTAGGCAAAGAAATAATCATTGTTGCCATACCGGAGGTCCCGCAGCGTCGACTTCATCCTGTCCGTGAGCTCCGCCTCGGGAACGTGGTTGGCAACCCCCTCGCGATGCACCCGGTCTATGTTCTGGACAGCAAGGTTGATCGCGTCGCGCAGCTTGGCCTCGCGATCCTCCAAGAGGTTGGTGCGCAGGGTCGCGACCCCGATCCAGGCGACGGCGAGGATGCCGAGGAACGCGACCACGGCCATTGCCATGAGCTTGATAGATATCCGCAGGTTGGCGAGCGTCATATCGATGGACCATCGAGCAGGGGCGGAGGCCGTTATTCGCGCATCGGTGTAAAGAAATGCTGAACTCGGATGGCGGCGGCTGACTGTCAGTCGCGTCACCGAGCCGGTAATTGCCTGGGATTGGTTCTGGCGTGACGGCATCCATCGTCTCCGTCGTTCATCATCTGCACAATCAACGGATGGGCGATGGGGTGCGAGCCAACGAACAGGGCGATACGGAGGGAGTCGAAGCCGATGAGCATGATGGTGTTGGTTGCCGACCAGGGGCCATGAGCCGAGATGCGCTCTGCAATCTTTCCGGATCGTTAAGGGACTGGCCCCTCAGAAAGAATGCGGGCAAGGTTCGAGGGCGGCGGTCGCAACGCGCTGCTTGCGCGAACTGACCCTTTGGAGGCAGCAATGACCGAATTCTCCCGTCGCAACGCGCTGGCCGTTGGCGCGGCCAGCGGGGCTGTCGCCGCCTTGGGCCTCGGGCGCGCGCGTGCCGCCGATACGCCTCAACCCGCGCTGCCCATCCCCCCGGAGGTCAAGGCAAACGCACGCGGGGAAATCAGTTTCAGTGCGCGCACCGGCACCGCGAAGTTCGTCTCGGGGCACTCCACCCGGACCTATGGCTATAGTGCTCAGTTCCTGGGGCCCGCGCTCCGTCTGCGTCGGGGCGAAAAGGTAGCCATCGACTTCACCAACCATCTTTCGGAACTCACCACCGTGCATTGGCACGGGCTGGTCATTCCGGGCCATCTTGATGGCGGTCCGCATCAGCCTGTCGCGCCCGGCGGACAGTGGCGGCCCACCCTGACGATCGACCAGCCCGCGGCCACACTCTGGTTCCATCCGCATAACTATCCCACGACGGCCAACCAGGTGATCATGGGCCTTGCCGGCCTGCTCATCATCGATGACGAGGAGACGAACCGGCTTGCGCTTCCTTCGCGCTGGGGGATCAACGACATACCGCTGATCATCCAGGACCGCCGGTTTCTGCGCGACGGCCAGTTCTTCGACCGGATGAACCTGACCGCCATCACCAACGGCTATGTTGGCGATGTGGCACTGGTGAATGGTGCCCGGCATCCCGTGGCGCGCACGGCGCGCGGTTGGGTTCGCCTGCGGCTGCTCGACGGTTCCAATGCGCGCAGCTACCTGCTGAAGGCCTCGGATGACCGCTCACTCTTCGTCATCGGGTCCGATGGCGGGCTGCTGGAAAATCCGGTCGAGATGAAGCAGATCGCGATGCACGCGGGCGAGCGCTTCGAGGTCATGGTGGATTGCCGATCAGGCGCGCCATTCGATTTGTTGGCGATGCCGACAGGGCAGCCGATCATGCGCTTGCCGCCGTTCGATGTTCCCCTGCCCCTGGTCAGCATCCGGCCCGATGGGGCCGAAATTCCCGGGCAGCTTCCCGCCGCGCTGGTGAAACTGCCGCCGATCCCCGCGACGCTGCCCGCGATCAGCCGGGAGCTCGTCATGAACATGTTCCGCGACAAGGAAGGCATGGCGCCGCTCGCGAAGGCGGGGCTGCCCATGGGGATGGCGATGGGCGCCGCAAGTCCGATGCCTTCTGGCCATGCAGGCGGCATGTCGATGGGCGGCATGTCGATGGGCAGCACGATTGACGCCGCTGTTGTTGCCCGCGTCGTCAAACTGATCGAGGACCAGCCGGAGATGCCCAGGGTCCAACAACTCTCCACCATGGGCATCAACGGCAGGTCTTTTTCCATGACCGGGGACAGCTTCTCCGCGCAGCGTGGCCAGGATCTGCGCTGGCGGATTTCCGAAGGCGACGACCAGATGCCGCACCCGGTCCACATCCATGGCTGCCAGTTCCGCATCGTGTCGGAGAGCGGCCAGAAGCCGGAAGCGTACCGCGCGGGCCTGAAGGATATCGCGCCGATCGCGAACGGCGGCTTCAGCGAGATCCTGGTGAAGTTCCCGTATCCGGCCGATGCGAAGGCCCCCTACATGGCTCACTGCCATATCCTGGAGCACGAGGATTCCGGCATGATGACGGCGTTCGCCGTCGCCTAGCCCCATCGGCCTCGGCGGCATTGGTGCCTTGCCCCCGGGGGGCTGCTCAATCCATCGTGCCGCCACATGAATAATCAAGGGGAAACACCGTGGCGGACGCCCAGGAGTTCGATTTCATCATCGTTGGCGCCGGTTCGGCAGGCTGCGTGCTGGCCAATCGCCTGACGGCTGACGGCAGGAGCTCGGTGCTGCTGCTGGAAGCCGGCGGCAAGGACCGCGATCCGTGGATTCACATTCCGGCGGGCTTCTACCGCAACATCTATAACCCGAAGGTCGCCTGGTACTATGAGTCCGAGCCGGTGCCGGAGTTCAACGACCGCCGCATCGCGTTGCCGCGAGGGAAGGTGCTCGGCGGTTCGTCGTCGATCAACGGGCTGATCTACATTCGCGGGCAGAAGCAGGATTTCGACCTGTGGCGGCAGCTCGGGAATGCCGGCTGGTCGTATGATGACGTGCTGCCGTATTTCCGCAGGTCAGAGGATCAGGAGCACGGCGAAAGCGAGTATCACGGCAAGGGCGGCCCGCTCGCCGTGTCCGACCTGCGTACGGACCATCCGCTGCACGACGCATTCGTCGAAGGGGCGAAGGAGGCGGGATATCCCTACAACCCTGACTTCAACGGTGCCGAGCAGGAGGGCGTGGGGCCGTTGCAACTCACGGTGCGCAACCGGCGGCGATGTTCGGCGGCTGTCGGCTATCTGAAGCCGGTGCTGAAGCGGCCGAACCTGAAGGTGGAGATCCGCGCGCTGGCACATCGGGTGCTGACCGAGGGGAAGCGCGCCGTCGGGGTGGCGTTCAGCCAGGACGGGGTCATGCGCAAAGTGCGTGCCCGGCGCGAGGTGCTGCTGGCGGGAGGCGCGATCAACTCGCCGCAACTCTTGCAGTTGTCGGGGATCGGGCCGGGCGCGCTGTTGCAGCAGCACGGGATCGACGTGGTGCACGAGCTGCCTGGCGTGGGGGAGAACCTGCAGGACCATTGCGGGGGACGGATCATCTATCGCTGCACCGGGGTCGCCACGATGAACGAGGTGTACCACAGCTGGCTGCGGCGCATTCAGCATGGGCTGCAGTACGTGGTGTCGGCGCGCGGTGCGCTGATGACGGGCGCCGGGCCGATGGGGCTGTTCGTACGGACGCGGCCGGAGCTGGTGTCGCCGGACGTGCAATATCAGTTCCTCGCCGGCAGTGCGGAGAAAACGGGCGACGAGATGCATCGGTTTCCCGGTTGCACGCTGGTGGCGATTCCATGCCGGCCGCAGAGCCGGGGATGGCTGCGGATTGCCTCGAACGATCCGGCGGAGCCGCCGGCGATCCAACCCAACTATCTGGCATCGCAAGCGGACAAGGACACGATGGTAGCGGGGCTGCGCGTGTCGCGGCGCATCTTTGGTTCGACGGCGATGCGGCGGTTCGTGACGGATGAATACATGCCCGGGCCACAAGCGGTCTCGGACGAGGACCTGCTGAACCATGTGCGCGCGACGGCAGGGACGACGTTCCACCAGACCAGCACGTGCATGATGGGGCCGGGGCCGACGGCGGTGGTGGATACGTCGCTGCGGGTGAAGGGGATGGAGCGGCTGCGAGTGATCGATGCCTCGATCATGCCGACGGTGGTGTCAGGCAATACCAATGCGACGGCGATCATGATCGGGGAGAAGGGGGCGGATATGGTGCTGCGTGGCCAGTAAACGGAAAGGGCCGGCACGTGGCCGGCCCTCTCCCGTGTCGTCTTGGGGTTGGTTAGCCGCCGACGCCCTCATTCGGATTCCACGGGAACGGCTGGGCGACCGGGTGAGAGCCGGTCACGAACAGCGCGGCCCCGTTACCCGTGGGTGACTGCGCAAGGGCGGTGCCGGCGCCCGTCTGGCCCTGGGCGATCACGCCAGGCAGTTCGGTGAACTGGGTGTTCGCGACAGGGCCTTCGCCGCCATCGGCGAAGGCGGCACTCATGCCAAGGCTCAGCACCGCGGCTGCGGCAAGGATCATGGTTTTCATGTTCAGTCTCCGAAGTTCAAAGTTCATGGTTGCGGGGTCAGGCGGTGATTAGCCGCCGACGCCCTCGTTCTGGTTCGACGTCTGGTTCGACTCGCCGCGCGTGGTGGTCACGTAGGCCAACTCGACATTGGCGGTGGGACGGGTGGTGAGCTGCGCCCAGTCGCCCTCGTCGCGCCGGTAGGTGCTGCTGGGGGTCGCGGTCGGCTGCGCAGCGTATGGCGCCTCGTCGGCGGCCCACTTGGTGGCGCCTCCACCGATGGCTACGCCGATGCCGAGCGTCAGTCCCAGCGCGGCAGTCAGCATCATGGTCCTCATGGTCTCTCTCCTCGATCTCAGGTCCCGCGCTCGGGGGACCTGGCAAATGCCGTTCGCAGATGGCGGGGTGTGTAGTGCTGCCTGTCTGCCTTGGCAGTGAAATGGACCACTTGCCGTGCGAAAATAATCCGGCTTTCTTAGAATTCATCTTTGCGTAAGGCGATGAAATCATGGATGTGCTCGGGGCGCTCCGCGCCTTCGTTCGGATAACCGAGACGGGGTCATTCTCGGCGGTGGCTCGGGAGACCAACGCCAGCCAGTCGGCGGTGACCCGGCTGATCGCGCAACTCGAACAGCATTTCGGGGTGCGGCTGTTTCATCGCACGACGCGGCGGCTGAGCCTGACGGACGACGGCAAGACCCTGCTGGGCCATGCGCGGCATTTGCTGGAGGGAGCCGACGAAATGGAGGCAGCCCTGGGGCGGCAGAGCGGGGAGCCTCGAGGGCTGGTGCGGCTGGGGACGTCCGTGGCGGGCGGGTTGTTCCTGGCGACGCGGTTGCCGGTGCTGCTGGGGCGGTATCCGGGGCTCTCGGTCGAGTTGGTGATGAGCGACCGGCAGACCGACATGATCGAGGAGCGGCTGGACCTGGCGTTCCGCAGCGGCGAGATCGCAGACGCCTCGCTGGTGGCGCGGCGGGCCGGCGTGCTGGGGCGAGCGGTGGTGGCGGCGCCGATCTACCTGGAGCGGCAGGGGGCGCCAGAGCGGCCGGAGGATCTGGCGGACCATGCGTGCCTGATCCACGACGCGACACCGGAGCCGGACGTGTGGCGGTTCACCGGGCCGGAGGGGCCGGTGAGCGTACAGGTCTCAGGCGCGCTTCTGGCGAACGACAGCGAGGCGGTGCGGCGGGCGGCGCGTGCGGGGCACGGCGTGGCGTTGCTGCCGGAGATCCAGTGCATCGACGACCTGCGGGCGGGGCGGCTGTTCCGGTTGCTGGAGGATTATCCGTCGCAGCGGGTGCCGGTGCACATCGTCTATCCGTCGCGGCGGAACCTGGCGCCGCGGACGCGGGTGGTGATGGATTTCCTGGTGGAGCAGACGCGACAGATTTCCGCGCTGCTGCAGCAGGGAGCGGAGGTGCTGACATAGGCGCAATGCACTTGCCAGCGGCAGGCGGGCATGGTCCAAGCGCGAGGATCATGCGCGGAGGCCCTTATGCCCGATTCCCTGCCTGATCCTGCCACCACAGAAGCGCTTGCCGGCGAACGCGTGCTGATCCTGGATTTCGGCAGCCAGGTGACGCAGCTGATTGCGCGGCGCCTGCGCGAGTCGGGCGTCTATTGCGAAATCTGGCCATTCAATGCCGACACCGGGCGGATCGCGGAGTGGCGGCCGCGAGGGATCATCCTGTCAGGCGGGCCGGCCTCGGTGCACGAGGCGGCGGCACCGCTGGCGCCCGAGGCGGTATTCTCGATGGGGGTACCGATCCTGGGCATCTGCTACGGCGAACAGCTGCTGTGCCAGCAGTTGGGGGGTGAGGTGCTGGGGTCCGATCACCGCGAGTTCGGGCGGGCGTTCGTCGAAGTGACCGATGACTGCGCGCTGTTCCACGGCGTGTGGTCGAAAGGCGCGCGCGAGCAGGTCTGGATGAGCCACGGCGACAGGGTGACGCGGCTGCCGCCAGGGTTCCGTGTCGTGGGGGTGAGCGAGGGCGCTCCCTTCGCTGCGATCGCCGATGACAGGCGGCAGTTCTATGGCGTGCAGTTCCATCCGGAGGTGATGCACACGCCGCATGGCGCGGCCCTGCTGCGCAATTTCACGCACGGCGTGGTGGGACTTTCGGGGTCGTGGACGATGGCGGGATTCCGGGCGACGGAGATCGCCCGGATCCGGGCGCAGGTGGGCGGCGGGCGGGTGATCTGCGGTCTGTCGGGCGGGGTGGATTCATCCGTGGCGGCAGTGCTGATCCACGAGGCGATCGGCGATCAGTTGACCTGTATCTTCGTGGACCACGGGCTGCTGCGACAGGGCGAGGCGCAGGAGGTGGTCAGCACGTTCCGCGACCGGTTCAACATCAAGCTGGTGCATTGCGATGCGTCGGAGGAGTTCCTGAGCGCGCTGGAGGGCGTCACCGATCCGGAGGTGAAGCGCAAGACGATCGGACGGCTGTTCATCGATGTGTTCGACGATGAGGCGGGCAAGCTGGGCGGGGCTGACTGGCTGGCGCAGGGCACGCTGTATCCGGATGTGATCGAGAGCGTGAGTTTCACCGGCGGGCCGTCCGTGACGATCAAGTCGCACCACAATGTGGGCGGGCTGCCGGAACGCATGCGGATGAAGCTGGTGGAGCCGCTGCGCGAGCTGTTCAAGGACGAGGTGCGCGCGCTGGGGCGGGAGCTTGGGATCCCCGAGACGATCGTGGGGCGGCATCCGTTTCCCGGGCCGGGGCTGGCGATCCGCGTGCCGGGAGAGATCACGCGCGAAAAGCTGGCGCTGCTGCGGCGGGCGGATGCGATATTCCTGGAGGAGATCCGCGCGGCGGGGCTGTACGATGCGATCTGGCAGGCGTTTGCCGTGCTGCTGCCGGTGCGGACGGTGGGGGTGATGGGCGATGGGCGCACGTACGATCATGCATGCGCGCTGCGCGCGGTGACGAGCACCGATGGGATGACGGCGGATGTGTATCCGTTCGATGCGGGGTTCCTGACGCGCGTGGCGGGGCGGATCGTGAATGAGGTGCGCGGGATCAACCGGGTGACCTACGATATTACGAGCAAGCCGCCTGGGACGATCGAGTGGGAGTGAGGGGTGTGGGATGTCGCAGAGGGCTCCGGAGAGGAATATCGTAAGAAAAATAGTGGGTTACGAGATAGTCCATTGATGATCGTGAGTACATCATCAATCGGTTTCCTTGGTTGAAATAACCTGTTGAATTTATGGACATAGGTCTGACGGTGTGTGCAGCGGAGCGACGACGTAGCCGGAAGTTCTGACGGTATTCTTGACGGCGCTGCCCGCTGATTTCGATCGCAAATTCTGGAAGACCGTCACGCCGAATATGCTTGTGACGGTCTTTCTGGGAGCGCTTGTCGAATTTTGCGGCGACGGTACTGCCAACGAGATCGGGCCGAGCGCTTTCATGCGAACGACCATCCGGCTCGGGCGCTCCCCGGCGCGAGCGCGCTAGGCTCGGCTCCAGCCGACCTGCCGCCTCAAGCTCGAGCCGTCATCTGGGCGACGAACTCGGCGACCGGCGGACGCTCGGGCCATGTGGGGACGCCGGCCGGAATCTCGATCCCGGCAAGCTTACGCTTGGCCCAGATATGGGCGGCGATCACCAACTCGTCGCTTCTGTCG
>DATJJM010000124.1:0-3007 GCA_035492535.1 Acetobacteraceae bacterium | reverse complement strand
GCGCAGGCGATGCCCAGCACCGACTCCACCTCGTCCAGCAGTTCGATCGGCGAGCGGCCCTCGCGGTCGAGCTTGTTGATGAAGGTCATGATCGGCGTGTCGCGCAGCCGGCAGACTTCCATCAGCTTGATCGTGCGCTCCTCCACGCCCTTGGCGCAGTCGATCACCATCAGCGCCGAATCCACCGCGGTGAGCACGCGGTAGGTGTCCTCGGAGAAGTCCGCGTGTCCCGGCGTATCGAGCAGGTTGACGATCTTGCCGTCGTACGGGAACTGCATCACCGACGAGGTCACCGAGATGCCGCGCTCCTTCTCCAGCGCCATCCAGTCCGAGGTGGCGCTGCGCGACGTCTTGCGACTCTTCACCGAGCCGGCCATCTGGATCGCGCCACCGAACAGCAGCAGTTTCTCGGTCAGCGTGGTCTTGCCCGCGTCAGGATGGCTGACGATGGCGAAGGTGCGGCGGCGGCGGGTTTCGTCGAGATGGGTGGACATGGGGAGCGGGTCGGCTTGAGCGCGAACCGGTAATTGTAGCGTGGATCACAAGCGGGGCTTGGGTTGTCCAGGCCCGCGTCGTTCACCGGGCGGCCAACCAGCCACGGTTGCTGCAGCAAGCCGTGCACGGTTTGTGCACCTTCCCGCGGGAGCCCGCGGCGTCGTCACGGCACCCGAACTGACCCAAGGCTAGGCTGGCCTATCAACTGCAAAGATGAATACAAAAAGGCCAGTGGAAAGCAAGGAAAGCCATCGGATTGTCGCAACGCTGGTCCATCGGGCCGGCGATGGGGCAACTGCGCCTGAATTGGCCGAGTTCGTCGTGTCTGCCTGGCAGACGATCGAAGCCTCCCTGACACCCATCATTGGTCAGTGCAGCGTGGCCACCCTGTATAAACGCAGTTGCTATCTCGCCAGTCGCGAACACGCCTGGTTGATGGACATCCATGATGGCATGCAGACAACGATGAATCTGGCTGCGTTGAAATCTGCATTGCTCGAGCAGGGCAGCAGCGAGATTGCCGCTGGTGCGGGCCGCGCACTGCAGATGTTCTACGAGGTACTTGCCAATCTGCTTGGCGCATCGCTCACCGAAAGACTACTGCAATCCGTATGGGCCGATCTGTTGCCTGCCCCTACGCGGGAAAAATCAGCATGAACAACATCGTGACCATCAACCGCTTGAATACGGGCATCCCCGGTCTGGATGACGTGCTTGGCGGAGGGCTGCCGGAATTTTCGTTCAACCTGATCGCGGGGCCGCCGGGTTGCGGCAAGACCACGCTTGCGCACCAGATGATGTTCGCCCTGGCCACGCCGCAACGTCCCGCGATCTATTTCACGGTGCTTGGCGAGCCGCCGTTGAAGATGTTGCGCTACCAGCAGCAATTTGAATTCTTCGACGACGCGGCGATCGATCGGACGGTTCGCTTCATCAGCCTTTCCGACGACATGGTCGAGGGTGGCCTCGATCAGGTGCTGCGCCGGATCGTGGCCGAGGTGGAAGCCCGGAGCCCGGCATTGGTGTTCGTCGACTCGTTCCGGTCACTGATGCAAACGAATGCCGCCGGAGACGGCGCCCATCTCAACAATCAGCATTTCGTGCAGCAATTGGGCGTGTTGATGACAGGCTGGCAGGCGACGACGTTCCTGATCGGGGAATATTTCGATGAAGCCGAGGCCAATCCCGTGTTTACCGTGGCGGATGGCTTGATCTGGTTGCGCCAGAGCGTGCAACGCAACTCGATGGTGCGCAAGCTGGAGGTCAGGAAAATGCGCGGTCAGGCCACGTTGCCGGGCTTGCACACGTTCCGCATCAATGCCGCCGGACTGCACGTGTTCACCCCCGTTGCGGTTCCGGTCGCGAGGCCGATTGATGTCGATGCCACAGAACGACTGAAGATGGGCATCGATCGTCTCGACGAGATGCTGGGTGGTGGCCTGCCGCGTGGGTACTCGATGCTTGTTGCCGGGCCCTCGGGTGCGGGCAAGAGCATTCTCGCGGCAGCCTTTCTCGCCGAAGGCGCACGCTGTGGCGAGACGGGCGTGATTGCGGCATTCGAGCAGATGCCCAGTCTCGCGCAATCCCCGATGTTGGTTGAGCTGATCGAGAGGGGTTCGGTAGGCCTGGTGAACAACCGCGCGTCCGATTTGTCGATTGACGAAATCCTGTGGTTGCTGGTGTCGGAGATCCGCCGGCTGAAGGCTACCCGCGTGGTGATCGATTCGCTGTCGGGTTTCGAATTGGCGGTGGCGCCGACGTTCCGTCCGGACTTTCGCGAAAATCTGTCGCGCATGATCGGCGCGCTCGCCGCGGAAGGCGTCACCCTGCTGATGACCTCCGAGCTGGAAGATCGCTATACGGACCTGCGCTTCAGCCCCTACGGCACGGCCTTCATGACGGACGCGATCATCGTGCAGCGCTATATCGAGGTGGACAGCCGGTTGCTGCGCATGATGGCGGTGGTCAAGGTGCGCGGGAGCGCTCACTCCGATGAGCTGCGTCTGTTCGATATCAATGACGAGGGCATCCAGATCCGCGGGATGATCACCGACCAGGAGGGCTTGCTGGGCGGCCGGCCCACCAGGAAGCATCCCGGTGACTCGACCGCCAGACAATCGGGGAGTCCTCGTGAATGATTTGGCCCCTCGGTTCCCCTGCCAAGAGCAGCCAGCGGTCCGTCGATGGCAAAGCCGTAGCGCTCGCAGCTCGCGAACTCGCGCAGCTGCAACGAGAGCTCGAGCGCGTACGGGAAGTGCTGACCGGTTTGCAACAGACTCTGGCTCAAGTCGAGCCCGGTCCGGATACCATCCGGGCTTCGCAGCTCCGTGAAGCCAACGAGCATTTGATCCAGGCAGCCGTGCTGGCCCAGGGCGATGCCGATGCCGCCAAGCATGCGCTGGAAGTGGCGGCGCGCTCTGCCGAGCTGGACGTGTTGACCGGATTGCCGAATCGACGCGTATTGCTCGATCGCGTTGCCCAGGGTATCGCCATGGCGAAACGGGGCGGGCGT
>DATJJM010000123.1:0-3301 GCA_035492535.1 Acetobacteraceae bacterium | reverse complement strand
CGGTCCATAGTAAAGGTCGTTGAAAATCCTATCCCTCAAGGAGAATGCGCGATGGGCCTCAAGACCATATTGGCACTCATGCTTGCGTTTGCCCCGGCGACTACATTGTCGGCCGCTGCACTCGATGATTTCTATGGCGTGGCAATGGCGTCCTGCGTTCCGACGGGCCAGACATCCGCTCTGTCGGTCCTGTTCAATTCAGCCGGTGAAGCGTCCTTCCGGGACGGGGGTACAGGGGAGATCATCCTGACATGTCCCATCCCGCAAACGCTCAGCCGGATCAAATTGATTACGGTACGATACAAGGATGACGGAGTGCGCAATGCAGGTTCTCAAGTCGTGACCGCATTGAGACAAAAGAAATATGTTTTCAACGGAATTAGCGAGGGAGTCGATTCCACTCCCGAGACGATTGTAGAGGCAGATAGCAATGCCTTCGTCCCTCCAGTCGTTTCCCCGCAAGGGTACAGGGATTTCCAAAAGAATGTGCTCACGACCAATGGGACGCTGACCTTCGATCATCGCAACTTCTTTTATTACATCCAGGTCAACATGCGCCGGCCAGCGGGCACGACCAGTCCAGTCACCGTGGCGTACGTCACGCTGTTTTAGACGCGGTTGCCGGCGTGGACGCTGGCGCTCGTCCTAGCGGTGCGGAGCGGGTAGGCTTGGCATGCCCTTCCGTTGAGGGGCGGGCGGCTTGAGCATGGGATGCCGGGGGATTTTCATTTCGTGCCGCTCAACCTTCGGATTGACGATGGCCATGACCTCCCGCTCCCACATCTCAAATACGGCTCGCTTCTCGTCACGATACCGGTGGAGATTATACGTCCGGACGATGCCTTTCTGAGCATGACCTATGCATTGTTCAGCGACGGTTCCTGAAATGGGATAAGCTGCGATCCGGGTTCTGAACGTCCGACGCAGATCATGGTTCACATACCCGGACACGCCGGATAGCTTGTCCAGTGTGGCTTTCGCGAGCGAAAACCCGGTGATAGGTGTGCGCCCAGCCGAGGCCGATAGCACAAGCGGCCCTTTTCCGTGGTATAGATTTTAGTATAGACACCATGCTATCGGTCGACGGCACCTCATGGGCAGAGGGTGAGCCAACTCGCTCACCGGCGCGGGTCCACGTGCCAACCGCTCCACCATCGCGCGGCGGGCCGGATCGGCGAGAGCCTGAAACAGGCGGTCGAGATCGGACCAAGATTGTTAGGCAATCGGTTTACTAAGGGCTCCGGCCAACTTTTTCGTGAGGCGACCACGCGCTACTCGACCGATCACCAGTGCCAGCGAACAAATGATCGCTAGGCCACGCCCCACCGCTGGACCAGCGCCTGATACCAACCATCGTGCTGCATCCCAGACAGCGCGTCGTTCACGGCAGTCAGCAGGCCGGGATTGTTGCGATTGAAACCGACACCGAGCGGCTGCGGATCGTTTGGCACCTCCGCGATGATGCGCAGGCCCGGATGCTGGTGCGCCAACCATGCCGCCACCGGGTGGACCTTCATCACTGCGCCGATGCGTCCCGCAGCAAGATCGATCATCGCGTTGCCGATCCGTGCAAAAGGATAGACCTGCACTTTGCCGATCTGCCCTTCGCGTTGCATCACCACAGCGATGTCGTAGTCGGTGGTTGCCGCCTGCACGCCAACAGTCGCGTGCTTCAGATCGGTCAGGCTCGTCACCTGCGGCATGCGCCTGGTATCGACCACCAGGCTCAGCGTCGTCGTCATATAAGGCGTCGACCAGGCAAGCGCTTTCGCGCGCTCAGGTGTGATGGTAATGCCGCCGATGATACAATCGTAGCGGTTGTGCTGCATTTCCTCGAGGATGACTTCCCACCGCGTATCCACGAATACCGGCTTGAGGCCGAGGCGCTTCGCCACCTCGTTCATCAGGTCGACCTCGAATCCGACACGCTTGCCATGATCGATGAATTCGAACGGCGGATTGACGAAATAGGTGCCGATGCGCAGTTGATCCGGCAGCAGTGTCTGCAACGGCTGCGCCGCGTTGCCACGAAAGGGTATCATTCCGGCCACGGCGACGCTGCACGCGCTCCACAGCAACCCGCGCCGCGTGCCCCCGCATCCGCTCTTCATGTCAGCTCCCTGGATCATGGTCGC
The DNA here is from genome assembly GCA_035492535.1 of Acetobacteraceae bacterium. Classification (GTDB taxonomy): domain Bacteria; phylum Pseudomonadota; class Alphaproteobacteria; order Acetobacterales; family Acetobacteraceae; genus JAMXLO01. The sequence goes on along the minus strand of DATJJM010000123.1, from coordinate 1,166 downwards.
CGCACCATGCCAGAATCTTGCGGTCAATGGTCAACCAGGAGGCCGGCGCGATGCCTGACCCAACACCAGCCGTTGTCGAAATGCAGGTCATCCCGGTTGCCGGCCATGACAGCATGCTGTTGAACCTGGCCGGCGCACATGGGCCGTTCTTCACCCGCATCATCGTCATCCTGAAGGATACAGCCAGCCACACGGGCGTCGCGGAAGTCCCCGGCAGCGAGGCAATCCGCCAGACCCTGGAACGCATCCGGCCGTTGGTGATCGGGTCGCAGCTCGGCGGATACAATGCCACTCTGAACAGCGTCCGCCGGGCGTTTGGAAGTGGCGGACCTGCCGCGCACCAATCCACCGTGCACCAGGTCACCTCGGAAGCCGAGGCCGCCATCCTGCGCCAGCCGCACGAGATCAACCTGCGCATCGACAACGTGGTCACCGGCGTGGAAGCCGCGCTGTTCGATCTGCTCGGCCAGTTCCTCGGCGTGCCGGTCGCCGCGCTGCTCGGCAACGGCCAGCAGCGCGACCGTGTCGTCATGCTCGCCTACCTGTTCTACATCGCCGACCGCACGCGCACCGACTTGCCCTATCACGACGACCCGGACGCGAAGGACGGCTGGCTGCGACTGCGCAACGAGCCCGCGCTGACGCCGGAACAGGTGGTGCGCGAGGCGGAGGCTGCCGTCGATCGCTACGGCTTCGCCGACTTCAAGCTGAAGGGCGGCGTGATGCGCGGCGACGAAGAGATGCAGGCGGTTGCGGCGCTCAAGCGGCGCTTCCCGAAAGGTCGCGTGACGCTGGATCCAAATGGCGGATGGTCACTCGCCGAGGCGATCGAGGTGTGCAAGGGCCGCGGCGATGTGCTGGCCTATGCCGAGGATCCGTGCGGGCCGGAGAACGGCTATTCAGGCCGCGAGATCATGGCGGAGTTCCGCCGCGCCACAGGCGTGCCGACGGCGACCAACATGGTCGCCACCGACTGGCGCCAGATGGGGCATACGATCCTGTTGCAGGCGGTGGACATCCCGCTGGCCGATCCGCATTTCTGGACGATGCAGGGGTCCGTGCGCGTGGCGCAGCTGTGCGACGAATGGGGCCTGACCTGGGGCTCGCACTCGAACAATCATTTCGATGTGTCGCTGGCCATGTTCACGCACTGCGCCGCGGCGGCG
>DATJJM010000122.1:0-11725 GCA_035492535.1 Acetobacteraceae bacterium | reverse complement strand
CGGGTGATCTACACGTCGCGCTCGCCGCGCCCGGATGCGGCGGGCGAGTGGCGGCCACTGGAGGCGCTGCTGGCCGAGGCGGATGTGGTCAGCCTGCACGTGCCGCTGGTGGCGGAGACGGAGCGCATGATCGATACCGCGGCGATCGGGCGGATGAAGCCTGGTGCGGTCCTGGTGAACACGGCGCGGGGCGGGCTGGTGGACCAGGTCGCGCTGACCGAGGCACTGAAGAGCGGACGGCTGGCCGGCGCCGGGCTCGATGTCTTCGTGCATGAACCGCACGACGCGCGGGAGGCGCTGTTCCAGTTGCCGAACGTGGTGCTGACGCCGCATGTCGCCTGGCTGACCACTGGGACGTTCGATCGCAGTTTCGCGCTGGCTGCCGAGAACTGCCGAAGGCTGGCTGCCGGTGAGGAGCTGTTGCACCGGGTGGTGTGAAGCGCAACGGTTCCCAAACAACCCCAACCAATGGTCTACTGGCGGGTAAGTCCATGGAGGGGCGGCCATGAAGTTCATGTGGTTCCATCTGATGCCGTACACGGAGCTCCCGGAGGATTTCCGAGAAGCGCATCCCTCGGTCTGGGTCGATATCCATTCCTCGCTGTTCGACCCGAAGCGCGCACATCACATGTACAACGACTTCATGGACGAGCTAGAATTCGCCGCGCAATGCGGGTTCGACGCGATCTGCGTCAATGAGCACCATTCCAACGGCTATGGCCTGATGCCGTCGCCCAACCTGATCGCGTCGTCGCTGGCGCGGCGCACCACGGATACCGCGATCTGCGTGATGGGGAATTCGTTGGCGCTGTACAACCCGCCGACGCGCGTCGCCGAAGAGTTCGCGATGATCGACTGCATCTCGGGTGGCCGGCTGATCGCGGGGTTCCCTGTCGGCACGCCGATGGACACCTGCTATGCCTATGGGCAGAACCCGTCGCAGCTGCGCGAGCGTTACCACGAGGCGCATGACCTGATCATGCGTGCGTGGACAGAGGTGGACACGTTCGCGTTCAATGGCCGCTTCAACCAGCAGCGCTACGTCAATATCTGGCCACGGCCGATCCAGCGCCCGCATCCGCCGATATGGATTCCTGGCGGCGGCTCGATCGAGACGTGGCAATGGTGCGCGGAACGCGACTACGTTTACTCTTATCTGTCGTACTACGGTCACAAGGTCGGCCAGGCGACGATGGATGGCTTCTGGAAGGAGATGTCGCGCCTGGACAAGGACCGCAACCCGTATCGCGCCGGTTTCGCGCAGACGGTCGCGGTGGCCGAGAGCCGCGAGCAGGCGATGGAGCTTTATACCGAGGCCGCCGAATATTTCTTCGGTCGCTGCCTGCACATCGATCCGCGCTTCGTCGCCCCGCCTGGCTATACAACTGAAGCGACAACCCGGGTCGGCTTGCAAAGCCAGGTGGCGAAGGCGGCGGCGTATTCGGACAAGTTCAAACTGCTGCCGACGAAGATGCCGGACCTGGTGGAGAACGGCTATATCGTACTCGGCTCACCCGATGACGTGATCCAGCAGATCGAGGAACTGGCGAACAACCTGAACGTTGGCAACCTGATGCTGCTGCTGCAATTCGGCAACATGGGCAAGGATCTGACCAAGTACAATACCAAGCTGTTCGCCGAGCGGGTGATGCCGAAGCTGCGCGACAAGTTCGGCGAGTGGGAGCATCGCTGGTGGCCGCAGCCGATGGAGACCGCACAGCGCGCCGAGCTGTCTGCGTACGAACCGCGCCAGGCCGCTGAGTAGTGCCCGACTTCACGACAAGATGCTGCGTGGTGGGTGGTGGCCCCGCCGGCATGATGCTCGGTTACCTGCTTGCCCGAGCGGGTATCGACGTGACGGTGCTGGAGAAGCATGCGGACTTCCTGCGCGATTTCCGCGGCGACACCGTGCATCCATCGACCATGCAGGTGATGTACGAGTTGGGGCTGCTCGACTCGTTCCTGGCGCGTCCGCACAGCGAGGTCCGGTCGCTCGCCGTGCAGATTGGCGATGAACTGATCCAGATCGCCGACTTTTCCCACCTGCCGACGCGCGCGAAGTTTGTCGCGTTCATGCCGCAATGGGATTTCCTGGATTTTCTTGCAGAGCAGGCGGGATATTTTTCCTCGTTCCATCTGCTGCGCCAGACCGAGGCCACGGGTCTTGCTCACGAAGCGGGTCGCGTGGCGGGCGTCACGGGGACCGGTCCCGACGGTCCGGTCACGGTTCGCGCCGAACTGGTGATTGCCTGTGACGGCCGCCATTCGACCCTGCGTGAGGCCAGCGGCTTGCACGTGACCGAACTTGGTGCGCCGATGGACGTGCTGTGGCTGCGCCTGTCGAAGCACGGCACGGATCCCGGCCAGACACTTGGACGCATCGACGCGGGCCGCTTCTTCATCATGCTGGACCGCAACGATTACTGGCAGTGTGCCTTCGTCATCCAGAAGGGTGGCATCGATCAGGTGCACGCACGGGGGCTGGACGCGTTCCGTGCCGAGATCGTGCGCCTGGCGCCATTCCTGCACGATCGCGTTCAGGAGCTCGCCACCTGGGATGACGTGAAACTGCTGACAGTCGCGGTGAATCGCCTGGAGACCTGGTACCAGCCGGGGCTGCTGCTGATTGGCGACGCAGCGCATGCGATGTCGCCGGTGGGCGGCGTCGGCATCAATCTCGCGATCCAGGATGCGGTCGCCACGGCGAACATCCTGGTGCCGCGCATGAAGAACGGCGCTCCGACGCTGGATGATCTTCGCGCCGTGCAGAAGCGTCGCGAGTGGCCGACGAAGATGACGCAGCGCACGCAGGTGGTGATCCAGAACCGGGTGATCACCGGCGTGCTGAGCAGCACGCAAACACCGAAGCCGCCTGCCTTGCTGCGTCTGGCCGGGCGCGTTTCATTGCTGCGCCGGTTGCCGGCACGCGTGGTTGGGATGGGATTCCGGCCGGAGCACATCCGGCACTGACGATGCGTGCCGCGGTTGCACCCGGCGCCGGCTCGCCGGTATGACTTGCGGCCTTCGCCAGGGAAGGAGCACCCGAATGCACCGCCGCATGTTGCTGATGGCGGGTGCGCTCGCCGGCTGCATGTTGATTCAAGGCGCGAGTGCGGCCGAGGTTGCGACCAATCAAAGCCTGGCGGCCAAATCCCTGACCTGAACCTATGGGGATCGGCAGCGCAGGCCTGGGGTTTCTTGCCGGCATCCTATCGGTCCTGTCACCCTGCGTTCTGCCACTGCTGCCACTGGTGTTTGGCGCCGCCATCACCGGGCACCGCCTGGGTGTGCCCGCACTTGCCCTGGGCCTTGCAGTTTCGTTTGTAACGATTGGCTTGTTCATCGCCACCATAGGGTTTGCCATCGGCTTCGATGGCGATGCGCTGCGGACGGTCTCCGCCGTCCTGCTGCTGATCTTCGGAATGGTGCTGCTCAGCGAAACCCTCCAAACACACGTCGCCGTCGCCGCCAGTCCGTTCGGCAATCACGTTGGTACGTGGTCGCCGGGCGGTGTGTTAGGCCAGTTCGCTGTCGGCGTGATGCTGGGCGCGATCTGGAGTCCGTGCGTCGGGCCGACCCTCGGTGCCGCCGCGCTGCTCGCGGCACAGAGCAGCGAGATGCCCGGTGTCGCTGCCGCCATGGTCGCGTTCGGCTTCGGCGCCGCTCTGCCTTTGGTGCTGATCGGTGCACTGTCACGCCAGACGCTCCTGCGATGGCGCACGCGCCTGCTGCGCACAGGCAAGATCGGCAAGCGATTGCTGGGTGTTGCCTTGTTTGCCACGGGCGCGCTGGTGCTGAGTGGCGCCGACCACACTGTGGAGACCGCGCTGGTGACGCTGTCGCCGGACTGGCTGACCAATCTGACCACACGGTTTTAGCGACGCGGCGGCAGCGAGTTCGCTATGTCTTCGGGCGCTGGTCCACCACGCGGCGCGCTTTGCCGATCGAGCGCTCGATCGTGCCGGGTGCTGATACGACCACGCGGGCGGTGAGGCCGATGGTGTCCTTGATGCGTGCCACCACCACTTTCGCTTCCGCTTCGAGCAGCACCGGATCGAAATACTCCGGCCTGGCTTCCACATGCACCGCGACCTGGTCCATGCGGCCTTCTCGGGTCAGCACGATCTGGTAGTGGCCAGTGAGCACGCCGCTCTTCAGCAACTGCTCTTCCACCTGGGTCGGGAACATGTTGACGCCGCGCACGATCACCATGTCGTCGGAGCGGCCGGTGACCTTCTCCATCCGTCGCATGGTGCGCGCTGTGCCGGGCAGCAGCCGCGTCAGGTCGCGCGTGCGATAGCGCACGACCGGCATGCCTTCCTTGGTCAGCGTCGTGAACACCAGCTCGCCGCTTGATCCGTCCGGCAGCACGGCGCCAGTCTCCGGATCGATGACTTCGGGGTAGAAGTGGTCCTCCCAGATGTGCAGGCCGTCCTTGGTCTCCACGCATTCATTGGCGACGCCGGGTCCCATCACCTCGGACAGTCCGTAGATGTCGACGGCATCCATCGCGAAGCCGGTCTCGATCTCCTGCCGCATCGCATTGGTCCAGGGTTCGGCGCCGAAGATGCCGATTTTGAGCGAGCTGTCACGCGGGTCGAGGCCGACGCGGCGGAATTCATCAAGGATCGCCAGCATGTAGCTGGGCGTCACCATGATGATGTCGGGGCGGAAGTCGGTGATGAGCTGCACCTGCCGCTCGGTCATGCCGCCCGAGACCGGCACGACGGTGCAGCCGAGTTTCTCCGCGCCGTAATGGGCACCGAGGCCGCCGGTGAACAGGCCATAGCCGTAGGCGACATGCACGATCATCCCCGGGCGACCGCCGGATGCGTGGATCGAGCGGGCCACGACGTGGGCCCAGGTCTCGATGTCCTTCGCGGTATAGCCAACCACGGTCGGCTTGCCCGTGGTGCCGGACGACGCATGGATCCGCACCAGCTTTTCGCGCGGCACGGCGAACATGCCGAACGGATAGTTGGCACGCAGGTCCTGCTTGGTGGTGAAGGGGAACTTCGCCAGGTCCTCCAGTGAGCGGAAATCGTCCGGATGCACACCCGCCGCATCGAACGCCGCGCGGTAATGCGCTACATTCGTATAGGCATGACGCAGCGTCCACGCCAGGCGCTCGCGTTGCAGCGCGGTGATCTCGTCGCGCGATGCCGTCTCGATGGGATCGAGGCCCGCCATCTATGTCTCCATTCTGATCGTGCGCGTATGGCCGCGGAACTCCGCCACCAGTTCGCCCTCGGCGGTGGCAACGCGAACGTCATATATCCCTGAGCGTCCGGCGTGCATCCGCTCCACCGCCTCGGCGACCAGCACTTCGCCGACGTGGCCAGGCCGTATGAACGTGATCGAGGCATGCTGCGCCACCGCCGGCTCGCCACGTGGATTGGCTGCGAACGCCATCGCCGAATCCGCCAGAGTGAAGATGAAGCCACCGTGGCAGATGCCATGGCCGTTGGTCATGATCTCTGTGATTGGCATCGACAGCCGGGCGCGGCCAGGCGAGACGTGTTCCATCCGCATGCCCAGGCCGTTGGTGGCGCGATCCTGTGCCCACATCGCCTCGGCGCGGGCACGAACGACGTCGGTCACTTAATGGCCTCGGAACGCCGGGCCGCGCTTCTCGACGAAGGCGCGCACACCTTCGGCATAGTCGGGGCGGCGCGCTGCCGCTGCCTGTTCGTCGCGCTCCAGATCGAGCTGCGCATCGAGCGAGTTGGTCGCGGAGGCTGCGAACATGCGCTTCATGGCCGCAAGCGATTTTGTCGGTTGCTTCGCCAGGTGCGCGGTCAGTTTCTCGGCTTCGGTCTGGAGGGCAGCGTCATCCACCACCTTCCAGATCATGCCCCATGCCTCGGCGCGCTCGGCGTCGATGGCGTCGCCGAGCATCGCCAGTGCCCGCGCCCGCGCTTCGCCCACCAGACGCGGCAGGAAAAAGCTGGCGCCCGAGTCCGGCACCAGGCCGATCTTCACGAACGCCTGGATGAAGCGCGCGCTGCGTGCGGCGAGCACGATGTCGCAGGCCAAGGCGTAGCTGGCGCCGGCCCCGGCAGCGACGCCGTTCACCGCGCACACCACCGGCATGCGCAACGTGCGCAGCCGCCGGACGAGGGCGTGGTGCACGTCGGCCACGGCACCGAGATCGGGCGCGCCGTGCGGCCCGGGCATGACGGACGGGCCGAGTTCCTGACCGGTGCAGAAGCCACGTCCTTCGCCGGTCAACAGCAGGGCACGGCAGTCGTGCTCTGCCTCGGCTTCATTCAATGCGGCGATCAGCGCGTGCAGCATCGCCTCGTTCACCGCGTTGAGCTTGTCGGGGCGGTTGAACACCAGCTTGCGCCAGCCTTCGCGCCGTTCGATCAGCACCTCGGCACTCATGTGCGCCTCCATTCGGACCAGGAAACCTGCCCCAGATCGGGGCGGGGGTTCTCATCGAGCATGCAGATGAACTCCAGTGAATGCCCATCCGGATCGTCGAAATAGACACTGGCGGCCGGCATCCAGGACAGCACGATCGGCTCCTCGACCGGTGCGCCATCGCCCGAGCGCGGCGTCAGGCCGGCCCGCCGCAGCGCGGCCACCGACTCGAACACATGCGGCAGAGCCACATCGAACGCGATGTGCAGGCGCAGACGCAGGGGCGACGTGCCGATGCTCCACAGCCCCAGCATCGCCTTATCCGGCGTCGGCACCCAGAAGAATGCCACGTTCCGCGCCGCGATTCGGTGCGCCAGGGGCAGTCCCAGCACGTCGCGATAGAAGGCGATCGAGCGATCCAGGTCGCTGACCGTCAGGTGGGCCTCGAACAGGCCTCGGATCGGGACGATGGACATGCCGGCACTGTGGAACGTCGCGAGCCGGGCGGGCAATCCCGGCTGTACCGCCGCGTGACCGGCAACCCAGACCACCCGGTGACGCCCGTTGCTCCACCGACTTGGCTCCGATAGGTTGCGCGCCCTGTTTCCTGCCAGGAATCCGCCATGCAACTGACTGCCGAACGCCTCGACCGCATCCAACCGAGCCTGACGATCGCGATTGCGACGAAGGCGCGGCACATGATCGCGGAAGGCAAGAATGTCGTCTCGCTGTCACAAGGCGAGCCAGACTTCGACACGCCGCGCAACGTCAAGGACGCCGCGATCCGCGCGATCGAGGCGAACGAGACGCATTACACGGACGTGGCGGGCACGCCGGAGCTGCGCCGCGCGGTGGCGCAGAAATTCAAGCGGGACAGCGGCATCGACTACAAGCCGGAGGAGATCATCATCTCGACCGGCGGCAAGCAGGTGATTTTCAATGCGATGCTTGCGACCTTGAACAAGGATGACGAGGTGATCATCCCGAGCCCGTGCTGGGTGAGCTATCCGGACATCGTGTCGCTCGCGGATGGCAAGCCGGTGCTGGTGCCGTGTGAGCAGAATCACGGCTTCAAGCTGCGCGCCGAGGCGCTGGAGCAAGCGATCACGCCGCGCACCAGGTGGTTCATGCTGAACAACCCGTGCAACCCGACGGGTGCGGCGTATTCGGCGGAAGAGCTGCGGCCGATCTGCGATGTGCTGCTGCGGCATCCCGATGTGTGGATCTTCACCGACGACATTTATGAGAAGCTCGCCTATGACGGCTTCAAGCCGGCGACGATCGTGGAGGTGGAGCCACGGCTGAAGGATCGCACGGTCACGATGAACGGCTGTTCCAAGGCCTATGCGATGACCGGCTGGCGTATCGGTTTTGCCGGCGCGCCGCTGGCCTTGATCAAGGCGATGGACAAGCTGCAGAGCCAGTCCACGTCGAACACCAACTCGATTGCGCAGGCGGCGGCGGTGGAAGCGCTCACCGGGCCGCAGGAGTCGATCGAGGCGATGCGCAAGATCTTCGAGGAGCGGCGCGATCTTGTGGTGGAGATGCTGAACAAGTGCCCGGGGCTGTACTGCCACAAGCCGGAGGGTGCGTTCTACGTGTATCCCTCGATCCATGGCTGCATCGGCAAGACGACGCGCGGCGGCAAGAAGATCGACGACGACGAGGGCTTTGTGCTGGCGATGCTGGAAGAGACCGGGGTCGCGGTCGTGCATGGGTCTGCGTTCTGCTACCCGGGACATTTCCGGCTGGCGTACGCGAACGCGACCGAAGAGCTGCAGGATGCCTGCACGCGCATCCGGCAGTTCTGTGAAGGCCTCCACTGATGCCCGGGTTCGCCAACCGGTTGAGCCGGGTGCAGGTCGCGGCGTCGGTACAGATGACCATACGCGCGCGCGAGCTGCGGGCGCAGGGTGTGGACATCATCCAGCTGACGATTGGCGAGCCCAACTTCGCCTCGCCGACGCATGCGATCGACGCGGCGCATGAGGCGGCGCTGAAGGGCGAGACCAAGTATCCGCCGCAGGACGGGATCCCGGCGCTGAAGCAGGCGATCCAGCGCAAGTTCAAGCGCGACAGCGGGCTGGAGTTCGCGCTGGACGAGATCTGCGTCACAAACGGCGGCAAGCAGGCGATCTTCAATGCGCTTGGTGCCACGCTGAACCAGGGCGACGAGGCGGTGATCCCGGTGCCGTCGTGGAGCGCCTATGCGCTGATGACGAAGCTGTTCGATGGCGAGCCGGTGTTCGTGACCTGCCCGCAGAACAACGGCTTCAAGCCGCGCGCCGAGGACATCGATGCGGCGATCACGCCGAAGACCAAGTGGCTGATCCTGAACAATCCGAACAATCCCACCGGTGCCTGCTGTTCCACGCAGGAGTTGCGGGCGATCGCGGATGTGATGCTGAAGCATCCGCATGTGTGGATCATGTCGGACGACATGTACGAGCACCTGGTGTTCGATGGGTTCAAGCATGAGACGATTGCCCACATCGCACCGGAACTGCGGGATCGCACGGTGACGATCACCGGTGCCTCGAAGGCCTATGCGATGACCGGCTGGCGTATCGGCTTTGCCGGTGGTCCGAAGGACCTGATCAAGGCGATGGTCAACATGCAGGGCCAGGCGACGGCAGGCGTATCCACGGTCGGGCAGGCTGCCGCGGTGGCCGCGCTGAACGGACCGCAGGATGGCGTGCAGGAGCAGGTGGTCGCCTATGCGCGCCGCCGCGACATGGCGGTGGAGATGCTGAACACCTGCAAGGGCATCAACTGCCACAAGCCGGAAGGGGCGTTCTACGTGTTCCCGAACGTCGCCGGCTGCATCGGCAGGACCACGGCGGGTGGGCGCAAGCTGGAGACCGATCGCGACGTCTGCATGGCCCTGCTGGAAGAGGCGCATGTGGCGACGGTGCATGGTGCGGCGTATGGCATGAGCCCGTACCTGCGTGTCAGCACGGCGACGGATGACGACTCGCTGGCCGAGGGCTGCCGGCGCATCAAGGTATTCTGCGACGGGCTGCACTAAACACTCATGAAGGTCGTGCTGCTCGGCACCGAGTTCGCTATGAACGGTGCGGCAGTGTTGTTGTACCGCTGGGCGACGCATCTGGTGCAGCACGGGCATTCGGTCAGTGCCGTGCCGGCATCGCAGAAGGTTACCGCGGTGGGGCCGCTGCGCGATGCCTATGTCGCGGCGGGCGTGACAATCGAGGACAAACTCTACGTCGATCCGCTAGCGCTGGTGATCTGCAACACGATTGCCGCCGCGCCCTATGTCATGCAGACGGCGGCGAATGCGCGCACCATCTGGTGGCTGCATGAAGGTGAGGTCGGGTTGGAACTGCTGCTCGCCAATCCGAGTGCTGCCCGCGCATTCCGCATGGCGCACGCGATCATCTTTCCTTCTGCGGTGATCCGCGACCGGGTGTATGCGTCGTTTCTGCTTGGGGTACCAAAGGAGCGGCTGCACGTAGTGCCGCCCGGTCTCGAGCCACTGGAACAGCGAGCCGCGGATGTCGAACCCGAACAGGAAAAGCGGCCGCTGCGCCTGGTCTGCGTGGGTTCGATCTACCCTCGCAAGCGTCAGGCCGATCTGATCAAGGCCGTGGCTTCACTGCGCAATCTGTCGATCGAATGCCGGTTGGTTGGCCAGATGGTGAAACTGGATGAGGACGCCGCGGAGATCGCGCGCAAGTCGCCGAAGCGGTTCACGTTTGCCGGTCAGTTGCCTCATGCGGAGACCATGCGGCTGCTGGATCGCGCGGACATCTTTGCATTGCCGTCGAACAGCGAATGTCTGCCGATCGCGCCGCTTGAAGCGGGGCAGCGCGGCAAGGCGATCCTGTTATCCGACCTGCCGGCCCACGAGGGCATCTGGCGCCATGGCGTCAACTGCCTGATGCATCCGGTGGGCGATGTCACGCTGATGGCGCACTCGCTGCGCATCCTTGCGTCGGACGCGCCGCTGCGCGAGCGGCTCGGCGCGCAGGCCCGCCGTGTTGCCGCGCCGTATCGGAATGATATGTTCCTGGCGCGGCTCAGCCTGGTGATTGCCAGCCTGGTTTGATTGCGCAGGTTGATTCGTCCGATCAAGATTGACGCAGCTTGGGCTTCGCGTGGAAATGCCAACATGATTGCACCTGCGTATGTCCGCCTGATGACCGAGTACAATGCGGAGATGAACCGCCGCCTGTACGCGGCAGCAGCGCGCCTGACTGATGCCGAACGCAAAGCCGATCGCGGCGCGTTCTGGGGCTCGATCCATGGTACGCTGAACCATCTGCTGTGGGGCGATACGCAGTGGATGTCGCGGTTCGACGACTGGGAGAAGCCGTCCGTCGGCATCAAGCAGAGTGCCGGGCTGATCGATGACTTCACCGCACTCCAGGCGCGGCGGGAGAAGGCCGATGCCGACATCATCGACTGGGGGCGGCGGGTGGACGATCAGTGGCTGGCGGAGGACCTCGTGTGGTTCAGCGGCGCCGCGCAACGCGAGATGCGGCGGAAGAAGGGGCCGCTGGTCGTGCACTTCTTCAACCACCAGACCCATCATCGAGGCCAGGCCCATGGACTGCTGACCGCCTGCGGCCAGGACACCGGCGATACCGATCTGTTCCTGGTGGTGCCTGAGGCCTGACGGTGGCCGTCGTTCCAATGGTGTATTAGGCTTCCTGTTCAGGCGGTCCGTCTCGAATAGCCGCCGCGAAGCAGGAGGATACATCGAAGTGAAAATCCAACGACTTGGCCCGTGCCTTGTCGCCGCGCTTGCTGCGGCGATGCTCACGACGACAGCGATGGCGCAGACCCTGCAAGGCGTCACGGACACCGAGATCATCATTGGAACCGCCACCGACCTGTCGGGTGTGACCGCGGTGCAGGGCGTGAACAACTCGAACTCGGTGCGCATGGCGTTCGATGAGGCCAACGCGGCCGGCGGCATCAACGGCCGCAAGATCAAGTACATTGTCGAGGACAGCCAGTACCAGGTACCGCGCGCCGTCCAGGCGATGAACAAGCTGCTGAACGACGACCATATCTTCTTCGCCACGGTCAATGGCGGCACGCCGATGAACGACGCGATGATGCCGATGATGTTCGCCAAGGGCGTGCCGAACCTGCTGCCGCTGACCGCAGCGCGCTCGATGTACGAGCCGTATAACAAACTGAAATGGAGCCAGTTCGCCTCGTACTACGACCAGATGCGCGCGGGCACCAAGTACTTTGTTGAGCAGCGCGGCAAGAAGATGGTCTGCGCGATGTATCAGGACACCGACTTTGGCAAGGACGTGCTGGCTGGCGTGGTGGCGCAGCTCGAGGCCGAGCACCTGAAGCTGATCGCCACCACGGGGCACAAGCC
>DATJJM010000121.1:0-24405 GCA_035492535.1 Acetobacteraceae bacterium | reverse complement strand
CAAGCAGGTGGCCATCGATCTCGGCGCCACTGCGGGGAACCCAAATGGGGACGGAGCGGTTGACACCATCACCATCAACGGGACGGCGGGCAATGACGTGATCAACGTCACGCAGAGCAACGGCGTCGTCACCGTGACGGGGCTGGCCAGCACCGAGACGATCACCGGCTTCGAAGCCAGTGACCGACTGGTCATCAACGGGCTGGGCGGCGATGACGTCATCAATGCGTCGGGTTTCGGGACGGCGATGCTGCTCACCGAAAACGGTGGCGACGGCAACGATGTTCTGCTCGGCGGCGCGGGCAATGACACATTGTCGGGCGGCGCGGGCGATGACGTGCTGATTGGCGGTGCTGGCCAGGACGTGCTGGATGGCGGGACGGGCAACAACATCCTTATTCAGGATGGCGGCGCGCCACTTGCGGCGTTCGCTCCGGGGGCTGCGGCGCCAACGCCACAGCTGCTGGAAGGCACAGGTGGCAATGACCAGGTCAAGGCCACGCTGTCCGGCGGCAAGGTGCATATCTCGGGGCTCGCCGCGCCGGCCAACCTGGATGCGGGCACGCCGGGTCTTGTGGTCCTGAACGGGCTTGCGGGGGACGATGTGATCGACGCATCCGGTGTGACGGCGTCTACCATGCGGTTCATCCTCAACGGCGGCGACGGCAACGACGTGCTGCACGGCGGATCGGGCGATGACGTGCTCAACGGTGGTGTGGGCGCTGATCGCTTCGTCTTTTCGGGGAGCAACGGCACCGACACGATCACCGACTTCCAGGCTGGCGTGGATAAGATCGATATCAGCGGCTACGGTGCGGCGCTCGCAAGCTTCGGCGATCTGTCGGGGCTGATAGCGCAGGTCGGTGCCGACGTTCAGATCAATCTCGACGCGAAGGTCGCGGGTGCCGGAACGATCGTGCTTCACAACACTCAGTTGGCGGCGGTGGGCGCCACCGACTTCTCGTTCGCCTGACAACAGCCTGGGGCAGCGGGGGGGGGCGGCGTTGCGAGACGCCGCCCTTTCCGCGTCACGGCATCAGCCGAACGTGGCGAAGATCTCCTCGAGAGCCTTGAGCTGGCCGCCGGAGGTCGAGGACGGCACGATCACCGGCGTAGATACGCCCGCCGCCTGCCACGCCGCGACACCATCGCGCACCGTCCTGGCAGAACCGAACAGCGATACGTCGGCGAGCCAGCGGTCTGTCAGGTAGTTGGGTACGTCGTCGCGACGGCCTTCGTCGATGGCACGCTCGATGGCGGTCATTTCCTCCACATAGCCGGCTTCCTTCCAGTAGTTCCGGTAGTTCGGCAGGAACGCGTAGTGGATCAGGTTCTTGCGGCACACGGCCTTCGCCGCTTCTACATCGTCGCTGATGCAGGTGGGCAGCATGTTGCCGATGAAGAAGTCGGGATCGTTCCGCTTGCCTGGCGGCAGGGCGGACAGCGACTCAGCCATGTGCGAGCGGGACGCGTTGGCGAACACCACGCCCTGGGCGATCTCACCCGACAGGGCCACCATCTTCTTGCGCAGCGCGGCGATGATGATGGGTGGGAATTCGCCGACACCCTCCACCGCGCGCAGTTTCTCGACGAAGTCGCGGGTATCGCCGAGCGGCTTGCCGACGGTGACGCCCATCCGGGCATGGCCGGGAGCGTGCGCCACGCCGATGCCGAGGCGGAAGCGGCCGCCCGACACCTCGTGCATGAAGGCAGCGCTTTGGGCGAAGTCGAGCACGGTGCGGACATAGAGGGGAGCGATGGCGGTGCCGAACGGGATGCGGGTGGTGTTCCAGCACATTGCCTCGCACTGGGACATGTTGCCATACATGCTGGGGGTATAGATACCAGCGTAGCCACGGCGTTCGATGTCCTTGGCGATCTCGATGGTCTGGCGGCGACGGCCGGGGACGGCGACGAGGGAAATGGCGGGGAGGGGCATCTGTGGCGCTTCCAACTGTTCCCGGCCAGCCTATCGCGGGGTGCGAATGCCGAACAGCCGTGGGTCGCGTGGGGGAGACAGAGTTATCGTGATGGCCGGCTCACACGTGATTATCGGCGCGGCGGCGTGGACCTGGGCGGCCCCGCATCTCGGCCTGCCGGCGCTTGACCCACTGGCGATCGCATTGTCGATGGCCGGTGCGTTGCTGCCTGATATCGATCATCCTTCGTCCTGGGTCGGACGGCGCCTGCGGGTGATCTCCCGACCGCTTGCGGCAACCATCGGACACCGAGGGATTACGCACTCCTTCGTCGCAGTCGTGGCCGGGCTGATGTTCCTGCGCTGGGAGGGCGTGCGACGCGCAGCCGTTGATCCGCTGGTTGTCGGATACCTGTCGCACCTGGCTGCCGATCTGCTGACAACCAGCGGTCTGCGGCTGGCGTGGCCGTCGCCGAGGCGGCAGGCCATCGGACTCTGTCGTACAGGATCCCTCGCCGAAACGGTGATCGTTGCCGGCGTTGCGATCGGCGCCGGGTTCCACATCCTGGAGCTGCACGGGGTATTCGGGCTGTAGGACAGACCTGCCGACCGGCAGGCGGTTGGCATGAGCAGCTCGGTGCCAGTTCGCGCACCCTCTCCCGGCGCTTCGCGTCGACCTCTCCCGCGATGCGGGCGAGGTGTACCTAAACGAGCTGCCGCTCCGTTGCTTCTTCACAGGCAGCCAGCTCTTCTAGCTCACCGATCAGCAGCGACCCGAGATCCGTGACTAGGTTATCGTCCACCTCGGTCAGCAAAGTCCGGATAGTGGTGGCCCAATCGCGCAGTTGCTTTGGCGTAGCCATCGTCCTCTCCTTTCTCATGTGTTGCGAACAGTGATGCGATCCAGTCAGCGAAGCCCTTGGCGCGTCGCTGCCTGGCAATGTCCAGCAAATGTGCGCTGTCGGTGCCAGCCGCGCGCGCGGCGGCACGCAAGGTTGGCGCGATATGGTTGTCGGTGAACATGAGATCAGATCCATGCATGGCGAGGGGGTGCCGTGCCGTTGAGGTGATAGTTGCCGATGGCATGGTATTTCCAGCGAACCGGATCGTGCAGCGTATGCGTGCGCGCATTCCTCCAGTGGCGGTCCAGCATGTACTCCGACAGGGTGGACCGCGTGCCGGCCAGCTCAAACAATTTGCTGCTCGTGAGCAGTGCTGCCTCTGTCGTCAGCACCTTTGCCTCAGCCACGGCGATCGAACTTGCCGCGACCGTTTTTTCGGATTCGTTCCCGCGGCTTTCGTCCACCACCATCGCGGCCCGATGCAGCATCGTGTCCGCGGCTTTCACCTTGATTGCCAGGTCGCCAACGGCCGCGATGATGTAGGGATCGTCGCTTGCCCGCTCCACGCCGCTGTCCATCCACGGCCGCGACCGGGTGCGCACGAACGCCACGGTTTCGCGCAACGCCTCGCGTGCGATCCCGGCATCGATTGCCGCCTGAATCAGTTGCGAGATCGGCCCATAGAGCGTCGGCTTTTCCGTCAGCGACTGGGTCTCGAACACATTATTCGCAGGCACGCGCACCTTGTTCAGGATCATCGTGCCGCTGGCGGTCGTGCGCTGCCCGAAACTCGACCAGTCATCGAAGACCTGCAATCCCGCGGTGGTGTTGGGTATCACCACGCGCGTTGCGCGTCCGTCTTCGTCCAGCACGTGCACTGTCACGTAGTGTGCCAGCAGCGCCGCGGTGGAATAGCCTTTGCGACCGCAGACCACGAATTCGTCGCCGTCACGCCGGATCCGTGCGCTGACGTCCTTGGCGATCTTGCCGTGTGTCTCGGACAGCGTGCTGCTGAAGCGAAACCCCGCCAGCGCGCGCGCATAGATCCAGTTCTTGACCTGCTCGTCAGGCAGGTACGCGAGCATCGCATAGAAGGCGAGCTGGTTCTGCGGCAATTGCCCGAGCGACGCATCGGCTGCGGCGAGAATTGCGATCACCTCTGCCAGCGTGGCGTTGGACACGGCAGGACCGCCATAGGCATGCGGCACGGTCAACGCCCCAAGCCCGCTCTGCGAGAATGCGTTGAACTCCGCGACAGGCAATCGCCTATCGCGGTCACGCTCACCGGCGCCCTCGCGGAACAGTTCGGCGAGACGATGCGCGGTGTCCACTGCCTCGCTGTCACAACGGATAAGCTGGGCCGGCTCCATCGGCCATGGTTGAGGAAATGGACCTTTCATCGATGGCTCCTGTCGGATGGGAGAGAATGAAAGTGCATCGTCACGGCGAGCTGACGTCTCGCCGTGACGATGCTGACCACGTCACCTGGGGGGAGTGCCGCGTGGTGTTATTCGGTGATCATCTCGCCGGATCCGCCAAACTCAGCCGGAAAGTCGCGCAGCTTGGGCAGACCGTCGCGCATAGGCAGCACGGTTTCCGCGTAGTTGACGTGCACGCCCGGCGTGAAGGCCAGCGTCGGCAGCGTTGCCGCGAAAACATCGATCAGTCCCAACGGCGGATGGTTCGTCATCAGGTGGCCGCCGCACTTCATGCAGAACTGACGCTGACTGAGCGGCGTCTTCTGGAACGTCGCGACATGTTCGGCGCCAAACGTGATTCGCACCGCCTCCGGCTTCCACAGGCTGAAGGCATTGACCGGTCCGCCGGACCAGGACCGGCATGAACCGCAGTGGCAGTAACCCATCGCGTCCGGCGTACCGTTGACCTCGATTGCCACAGCGCCGCAGAAGCACCGTCCATAGTGAACCACAGCATTGCCCTTTCGAATTCGCAGAACCAGTTTGATGGTGCGATATTGTGCGGCACGAGCGATCGGGGCATCGGGATGGTCCCCCTATTTTGCAGACATCGTATCCCTATTTTGCGGCAATAGATTCTGCTCGCGGGCGATTTCGGCGGCCATGCCACGCGTTGTGGCGCCGAGCTTTGCGAGCACCGACGACACGTGATGATCGATCGTCTTCGGCGATACGTGCAGGCGTGCGCCGATGCGGCCGTTGCTGAGGCCAATGGCGATGCAGGCGAGCACCTCCATCTCGCGCAACGTCAGGCCGAACCGGTTGCGCCGGGTCGTGGCACGCGGTCCACGCGGAATGCGGCGCATACCCTCGCCGCGCATGCGCTGACGCAGGATGGAGGCAGCCGGTCTGGCGCCGAGACGATCGAAGATCTCCAATGCAGCGAGCTGGGCGTCGGTGTCGCCGTCGGCCAGGGCGCGCGCCTGTTCGTATGGACAGCCCAGCCGTGCCCATTGCTCGGCCGCGCACTGCCAGTCACCGGAGATCTGGAGAGCGAACGGTGGTGCGCTCCAGGCAGGCACGATGACAGGATTGCCGCAAAGGCGCTGCCAGAAAGCGAATTCGCCGGTGTGCCAGCCATGCTTCGATCGCTCGGCGAGTGCGTGGGTTGCTGTGGCCTCCGCAATGACCAGCGGGAAGTCTCCGGCGAACCAGGCCGCCTCAGCGCGTGCAGAGCGCACGGGTGCAAGGCGCTGCAACGTGTCTGTCTGCAACGCGAGCTGGAGGGCTTCGTCCAGTATGTCCTCCGCCCCCGCGTCGCCACGGCGCGTGCGCAAGCGGCCGAGCGCGACAAGGGCCATGATGCGCGTGATTGCCGAGGTGCCGGGCCGTCCGACGACCCATTCGGCGAGTTCCAGCGCTTCGTCCCAGCGACCTTGGTACAGCCGGACCAGGGCGAGCCAGGCGGTCATGTAGTGCGTCGCGTGATCCAGGTCGCGTTCACGCGCGTAATCGATGCCTTCCACCAGGTAGCGCTCGGCTTCTGCGAACTGGTACACCTCACCATAGCTGGAACCGATGTTGAGATAGGCGAGGCCGGCGAGTGCGTCCCAGCCCTCCTCGCGCGCCAAGGCGAGCGCACGGTTCAAATGATCCGCGCCAGCTTCGTCGCCATCAACCAGCAGTGCGGAGCCGACGACGATCTCGGCCGCGACGATGATTCGCTTGTCGTCAAGCATGGTCGCCAGGGCGATCGCCTTGGTGCCAAGCTCCACCGCAAGCGGACGATCACGATCCAGCATGCGAAGATGCGCGTGCATCCGATAGGCGTCGGCGAGTTCGCGAGACGGCGGCAATGATTCGAGCAATGCGAGCGCGCGCTGGCTTGTTTCGTGCGCGGCCATGTTCTGTCCGCTGCGAACCATTGGCCATGCCAAGGCGGACAGGTTCGCACCTTCCCGGACACGATCGCCAGCCTGCCGCCACAGCTCAGCCGCCTCGCGGCGTCCGCGGATCGCTTCACGCTGATTATCCACGGTTGTGCACTCTTCGGCATACGTCTCGTAGAGCTGCGCGCGTTCGGCTGGCGGTCGGTCACCAGCGTATTCCAGCATGCGTAGATACTGCGCGGCGGCGGCACGATGGGCGCCGACGGCAGCATCGGCGCGCGCCGCGGCGAGGCCATATTCCAGAACGGACTCGCTATCCCCGGCGCCGGCAGCCAGCTCCGCCAGTTGCGCGAAGCCGCCGCGACCGATGCCGGACGCCTTCAGCGCGGCGAACGCCTGCCGGCAGAGCGCCCGCCGGCGCATTGCATCGAGCTCATGCAGGATCGTGTCGCGCACCAGTTCATGCCGGAAGGCGATGCCGTCCGCCGTTGCCTCCAGCAGACCCGCCGTCATGCAGTCGACCAGACCGTCCGCTTCGCCGCCGAACATGCCGCTGAGCACGGCGTCGTCGATCCGGCTGCCCAGGACAGCGGCTGCTTCGAGCACATGCCGTGCATTCGGCTGCAGGATCGCGGCTCGCGCCAGCACCGCATCGCGTACTGTGGGTGGGACGCCGGTCGCGGTATTCGCCAACACCTCGGTGACGAAAAACGGATTGCCCGCCGTCTGTCCATGCACAGCCGCCGCATCGAATGGCTGGTCGGCGATCAGCGCGCGCACGCCGTCAATGGTGAGACGCGGCAGGGCGATCCGGATGGTCGAACGCGACGAAGCGAGATCCCCCAGCAACTGGCGCAGCAACGGGGCCGCGCCATCGTCGCGGTGCGTCAGGATGATCAGCGCCCTCATTTGCGCGATGCGCCGGCCGAGGAATTTGATCAGATCGAGCGTTGCCTCGTCCGCCCAGTGGACATCCTCGAACACCAGCAGCGTCGGCTGCGCGGAGCTGTCGAGTTCGCCGAGCACGGTGGCGAACAGAGCGGCGCGCGGTGTTTCGACTTCGAGCTGGGACAGGAGGCGGCCGCCGGTCTGGTAGGCGATGTCGTACAGCGGGGCGAGCGGCGAGGGATGGAACAGCGAATCGCAATTGCCCTTGAGGACGCGGACCGCCGCACCCCGATCAGTGAGGAACCGCTCAACGAACGACGTCTTGCCGATGCCCGCTTCGCCGCTAATGACGGCGATGCGTCCATGGCCGGTGGCGGCGGCATCGAGAGCCGTCGCCAGCGCCTGTAATTGAAGGTCGCGTTCGAGCAGTTTCATGGCGGCAAAGCCCTATCACTGCACCCAGCGTCGGTTGGGTTGTGTGCGTTGCTCGTGGACCGT
This sequence comes from Acetobacteraceae bacterium, assembly GCA_035492535.1. Classification (GTDB taxonomy): domain Bacteria; phylum Pseudomonadota; class Alphaproteobacteria; order Acetobacterales; family Acetobacteraceae; genus JAMXLO01. Next base: position 16,952 of record DATJJM010000121.1, on the reverse strand, counting down.
GAACGGATGCGTGGCTGTGTTGCAGTTCACAGGTCTGGCTGCTTTCTTGCGATGGCCGGCATTCTGGTCATCAACTCCTCGACGACAGGGACGCTTGCGCAGGCCCTATCGCCGAAAGCCTCGCGATATTTCCGAGAATTGGCCATCCGTAATCATCGCAGCCCTGACGTGCGTGAATGGGCGGAGTATGTTTGGCATAGCGCAATTCTCGCCCGAATGCCCGGCGGCTGCTAAGGGATTTGTGCAACGACAGGTGGGCGCCGGACCGGTTCCGACTTCCATTTGAACTTCGATCAGTCCTGGCGACACCTGAGGCAAGTCCGACCCGCCTGTATGCGTATTCTGTTCATCACGTCCAATCGCCTCGGTGATGCGGTGCTGTCCACCGGCCTGTTGGACCATCTGATCCGCAGCCATCCCCATGCCGCCATCACTGTCGCCTGCGGGCCGGTGGCGGAGGGTGTCTTCGCGCGCATGCCGAACCGTGCGCGCACGATCGTCCTCGAAAAACGCCCCTACAGCCGGCATTGGCTCCCGCTTTGGGCTTCCACCGCGACCACATTCTGGGACCTCGTGGTGGATATCCGCGGGTCCCTGCTGGCCTGGATGGTGCCGACGAGGCGGCGTGCGGTCATGCGTGCGCGTCCAGGGCATAAGATCGTGCAGCTCGCGGCTGTACTGGGGCTTGATGCCGCACCGTTGCCGGTTGCCTGGACGGCAGCAGAGGACCGCGCGCGGGCTGCCGCCTTGCTGCCGCCTGGCCGGCCGATCATCGGTCTCGGCCCAAGTGCCAACTGGGAGCCAAAGGTCTGGCCGGCGGACCGCTTCGCCGCGCTGTTCCACGCGCTGGATCGGGACGCAGTGCCGGCGGTGTTTGCCGGTCCCGGGCCGGCGGAGCGTGCCATGGCTGCCCCACTGCTTGCTGCGCTTCCGGGGGCGATCGACCTGGTGGGCCGCTTGACGGTCCCGGAAGTTGCCGCGTGCCTTGCCCGCTGTGCCCTGTTCGTTGGCAATGACTCGGGGCTGATGCATCTGGCCGCCGCGGCCGGCGCGCCGACGCTTGGCCTGTTCGGTCCTACATCGGCTGCCGAATATGCTCCCGCCGGCCCCCGAGCCGCCGTGGCCCTGTCGAACTCAGCACGGATGGAAGACCTGTCGGTGGACACGGCCGTGCAGGCGGCGTCCCGCCTGCTGGAGCGTGCCGCGCTGGTGCAAGCCTAGCCGACCTCGTCCAGTTCGGCGCCCCACATGCGTTCAAGGCCATACATCGCGCGTGCCTCCGGCTTGAACAGGTGCACGATGATGTCGCCGGCGTCGATCAGCATCCAGTCGGAGCCGCCGGCGCCCTCCACCTGCACGCGCTTCAGGCCGGCCTGATGGAGTTTTTCGCTCAGGTGCTCTGCCATGGCAGCGATCTGGCGGTCGGCCAGGCCGGTGGCGATCACCATGCGGTCGCAGAACGAGGCTTTGCCCGCAAGGTCGAGGGTCACCACGTTCTCGGCCTTGTCGTCCTCGAGGCTGCCGACGATCACCGACTGCAGCCTGTCGAGCGCCGACGGCTCCGCCTTCACCCGCACGGCCGACTTCTTCGGTCCCGCCGCGATCGTCTTCTTGCGCGGCGTACCGGGCGTCTTGCCAGCCTCCGGCAATGTCGGCTTGGCGACCTTCTTGCGCGGCGCTGCCCGGTGTCGCCCGGGCGCGAACGGCTTCGGCGGCGGCTTGGCTATGGCTTTGCTCCTGCGCTGGCGCGAATCGCGGTGGCCGAGGCGGCGTGTTGCGGCACGCATAGGAAAATCCAGGCCGGGGCCGCAAGCTCGCTGAGGATCGAGGCTGCCCGCTCCGACCGACGGCGGTGCGTCAGCCGGCGCGCGGCCTGGCTCGTCAGGGCGCGGTGGTTGTAGCCGGGCCGGGGCAGCACGGCGATCGGCACGCGGCGAGCGAACTCCAGCCAGCGGCGCCAACGCGGCAGTTGCGGCAGGATGTCGGCCCCCATCAGCCAGACGAAGTGCGCGCGCGGGAAGCGTCGCAGCAGGTGGCGGAGCGTGTCGATCGAGTAGTGGGTGTGAAAGGTGGCCTCGATCGCGCTGGCGATGATGCGACGGCCATCGGCGATGCCGCGTGCGGAGGCCAGACGCTGCTGGAACGGCGCCATGCCGAGAAGGGGTTTCAACGGGTTGCCGGGAGAAACCAGCAGCCAGACCTGGTCAAGCCGCAGGCGCTTGCGAGCGATATCGATGACGTGGCGATGGCCGGGATGCGCGGGGTTGAAGGAGCCGCCGAGCAAGCCGATACGCATGCGCCTCCGGTCGCCGAAGCGCGGCAGCCGTTCGTGCCAGACTGGCTTGTTCAGGGACGCACCTGGCCGGTGCCGAGGACCAGGTAGCGGTAGGTGGTGAGCTGCTCGGGTCCCACCGGACCTCGGGCATGGATGCGGCCGGTGGCGATACCGATCTCCGCCCCGAAGCCGAATTCGCCGCCGTCGCAGAACTGGGTGGAGGCGTTCCACAGGGCGACCGCGCTGTCCACGCCGTTCAGGAAGCGCTGCGCCGCGGCGGGGTCTTCAGTGACGATGGCGTCGGTGTGCTCGGAGCCGTGGCGGGCGATGTGGGCGAGGGCTGCATCCACGCCATCGACCACGGCGACGGACAGGATGGCGTCGAGCCATTCGGTGTCGAAGTCGGCCTCGGTGGCGGGGGGAAGGTCGGGGACGATGTCGCGGGTAGTGGCGTCGGCGCGGAAGTCGCAGCCGAGGGCGCGCAGGTCGGCGATGATGGCGGGGAGAAGGGCAGGGGCGATGGCGCGGTCGATCAGCAGCGTCTCGGTGGCGCCGCAGATGCCGGTGCGGCGCATCTTCGCGTTGGCGACGATGGCGCGGGCCATGGCGGGGGTGGCGGCGGCGTGGACGTAGGTGTGGCAGAGGCCCTCGGCGTGGGCCAGGACGGGGACGCGGGCCTCGCGCTGGACGCGTTCCACCAGAGACTTGCCGCCGCGAGGCACGATCAGGTCCAGCAGGCCGGCCGCCGCGAGCATGGCCGCGACATAGGCGCGGTCGGCGTTGGGGGCGATCTGCACGCAGGCCTCGGGGAGACCGGCGGTGCGCAGGCCGGCGACCAGGGCGGCATTGATCGCGGCGGCGGAGTGCACGCTTTCGGAGCCGCCGCGCAGGATGACCGCGTTGCCGGACTTCAGGCAGATGCCAGCCGCGTCGGCGCCGACGTTGGGACGGCTTTCGTAGATCATGCCGATGACGCCGATGGGCGTGGCGACGCGCTGGATGCGCAGACCATTGGGACGGGTCCAGTCGGCGAGGGTGCGGCCGAGCGGATCGGGAAGGGCCGCGATGTCCTCGAGGCCCTTGGCCATGCCGTCCACACGGGTTTCGGTCAGGGCGAGGCGGTCGCGGAAGGCCGCAGTGCCGGTGCAGGCGGCGAGGTCGGTGGCGTTGGCGGCGAGGATTTGCGGGGTGTGTGTGCGCAAGGATGCGGCCATGGCACGGAGGGCGGCGTTGCGGTCAGCATCCGAGGTGCGGGCCAGCACGTGCGAGGCGTGGCGCGCGGCATGGGCGGCGCGTTGCAGATGCTGGGTGGGTTCGGTCTCGATGTGCATGGATGAGCCCTCAGACGCTATACTGGCCTTGAAGCGGTCTTGTTTCCAGTATGGGCCGATCGCATTAGAGCAGCACGAGGTCGTCACGGTGGATGATTTCGTCGCGGCCTCGCCAGCCGAGGATGGCCTCGATTTCGTCCGAGCGGTGACCGGCGATTCGTTCTGCATCGCCGTTGGCATAGGCGGAAAGACCGCGCGCCAGGGCCTTACCGTCGATGCCGCGCACCACGACGGGGTCGCCGCGCTCGAACGTACCCTCCACCGCGCGGACGCCGGCCGGCAGCAGCGACCGGCCGGCGCGCAGGGCGCGGACGGCACCAGCATCGACGACGAGCGTTCCGAGCGGAGCCAACGCGCCGGCGATCCAGCGCTTGCGGGCGTTGCGGCCCTCGGGGGTGGGGAGAAACCAGGTGCAGCGGGCGCCCGTCTCCAGCGCGGCCAGGGGACGGTCCGTGTGCCCATAGGCGATGGCCATGGCGCAGCCGGCCTGTGTCGCGATGCGGGCTGCCTCCAGCTTGGTGCGCATGCCGCCGGAGGAATAGCCGGGAGGCGGCTCGCCGCCCATCGCCTCGATCTCCGGGGTGATCGCGGAGACGGTGGGGATGTGGGCGGCACCGAGGTCGCGGCGCGGATCCGCGGTGTAGAGTCCGTCGATGTCGGACAGCAGGACGAGTGTGTCGGCCTGCGTCATTTCGGCGACCCGGGCGGCCAGGCGATCGTTGTCACCGAAGCGGATCTCGGTGGTGGCGACGGTGTCGTTTTCGTTGATGACCGGGATGCAGTTGAGGCCGAGCAGGGTGTTGAGGGTGGCGCGGGCGTTGAGGTAACGGCGGCGGTCCTCGGTGTCCTCCAGGGTCAGGAGGAGCTGGGCGGCGGTCAGGCCCTTGGCGGAGAGAGCCTCGCTCCAGGCCTGGGCGAGACGGATCTGGCCGACGGCGGCGGCGGCCTGTTTTTCCTCGAGGCGCAGGCGGGCCTGGTGAAGGCCGAGTGATCGCCGGGCCAGCGCGATCGCGCCAGAGGAGACCACGATCACGTCCGAGCCGCGCGCACGGAGGGAGGCGATGTCCGAGGCGATGCCGGCGAGCCAGGCGGTGCGAGGCGCAGCTTCGTCCTGGTCCACCACCAGGGCGCTGCCGATCTTCACGACCAGCCGTTGGGCGGAGGCGAGCGATGGGGTCATGCCGCCACCACTCTCCCTCCCTTTGCAGGAGGGGATTGGTGGGCGGTGTCCATTGTGTCGGGCCCCCTCCCCCCAACCCCCTCCCGCAAGGGGCGGGGGAGGGTTTCGGCCGGTATCCGTTCCTGCCGTGCCTTTGTGATCAGCGCTTGGAGCGCTCGCAGGACCTCGGGCACGCCCTCGCCGGTCACGCCGGACAGCAGCATGACGGGATGGCCAGAGGCCTTCGCCAGCGCTGCCTTGCGCGCGGACGCCTCGCGAGGGGTCATGGCATCCGCCTTGTTCAGGCCGATCAGCTCCGGCTTCTCAGCCAGACCGCCGCCATACGCCGCAAGCTCCTCGCGCACCGTCCGCCAGGCGCGTACCACGTCGCCGGCGGCGCCATCGACAAGGTGCAACAGGACGGCGCAGCGTTCGACATGACCGAGGAAGCGGGTGCCGAGCCCGGTGCCTTCGGAGGCGCCTTCGATCAGGCCGGGTATGTCGGCCAGCACGAACTCCTCGGTCGTAGAGAGGCGCACCACACCTAACTGCGGATGCAGCGTGGTGAACGGATAGTCCGCGATCTTGGGCCGTGCCGCCGAGGATGCCGCCAGAAACGTGGACTTGCCGGCGTTCGGCAGGCCCACAAGACCGGCATCGGCGATCAGTTTCAGCCGCAGCCAGACCGAGCGTTCCTCGCCGGGCCAGCCTTTGTCGGCGCGCCGGGGGGCGCGGTTGGTCGAGGACTTGTAGTGCGTGTTGCCGAACCCCCCGTCACCGCCTTGCAGCAGCACCACACGCGCGCCAGGCGCATCGAGGTCGGCCAGCAGCGTTTCGCGGTCCTCGGCCATGACCTGCGTGCCGACGGGAACCTTGATCACCACGTCAGGCGCGCCCGCCCCGGTCTTGTCGGCTCCAGCACCGTTGCCGCCTTTCTTGGCCCGGAAATGCTGGGTGTACCGGAAGTCGATCAGGGTATTCAGGTTGTCCACCGCCTCGAAGACGATGTCGCCACCCTTGCCGCCGTTGCCGCCATCGGGGCCGCCGAACTCGATGAATTTCTCGCGGCGGAACGCGACCACGCCATCGCCGCCGGCGCCGGAGCGGAGGTGGATCTTGGCCTCATCGAGGAATTTCATCGGGCGCTCCAGGAGATGGCAGGGTCAAGCCCGGCCATGACGGGTGACGTGCGGCTTCGACCGCGAACCTACAGAAACGGGGCCGGCTTGCGCCGACCCCGCGTACAACGCAAACGGGCCCGGCGCCTTACTCGGCGGCAGCCGGCAGCGGTGCGACAGAGACGTGCACGCGATCGTCTGACCGGCGCTTGAACTCCACCTTGCCGGCGATCAATGCGAAGATCGTATGGTCCTTGCCAAGACCGACGTTGTGACCCGGCTTCCACTTGGTGCCACGCTGACGGACGATGATGTTGCCCGCGATCACGCTCTCGCCGCCAAACTTCTTGATGCCCAACCGCCGGCCTGCGGTATCGCGGCCGTTGCGGGAAGAACCGCCTGCCTTTTTGTGTGCCATGGGGGCTTACTCCTTCCGCTCGGCGTCGGGTGCCGCCAGGTTCTCGGGCGTCTCGCCTTCGACTACGCCCTCGCCTTCGGCTGCCTCCAAGGCTGCCGCATTGTCGGGCTCGGTGACGTGCATCGGCGGATGATGGGGACGGTGTTCGGCTGGCGGCGGCTCGGCAGAGGACGGCGCCGCATGATGGTGCTCGGGAAGGACTGCCGGCGTTTCGCCGTAGACGACGCCCTCGCCTTCCGCTGCTTCGAGCGCCGCTCCTGACGGTTCGGCGGCAGCCAGCGTTACGCCGTCCTTCTCGAAACCCGAGACGCGCAGCACGGTCACATGTTGGCGATGACCATTCTTGCGGCGGCTGTTTTGCCGGCGGCGCTTCTTAAAGATGATGACTTTGTCCAACCGATCCTGGGCGATGACGGTTGCCTTCACGGCGGCGCCCGCCACAATGGGCGCGCCGACGGTCACGCCCTGGTCACTGCCCAGCGCGAGCACGTCGGTGAAGGTGAACGTCGTGCCAGGCTCGGCGTCCAGCTTCTCTACCTTCAGAACCGCATTTGGCGTAACCCGGTACTGCTTCCCGCCGGTGCGGATGACTGCAAACATCACACGGTTCCCCAAACCCACGCGGGCCGCCAGGAACCTCCCAGCCGCCGGAGAGCGGGGGTTATAGCGGCCGAAAACGCGCTGTCAACGCGCAAGCTATGTGCTACAACCAAACGGTGCGGAGATTGAATGAATATGCAACCATTGGGTGCGCTCTGGCCTGTTTCCACACTCACTTTGGGTGGCGGCGGATTGGGAATGCTATGGGGTCCAACGACTTACGATGAATGCATAGCAACGGTGCACGCGGCGGTCGCATCGGGTATCACATTGCTGGATCTGGCACCACGCTACGGCGACGGCAGGGCGGAGAAGGTGGTGGGGGCCGCCTTCGACGGCCAGTTGCCGGAGGGTGTTCGCGTGACCAGCAAATGCAACCTGGGGAACCCGCCAGCGGAGCAGGTCGAGGGCCTGCTGCGGCGGTCGATCGAGGACAGTCTGCGGAGGCTCCGACTGTCCCGGCTCGACTTGTTCTTTCTGCATTGCAACCTGGCGCCGCGGTCCAGTCCGATGTGGGGCAATCCTGAAGCCGTCGCCAGGCTGACCTCCTACGAATTATTCGTCGAGCACGTGCGCCCGGCTTTCGAGAAGCTGGTGGATGAAGGCGTGATTGGCGCTTGGGGTCTGACAGGGATCGGCCATCCTGACACGATCATCCGCGTGCTTGGGGAACAGCCGGCGCCGGCGGCCGTCCAATGCATTGCCAATCTGCTGGACTCACCAGGCGGCCTGAAGTTTTTCCAGGGCCCTGCCAAGCCTCGGACAGTGATGGCGGCGGCACATGCCAATGGGGTTGGGGTGATGGGCATTCGTGCGGTGCAGGCGGGGGCACTGACCGAGGTGATCGACCGACCGCTGCCCGAGGATCATCCAGAGGTGCTGGATTACGCGCGCGCGGCGGGCTTCCGTTCGCTGTGCGAGGAGTTGGGTGAGAACCCCGCGGTCATCGCGCACCGCTACGCGATGTCGCTCGACGTGGACACGCTGGTCCTGGGCGTGAAGAACCGTGCCGAACTGGCGGAATGCGTGGCGGCGGCGGAGGCGGGGTCCTTGCCGGCGGACCTGATGGCGCGGATCGACGCATCGGTGGGCGGCGACGGTCAGACCCTCCCCTGACGGGCCGGCCCGACACGCCCCCGGGCCGCTGATCAGCGACCGCCAACAATCGCGAAGCCGCGCGCACGCAGGCCGCGGCGGTCGTCTTTCAGCGAGCGAAGCAGGCGGTCGCGCGTGTCGCGGATGTGTTCGACGGTTTCGCGCGAAGCCTCGGCCGGTTGCTTGGCGCGAATGCTGTCCAGGATGCGGCGGTGCTCGGACCAGGCCTGCTCCCGCGAGGCCTCGGTCCAGACCTCCAGCCAGCGGGGACGGGAGAGGCGGGTCATAACGCCCTCGACTGCCTTGACCAGGAAGGGATTGCCGGACAGCCGGGCGATCTCGACGTGAAAATCGGTTCCGACCTTGTGCCACTCCTCGCGGGGCACGCCGGGCCGGCAGGCGTTCAGCATCTCCTCGATCGCATCCAGGTCGGTATCGCCGGCACGCGCGCAGGCGAGGCGGACCGCGGTGATCTCCAGGGGCTCGCGGAACTCGGCGAGCGCCTCGATCTCACCCAGGTCGATCGGCGCGGCGATCCAATTCCGGCCGTCACGCTGGACGAGGCCTTCGGCCTCCAGGCGGACCAGGGCGGCGCGGACCGGGGTGCGCGAGCCGTCGAAGCGGGATTCCAGCCAGCGTTCGGTGAGACGCTCTCCGGGGCCGATGTCCAGCGATAGGATCATGTCCCGGAGCTGGCTGTGGATCTGGAGCATTTGCGACATGTCGTGCAGGATACGTGATTGCATCCCGTTTGGGTATGGTCATATGCATCCCAGTCTGGTATCCCAACTTGGATACCGAGAGGGAGAGCCTTATGGGCCAGACGCTTTATGAGAAGGTGTTCGACCGCCACGTGGTGCGTGAGGTCACGCCCGGGCAGTACCAGTTGCTGGCCAGCCTCCACCTTCTCAACGAGGTCTCCAGCCCGCCGGCGTTCGAGGCACTGCGCGAACGCGGCCTGAAGGTGCGGCATCCGGCAATGACCTATGGCAGTTCCGACCACTCGATCTCCACCAGCGGCCGTCACGACGACTATGCGGACCCGATGGCCGCGGAGCAGGTGCGGACGATGGGCCGCAACATGGCCGAGTTCGGCGCGAGCTATTTCGACCCGGCGGCGGGTGAGCACGGCATCATCCATGTCGTCGCGCCGGAGCGGGGGTTGACGCAGCCAGGCGCGGTGATCGTCTGCGGTGACAGCCACACCTCCACGCATGGCGCGTTCGGCGCCATCGCGTTCGGCATCGGCACGTCCCAGGTGCGCGACGTGCTGGCGAGCCAGACGCTGCTGATGGAGAAGCTGAAGGTCCGGCGGATCGAGATCACCGGCAGGCTGGCACCAGGCGTCTATGCCAAGGATGTGGCGCTGCACATGATCCACGTGCTGGGCGCCAAGGGCGGTATCGGCTTTGCCTACGAGTTTGGCGGCGATGTCGTTGACCGGTTCTCGATGGAGGAGCGGATGACGCTGTGCAACCTCGCGATCGAGGCGGGTGCGCGGTGCGGCTATGTGAACCCCGATCAGACGACGTTCGAATACCTCGAGGGTCGCGATCATGCGCCGCGTGGTGCCGCGTGGGATCGGGCCGTGATCGAGTGGCAGCGTGTGCGATCCGATGACGATGCTGACTACGACGATCGCGTCGTGCTGCACGCGGACGAGGTAGAACCGATGGTCACCTGGGGCACGTCGCCCGATCAGTCGGTTCCGGTGGGCGGCAGCATTCCCACTGTCGATGGCGACGTGCTGGACTTCATGGGCTTCACGGCCGGCGAGCCGATCATCGGCACGCGCATCGACGTCGCCTTCATCGGATCCTGCACCAACGGGCGGCTGTCGGATTTCGAGGCAGTGGCTTTGCACCTGCGCGACCGCAACCTGCGTGTTGCGCCGCATGTGCGGGCGCTGGTGGTGCCGGGTTCGCGAAGGGTGCGCACTGCGCTGGTGGAACGCGGGCTGGACCAGGTGTTCCTCGATGCGGGCTTCCAGTTCCGCGATGCCGGCTGTTCGCTGTGCTGCGGCATGAACGCCGACAGGCTGGAGGGGCGGGAAGTGTGCGCTTCCTCGTCCAATCGCAACTTTCGCGGGCGGCAGGGTTCGCCCACGGGTCGCACGCTGCTGATGTCCCCGGTCATGGTCGCCGCCGCGGCGATCGCGGGCGAAGTCACCGACGCACGCCAGTTCTTTGGAGCAGTATAATGAACCGTAATGACATACGTATCCACCGGATCAGTGGCCGCGGCATCACTATCCGTGGCGACGACATCGACACCGACCAGATCCTGCCGGCGCGCTATTTGAAGGCGATCACTTTCGCCGGCATGGAAGCGCATGCGTTCGAAGACGCGCGTGCGGCAGCGAAGGTGCAGGGCGGCGTGCATCCGCTCGACCAGGCGCGCTTTGCCGGCGGAAAGCTGCTGTTCGTCAACCGCAATTTCGGCTGCGGGTCATCGCGTGAGCATGCGCCGCAAAGTCTGCATCGCCTCGGCATCGCGGCGGTGATCGGCGAGTCATTCGGCGAGATCTTCGCAGGAAACTGCGTCGCCATCGGCATGCCCTGCGTGCAAGCGGATGCCGACACGATCGCGGCACTCCAGCGGATCAACGATGCCGCACCCGAGACGGAATTCGTGCTCGATCTGGCGGGTCAGACGATCACCCCGGGCGCGTGCGTTTTTGCGATCACGCTGGCGGAGGGGCGGCGCCAGCAATTCCTGGGGGGGACGTGGGACCCGACCGCGGTGTTGCTTGCGGCCGGGCCGCTGATCGAACAGACGTTGGCCGAGCTGCCGGGTCGCGCCTAGGAGTGGCATGCGAGGGACCGGCGTGGACGTTGCCGCTCCCTGGACCCGTCATGCGGAAAGGCCTGGCATGATACTCATTGGCCAATACGACTCTCCCTTTGTCCGCCGTGTCGCGATTTCGCTGCGCCTGTCGGGGTTCGCCTATCAGCACGACACGCGCTCGGTGTTTGCGGACTTCGATGCCATTCTGCAGGTCAATCCGCTTGGACGCATCCCATCGCTGGTGCTCGACGATGGCGATGTGATGATCGATTCGGCGGCGATCCTGGACTGGCTGGACCAGTCGGTTGGCCCGGAACGCGCGCTGATTCCGGCGGTAGGCGTGCAGCGGCGGGTTGTGCTGCACCGGATGGCCTTGGCGACAGGCGTGATCGACAAGGCTGGTGCTGCTGCCTACGAGCGGCTGATCCGGCCGGCGGCTTATCGCTGGCCGGAGTGGATCGAGCGCTGCCTGACGCAGGCTGCCGGCGGGCTGGAGGCACTGGCGGCGGAAACGTGGCCGGCGCGGGATCGGCTGGATCAGGCCGAGATAACGACTGCCTGCATGCTTCGCTATCTGCGGATCGCGGTTCCCGATGTGCTTCCGGCCGGCCGGTATCCGTCGCTGGACGCGTTGTCTGCGCGCTGCGAAAGCCGGCCGGAATTCATCGCCACCTGTCCCGCGGACTATGCCGTGCCGCGGGACGGATGATTTCGGCTCAGGCTTTTCGCGGCGACCAGCCATAGGCCTTGGCGCAGGCGCCGGCCATCAGGATGGCCCGGTCGCTGTCGCTCAGGCGGTCGGTTTTCAGGAAGGGCTCGACGGCCTGCTCCAGGTTGACGACGGCGTGGGCGCGCGTCCAGTCGGTACCCCACAGGCAGCGATCGAGCCCCCAGGCGTCGAACACGCGTGCCAGCGGATCCCAGATGTCCGGGAACGGATACGGCTTCTGCGACAGCGTGCACGCGCCGCTGACCTTGATCACCGCGTTCTTGCGTTTGGCGAGTTCCAGCACCTTCGGCAGGTCGGCCCAGGGCTGCGGTGGAGCGGGCGGTGCGTGCGGTTGCAGGATGCCCAGGTGGTCGACGATGAAGCGCGTGTCCGGATGGCGATCGATCAGCGCGGTGCCAACGTCAACGTTGCCCCAGAACAGCACGTTGACAGGAAGATCAAAGCGAACGGCCGCCCGGGCGATCCGATCGAGGCCAGGGTCGTCCGCGGCGCGGCCGGATTCCTTGGGCAGCATGATGCGGATGCCGACCGCGCCCGGCGTCTTCTTCCACTCCGCGATGACGTCGGCGACCGCGGGGTCATCCGGGTTGACCGGCTTGACGATGGCGAAGCGGTTGGGGTGCTTCTGCTGCACTTCCACCGCGTAGCTGCCGTCATACTGGTACATCGCGAAAGCCGAGATGAAGATCGCGCCGTCCACGCCGACTTTGTCCATCGCTGCGACCATCTCATCGCCCGTGACGTGGTCGGGCCAGTTGGGCACGTTGGCCCATGGCCGCTTCGGGGTGTTTGCCTCGTAGCAGTGGACCTGGCAGTCGATGATCATTGCGGATGCTCCTCGGTGTGCCGGGAGCTTGGCGAGGGGGCAGGGGACATGTCCAGAGGGCCAGGGCCAGTTAGGGCTTCAATTCGGCCACGGAGGTGTTCGAGCCCTTCAGCCGCGACGTGACCTCGCCGTTCATATCGAAGCTCGAGCGGGCACCGATCTTGTTGAAATTCTCAGCGATCCACTGCTTTGCGGTCGCCTTGCCGGTCCTATGCAATGCGAGCAGGAAGTCGCGAGACGGTACGATCTTCGAGGTGGCACCGATCGCCTCCATGAATTCATCATTCCTGATGAGATGCAGGTGCTTCTCCTTGTATTTGGTGCCCCGCAGGAGGCCGTCCCGGTAGAGCTTATTGATCAACTCGATTTGCCGGATCTCGAGAATCCAGGAAGCGTTGAAGCTCACCTCGTTGATGCGGTTGACGATCTGCCGCGGCTTCACGGGAGGGCCGCTCTTCACGTCGAGCGGATCGACCAAGACGGTCAACAGGTCGTCGGCATAATCCAGGAGTGGGTTGAGCGCCGGGTTTGCGAGGTAGCCGCCATCCCAATATGGCGTGCCTTCAATCATGACGGCCTGGAAGAACGTCGGCAGACAAGCCGACGCCAGCAGGGCGTCGATCGTGATCTCTTCAGGGCCGAAGATGCGCAGGGCCGTCCGGTCAACCGCGGTTGCGCTGATGAAGAGCTTGGGAGCGTTGCCGTCGGGACGGCCGAAGGCGCTGAAATCCGGAATGACATCAGCCAGCAGCGGCCGGAGGATGTTGTTCGAGCCCCAGGGGTTCAGGTAGGGGGAGGTAATCTGCTCGGCCATGCCGATCCCGATAGCCAGCGGATCCAGGTCCACATTCCATCGCTCCGGCGCATCCTCCGGGAGCATGTTTCGCAGCGGATTCTCCGGCCACAGCGACTGTTCGGAGACCGATATCCAGAATTTTTTCAGAAGCCTCTGCGCTTCCTTCGGGCCTTCACGCAGTCCATACGCGCAGATCGCTGCGTTCAGCGCGCCTCCGCTTGCACCGCTGATGGCGGTGATCCTGAGCTGTCCCTGCTCGACTTTGTCCAGCAGTTCGTCGAGCGCGCCCCAGGAGAAAGCGCAATGCGACCCGCCCCCCTGAAGACCGATCGCGACAGTCTTTATGTCAGCCGCCTTCGCCATGGTCGCCACTCCTTTGGCCTCGTGGGAGGAAGGGTAGCAGTGGATCCCGCCCTTATCTGCTTCTACTGGACGATCCGATCAGCATGCTTGTTGACGTGGCGATGATCTGCGTAGCTTGACGTCACCGCTAGGTTGCCGACCAAAGCCTCAATTCCGGTCGCCGTTTGATTCAAATTATACACTCGCGTTTTCCCGGCTGTTGTACGGTCAGGAGTTATTGGCTGCCTTCAATATCTCGGGTGTGGCGCGGCAGGATCGTGTGATCGTTGACGGCGAGCTGCATCCGGAACCCTGGCAACTGACGTTTCAATACGGCAAGGCCGGGGTTGTTCCAGTACAGACAGCGACCTCCGGCGCCAGGTTTGTCCAGCTCGACCTTGCTCCCCATCGGTTTGTCATTCTTGCCCGACAAGTTCGGGCGTCCGGCGGGATTCGATTGCTGTCCTGCCCGGCGGCGGCCGTGGTCTGGCAGCGGGGGGCTGTCTGTGGCACGGTAAGGAAGAACCAATGGGAGGTGTGCCATGAGCCAGCTCGAGGTCGCCGGGAACAACACCGCGGCGGGTATGGAGAGAGTTTCGCAGGCGTACGTGCCGACGCTGGAACGCACGGAAGGGCAGCTGCCGCCCATCGCGGCGCATGGTGGGCTGTCCTACTTGGCGTTCGACCGGGACGGCGATGCGGGAACCGCCGCGGCGATCGATGATGCGCTTGCCGAGATTGCCGAGGGCGAAGGCCAGCGCGTGATCGACATGATCGAGAAGGCGCCACCTGGCCCGGTCAAGACAAAATGGGGTCTTGGCTTCCGGGAGTGGGACGAGTGCTTGGCCTATATCCGCAGCTCGAACAGTATCAAGGCGCCCGAGGGGGGCGTGGTGCTGCCGCTGCCGTATACGGTCTATGAACGGCCGACCTACTCGATTGTTCCGTCCAATGCGATCTGGCGCGATCCGGCGCGCGCCGACGTCGCGGCTATGCTGCGCAAGAGCGAACTGGACAATCGGAAGCGGAACCTGTTCTTCCCGCAAGTGCTGCGCGACGCGCGGCGCATCGGCGAATACTACCCGGGCCTTTCGCCCGACAGCCCTGAATGCATGGACAAGCTCGGCGTGTCGCTGGCGCACCTGGAATCGAAGTGCACGAATATCTACGATTCTGCAGAGGTAGAGCGGGTGTACTACCCGGAGATCGAGAAGCTGCTGCTCGACTTCTTTCCGGATGCGACGGATGCACTGGTCTACAATCACGACGTCTTCGACAAGGATTACGCGGGCGACCGCACGGAAGACCAGGACGCCAAGAACCCGGGCGTGAACGCGAATTACGCCATGCTGGTGCACAACGACCTGAACGATAACAGTGGCCGTGTGCGCTGCCGCGAGTTGCTCACGAAGAACCTGCGGAACTTCGGGCGCACGCAGAACTACACCGAGGAAGAGGCCGACGCGAAGATGTCGCGGCGGTTCGTGTCGATCAATCTCGCCAAGCCGATCGAGACGATCGAGCAGTATCCATTCGTGCTCTGCGCCTGGCCGTCCTTTGCCGACCAGCCCTACATCAACAACTACCGGGTCTATGACGACCGCGTGGGCGAGACGACGCGCTTCACGTACCGGCCGGATCACGAGTGGTACTGGTTCCCTCAACAGAAGCCTACCGAGGTCTCGATGCTGAAGTGCTATGACTCGGTGACCGACGGGTCGGTCTCGCGCTGGTCCTTCCATACGGCCTGCATCGACCCGACCGCGCCCGCCAACGCGCGATGCCGCAAGAACGTCGTGGTCCGGTCCTATGTCTTTTTCTAGCTGATCGAGCGGGGCCGCGGGCGACGCGTCAGGCAGTGTCGAGCTGCACCAGCAGCTTCCTGGCGCGTTCACGCTTCTCGGGCAGCGGATCACGCTGGATGATACGCAGGATCGCGTCCCTTGCACTGCGATCGCCGGCCTCGGCCATCTCAAACGCCATGGCGTCGCGCCGCTCGTAGTGCGATCGATCCAGCGGCACGACCGTGATCGGCAGGTCCCTCCAGTAATACTGGCCTTCCTGGCTTGACCAGCCGGCGTAGACCTCGTCCCAGGCGCCGCAGCCGGCGTAGGGCACCAGGTTCACGTCCGCCACGGGCTCGCTGAGTTTTTGGTAGCGCGCATCGAACGACATGCGGATCGAGCGGGTCCGGTTGGGCAGCGCCTTGTGGACCGTCACGTCCTGGAAGATCAGGGCGTCGCCCGCCTCGAAGTCACCGGTGACCCAGGTGCCTGGGATCGGCACGGCGATATCCATGCCGCCCGCGCCTGAACCGACCTTGGTCGGCAGAATGCCTGTGGTGTGGGATCCCGCTGCCACGGCCAGGCTACCCATCTCGCGCGGGCAGTCGCCGAGCGGCATCCACATCGCGGTGCTGGTCGCGCCGCCGATATGGACGCGATCCTGATGAGCGCCGGTGGTGAAGTCGAAATTGCCCGACTGAGGGAAGATGTTGCGCTGGACAAACATCGGGTGCGCCAGGGCGCGCTCGCCGCAAATCCGTTCGAACAGCGCGAGCACCGCGGGGGCGGTGCGCAGGCGATGCAACGATTCATCGGACCAGAGGTCGCGGAACACGGACATGTAGGCGGGCTCGGGGTCCTTGCAGGCAGCCGCCTGGTTGGCGATGCCGGCGGTGACGTGAGAGCCGGGGGCCAGCCAGCCGCCCTCGGCTGCCTTGCCGATAAGGCGGGTGCGGACATCGAGGATTGACTGTCGGGGCAACAGGCCTCGCAGGAACAGATAGCCATCCTCGGCCAGCCGGGTGCGCAGGGTCTTTCCATCATTCGAGTGCTTCGTCGAATCCCTGAAGGGCTCGTAGTGCGACACGGTTTGCCTCCCGCTTCTCCAAGGCATCGTGGTCAGGTTGCTGGCCTCCTTGCAAGGCGCGCCTGTTGGGGGTGGGGCTGTTTGATGTATAGCCCAGCGGTCAACGAACATCGTCAGAGGTGCGAGGATGCGGCCGAACAGGATCAAGCAGATGTGGCGCGACGGGAAATGCGCGACGCTGGGATGGATTTCGGTGTCCCATGGGTTCACGGCCGAGGTCATGGCGCGGCTGGGCTTCGATGCTCTCTGCGTCGACCTCCAGCACGGTACCTCCGAGATGAAGGATGTGGGGCCGCTGCTGGCGGCGATTTCGCAGACCGAGACGGTTCCGGTCGTGCGCGTGGCATGGAATGAGCCGGCCGCCATCATGAAGGCGCTGGACCTTGGAGCGTACGCCATCATTGTGCCGCTGGTGAATACCGCCGAGGAAGCGGCGAAGGCGGTGGCGGCGTGCCGGTACCCACCGGTGGGGATGCGTTCGTCGGGGCCCGTCCGTGCAGTGCAGTATGGTGGCGCGGACTACCAGTCGAAGGCCAACGACGAGATCGTCATCATGGCCATGATCGAGACCAAGGAGGGCATCGCCAACCTGGATGCCATCTGC
>DATJJM010000120.1:0-2034 GCA_035492535.1 Acetobacteraceae bacterium | reverse complement strand
TCTGTCGACGCATCGATCAGCTGGCCCGCGCCGAAACGCGCCCGGTCGAACCAAAGCCGCCCCGACTGCCGAGTTCGACGCCCTGCGGCCCACCGAAGGCACTGGTGGCCGCAGCGCGTCCACCCGCGGCGAACGCGCGCCCCGGCCCTGGATCGTTGGCGACGTTGCCGCCGCTGCTGCTGCGGTACCAGGGGCCGTAGTAATGCAACCCGCTGCTGCCGCTCACCGAGGTATCGATCTGGCACTGCCCGGTGGAATAGTCGTGCACGCAGTCTTCGTAACTGTTGTAGCGGTTGCGCTGCACGTCCTGGCCGCGACCCAGCATCGAAAGACCCACCAGGGTTGCGCCACCGAGCGCGATCAGCGGCACGGCAAACGAACGTTTCTGGTTGCGCGGCGGCAGCGGATGGAAGCGGGCGTCAGGCCGTTGCGGCGGCTTGACGCCGGGCCGAAGCTCGCGCGAGAGGGGATACTTGTTTGAATCGCTCATGGCGGCTTACCACGTCATCGCCGCGGCATTCACCAGGCCCACCGCGATCGCCACCGTGGCTGCGAAGATCGCCGCGGCGCGATTGTCCTGCTCGACCTGCGTGGCCAGGTCGTGGATGAGCAGACGAATGACCAGATGCGCCAGCCATTGCACGATCAGCGCCACCAGTCCCCACACGGCGAGATCCAGCAGGTTCACGCTGTGCGCCATGGCGCTGGCCAATGGCGCGACGAAACCGATCAGGGCGCCGCCGAGGCTGATCGCCGCCGCCTGGTTGCCCTGGCGAATGAGCGCGATCTCACGCTGCGGCGTGAGCCAGATGTGTACCGTGCAGAAGATGGCGAGAAACAGTACGCCCAGGCCAAAGTACGCCGCGAAAGCGGGCAGTGTCGAAAGATCCGGCAACAGCATGTCATCCCCTGTTCTGCCCATCCCGGGCGTCAATGGAGTGTAGCCGACCGGCGAGCGTCGTCGCGCGACGCCTCAGTCCTCTGCCACCGTTCCCAATCCGATCGCCTTGAGCTCGTCGTAGTGCTCCAGGAACAGCGCCACGATGCCGGGATCGAGCTGCCCTCCGGCCGCGTTGCGCAGGTAGTCGATGACTTCCGGTTCCGGCCATGCGGACTTGTAGACGCGCGGGAAACTCAAGGCGTCCCACACGTCCACCACGCTGAAAATGCGCGCCGCCAACGGAATGTCCTCACCCCGCAAGCCGCGCGGATAACCTGTGCCATCCCAGCGCTCGTGGTGCGCATAGGGAATGTCGACGGCCGGGCGCAGAAAGGCGGTGCGCATCAGCAAGTCCCGGCCCAGCACGGTGTGCGTGCGCATCAGGGTCATTTCGTCCGGCGTGAGCGGGCCGGGCTTGATCAGGATGGCATCGGGCAGCGCCAGCTTGCCGATGTCGTGCAGCAAGGCGCCGAAGCGGACGTGCCGCAGCGGATCGCCTTCCAGCCCCACGCGCCGGGCGAGTGCCACGGTCATGCGCATGACGCGTTCGGAGTGATCGCGCGTCTCTTTGTGACGCACGTCCATCGCCGAGACCAGCGCGCGCAGCGATTGCTCGTTGCCGCGCAGCAGCAGATGGTTGAGGCGATCCATGCGACGCACGTCGCGACCGATCAGCCAGTACAGCAGCGCCCCCGTCACCAGCACATACAGGCTGCCCTTGATCGAGTTCAGCGTGCTCAACGTAGGCTCGTCGAGGTTGAGCGAAAACAGCAGGTGGTCGGAGAAGAGCACCCACAGCAGGGCCACCGACACATAGATGGCCACGATGCGAAATTGAGGCTTGACCGTCACTGCGTCTCCCTGCCGTCTTCGCTACCCGTCGCACGACCCGCGCGCGACCGGCCCGAGCATAGCCCGAAGATGATGCGGACGCTGTCGCGTGGCGCACATCCTCAGGCGTCCTCGGGCTCGATCAACACATCGACGAACTGGCCCGCGCCAAGACCCGCGGCGGCGGCGGACGATTCCTCCAGCTGCAGCCAGAAGGTGCCGGAACGTTCGACCACGGCGCCGCGGAAATCCGTTCCGTTGAG
>DATJJM010000119.1:0-20289 GCA_035492535.1 Acetobacteraceae bacterium | reverse complement strand
TCATACAGGGGCTCCAGCAGGTCCGGCCGCGTCGCCAGGATTTCGTTGTGGATGGCCAGGCTGCTGACGACGCGGCTCATGCCACCGGTCTCTGCCCTTTGCAGGCACATCAGCCCGACCATCCGATACGAATCGGTGTGCGGCGTCAGCTCTTCATTGCTGCGATAGCCCCGCGCCACAGGATCGTCCTTCACGTGCTGCACATGGCCGAGCCGATCACCGAGCATGCTCTGCACTGCGGGCTCGCCGAGGTGGACGCCGATACCCCAGTAGATACGCTCCATCTCCTCGTCGCTATGCGTCGCACGCGATACGCCCGACAGCAGCACCGCCCCGCGGCCATGCCGGATGGTCTCATCCAGACCGGCGACCAGTGCCGCGATCTCCGGATGATCGAAATCCTCACGCTTCGCGTCCTGCGGCTTCAAGTGCCGTGTGCGCGCGAGCGCCGCGTCGAAGGCTGCAAGCTGCGCCGCGGTTAGTCGCTGCGTAAGGCCCGCTTTCCCGCCGATGCTGCGATTGGTCCACGCCGCCGGTGCAGTGATCACTTCGCGATACGGTGCCATGTCGTTCTCCCGGTGCTCCGCTTTCGTCTTGCCGGACAGCATGGCAACGTGAGCGGCAATTCAGCAAGGGAGGAAGCCGCCATGCGACTGGCAGGCAAGGTTGCGATCATCAGCGGCGCCGCATCCGGCATGGGTGCCGCCACTGCCCGAATGTTCGCCCGCGAGGGCGCCAAGGTTGTCATTGCCGACGTCCTGGAGCACGAAGGTCGCCAGGTCGCCGACGGCATTGGTGCTGCTGCGCGCTTCGAGCGGCTGGATGTCACCAGTGAGGAAGACTGGGCCGCCGCGGTCACCGCCGCCACGAAGCATTTCGGCAGGCTCGATGTGCTGGTGAACAACGCCGGCATTTCCGGGAGTGCCGAACAGGACTTCTACAGCACCGAGGCCTGGCATCGCATCATGGGCGTCAATGCGACGGGCGTCTTCTTCGGCATCAAGCACGCGATCCCGGCACTGAAGGCAAGCGGCGGCGGCTCCATCGTGAACCTGTCGTCCATCGCGGCCATCATTGGCAGCGAGCACGTGCACATGGCCTATAATGCGTCGAAGGCCGCCGTGCGGCTGATGACCAAGTCTGTCGCGGTGCAGCACGCGAAAGACAAGATCCGCGCCAATTCGGTGCATCCCGGCATCATGCCGGCGATGCGCACCTCGGGCCGTACCGCCGATCCCGCCATCCGTGCCGAGCGGATGCGGGTGATTCCCATGCGCCGACCGGGCGAGGTGGATGAGGTGGCTTATGCCATCCTGTTCCTGGCCTCGGATGAATCCTCCTATATCACCGGCTCGGAAATCCACGTGGATGGCGGCGCCATCGCGATCTAGCAGTTCATTGCGGCGTTCCTGACCGGGCATACGCAGTTTGGGTGGCACCTGAGCAATCAGGCGGGCAATTTCACCAATTTTTATCGATCCGAGGCCACGCTGTTCTCCCTGGTGAACGGGATGCCTGCCACTTCGCGCCCGGTCGCCATCAGGAGGTGGGTATGCGATCGCCAGCCGAGATGGACATTATCCAGATCGATATCAGCACCAAGTGCCATTTCAGGTGTTCGAACTGCACGCGGCTGATGGCGCATCAATCCAAACGCGAAGACATGCCGCTCAAGAAATTCGAGTGCGCGGTCAAGAGCATGGAAGGCTGGCAGGGTCCCGGCAACATCTTGGGCGTCATCGCAGGCGAACCCACGTTGCACGCCGAATTTGAACAGATTTCGCTGCGCTTTGCGGAGTTGTGGGGTGGCCCGTTGACCGGCAACGGGAAAGTTCCGATCGCGGATTTCAACGAAATCGCCCTGCAGCGCTTACAGGATCGCACAACCGGACGTGGCCTTTGGACGAGCCTGGGCGCTGGTTTCTATCGACATTATGAAACGATCATGGAGGTTTACGGCTTTTGGAATGTGAACACCCACGAGGCCGCTGGCCGGCATCAGGCGCTTCTGATCTCACGCAAGGACTATCAGGCAGCCACCGGTATTTCCGAAGACCAATGGATCCAGAACCGCGATCATTGTTGGGTGCAGAATCTGTGGTCGGCTACCATCAACGATCGAGGGGCCTACTTCTGCGAAGTCGCGGCCTCGATCGATCGGCTGTATTTCAACGGCGAGCATGCATGGCCCGTCGAACAGGGCTGGTGGCAGCGCAAGCCCGAAGATTTCCACTCTCAGCTGGATCTCTGTAACTACTGCTCGCTGGCGCAGCCCGGCCCGGCACAGATCGACATGCTCGAGCGCGACATCATTTCTGAAGAAAATATTGCCAGGCTTAAAGAAGTGGGCAGTCCGGCTGTGAAACGCCGCACCTACGAGAGCTTCGATGGCGCTCTTCACATGGAGCGGCGCAGCCCCACGACCAAGACGAACTACATAGACAGCCCGCGCCGCGTCGGCATTGGTCATCGCACCACCAAACCGCAGAAACTGTCCGGTGTTGCCGTCTGTGTGAATTATGCTGATCAGTTGTGTAAGACACTTCCCCTCAACCTCAAGCACTTCGACCAATTCGTCATTGTCACGACGAGCGAAGATCACGCGACGCAAACTGTTGCCAGAGAGTCAGGCGCGACCCTTGTTATCTCGAACCGCTGCTATGACGACGATCATGCCTTCAATAAGGGGCGGATGCTGAACGACGGTCTGAGCGCGCTGGAGTCGCCGGACTGGGTCATCGCGACCGACGCGGATATCATCCTCAATGAGAGCACACGCGACTATATCCTGGATCACTCACTCAACCCCGGCTGCCTGCACTTCACGAAGCGGCACAACACGGGAGGCGTGCCATCGCCACGCGGCCAACTCGACCTCTCGCCAATCGGCTATTTCCAGATGTTCAGTCCGCGAAGCAAATTCCTGCGCAGCCGATGGCCCAGGTTGATGAGCGAAGAGTTCTGCTCTGCCGGCGGTGTCGACGATCTGTTCTGGCATCAATGGCCGGGAGACAGCCTCGTCTTCGTGCCGGAACTCGAAGTCGAGCACGTTCCGGCGGGCGGATTTGGCGAGAACTGGAATGGCGCGCCCAGGCAGAACCTGGGTGGAAAATGGCGTCAACTCGGGTTTTACGTGCAACGCCACGGTCTCGTGCTGCTGCACGACATGAAGATACTACCTGACATACTCAAGCTCACTGACACGCGATACGGCCAGAGCGCGCTGATTCCGACGAAAGACTTTCATTCCTTCGTTCGTGAGTCGGATGCGGGCCTGGAATTCCTGGGCCGGTTCTTGGGTAGCTGCATCATTCACGTGGCGTTCTATGACCACGGAAGCGAAGCAATGCCACAAGGCTGATACCCAAGCAAAGCCAGCTTACGGATCGACGCACCCCACGCCGGCCTGCGCATAGGGCGCCCACCCGTGGTTGGCCGCATACGCCACCCACCGCCGCTGATCGGCCACCGACAGCAGCGCCGTCGGGCAGGCGACGTTAAACGCCTTCAGCCCCACCACGCCGTACAGCGCATGCTCCGGCTTGAAGCATCCGGGCCCGGCCTGCGGATAGCGTGGCCAGCCATGGTTCGCGGCAAATTGCGCCCACCTCTCCTGCTGCGCTGCCGGCGCGTCAGCGTCGGTGCAGGCGACATGAAAGACATAGAGGTTCGTCGGCATCGCATTATCCGGCGCCTGCTGCGCCGCGATCTGGTCGGCGGTCATGAACAGCCGTTGCACGCAGTAGCCGATATCATCAGCAAGAAACGCCGGGCTGATCATCAGCCCGATCATCAAGAGTGCGCGTGCCCGTTGCGACAAACCCGGCCAGCCGAATTTCGGCACAGCGACGGGCGGGAGAGAGTGTGGGCGCGTCGAAGCCGTCCCGGCATATGCCATTGCGGTCTCCCTGATGCGGGAGCCAGCAGCTCGCCGCCTCTGCCTCGCAAGTGCCGCCTTGGTGGCGGTCGTGACTACACCGGATTATCACTCTATAATGAGATGCGAGACAAGACGCTGGGCGCCTCGGCGGCAGATAATCTCCGCTATTCCGCCGCCTCGGCTGGTTCGGCCTCGTCACTCTCATCCGCTGTCGCCATCATGGCATTCGTCACCACGCCTGACTGCTCGCGGACAGTGTGTTCGATCTTATCCGCCACCTCGGGATGATCGCGCAGGAACTGCTTGGCGTTCTCGCGCCCCTGGCCAATGCGCTGGCTGTCATGGCTGAACCAGGCGCCTGACTTCTCCACCACGCTCGCCTTCACGCCGAGGTCGATCAGTTCGCCCACCTTGCTGATACCCTCGCCATACATGATGTCGAACTCCACCTGGCGGAACGGCGGCGCCAGCTTGTTCTTGACCACCTTCACGCGGGTCTGGTTGCCCACCACCTCATCGCGTTCCTTGATCTGGCCGATACGCCGGATCTCCAGCCGAACCGAGGCATAGAACTTCAGCGCATTGCCCCCGGTGGTCGTCTCCGGGTTGCCGAACATCACGCCGATCTTCATGCGGATCTGGTTGAGGAAGACCAGCATGCACTTGCTGCGGCTGACGCTGCCGGTGAGCTTGCGCAGCGCCTGGCTCATCAGGCGGGCATGCAGCCCCATGTGGCTGTCGCCCATCTCGCCTTCCAGTTCGGCGCGAGGCACCAGGGCGGCGACACTGTCCACCACCAGCACGTCGATCGCCCCGGACCGCACCAGCGTGTCGGCGATCTCCAGCGCCTGCTCGCCCGCATCAGGCTGGCTGATCAGCAGGTTGTCCACGTCGACGCCGAGCTTGCGCGCATAGCCAGGGTCCAGCGCGTGCTCGGCATCCACAAAGGCGCAGGTGCCGCCACGCCTTTGCGCTTCCGCAATGGCGTGCAGCGCGAGCGTGGTCTTGCCGGAGCTTTCCGGCCCGTAGATTTCGATGATGCGGCCGCGCGGCAGTCCGCCGATACCAAGCGCAAGGTCGAGGCCGAGAGAGCCCGACGGGATCACCTCGATCTGCTCGTCGGTGCCCTTGGAGCCCATGCGCATGATGGAGCCCTTGCCGAAGGCCCGCTCGATCTGTGCCACGGCGGCATCCAGGGCCTTGTTCTTTTCCATCAGCGGCTCCTCATTCTGGCGGTTGCTTCGCGATTGCAGGCGGACGACGTTGCTCCGGGAAGCGTTAACATTTTGCATACGGGCATCATTGCCGATTTCGTCCCGGCGTTCAAGAACATAGTGTGAACATCCACTTTCCAGGGAGGCGCCCGCTGGGCGGCCATACACCCGGCGCCGAGTCTGCCACAACGCTAGCGGCGCGGGTGAGGTCAAGGCCAAGGGGCTCTGCCCCTTGGAACCCCGCTAAGGGCGGAGCCCTTAGAACCCGTTAGTTGCTTGCGGTGAGAAGGGGCCTTCCTCCTCACCACAAGCAAAAATAGGATCCCTAAGGCTCTGCCTTTGGCGAGGGGTTTCAGGGGAGCGGCGCTCCCCTGACCCTTCTCCTTCCCTCACCGCGGTGTGGGCACAAAGGAAAAGCGCACCACCCGTTCCCAGGTGATGCGCTTCGCGTATGCAGGCGGAAGCGTCCCGGCCTAGCCCTTCGTCGCGCCGGCCGTCAGCCCCGCAACGTAGTAGTCCATCAGGAACGCGTAGATCAGGATTGGCGGCAGCGAAGCCAACAGGTTCGCCGCCATGATCCGCCCCCACTCGAACACGTCGCCGCGGATCAGGTCACTGACGATGCCCACGGTCAGCACCATCTGGTTCGACGTGTACAGATACGCGAGCGGATACAGGAAGCTGCCCCAGCTGACGGTGAACGCGAAGATGGTCGCGGCGATGATCCCCGGCATCGCCACCGGGATGAAGATCTTCCACAACATCTGAAGGTATCCGGCGCCATCGATCAGCGCGGCCTCGTCCAACTCCTTCGGGACCGAACTGAAATAGCCGATCATGATCCACGTACAGAACGGCACTGCCAGCGTCGGGTACAGCAGGACAAGGCACCAGTAGGAGTTGATCAGCCCGACCCAGCCCATGATCTGGAACAGCGGCAGGAACAGCAGCGATGGCGGGATCAGATAGGTCAGGAACACGCCGGTCGACAGCGTCTTGCTGCCGAGGAACCCCATGCGTGCCAGGCTGAACGCCGCCAGCACCGCGATCACCATGCTGATGGCAACCGTCAGCACCGTCACGATCACCGAGTTCAGGTAGTAGCGCTGGAAGTTCGAATACGTGATCAGGTACCAGAAATTATCCAGCGTCGGGTGATGCGGATACCAGGGACTGCCGGTCTCCGCGCCGATCTCGCGCGACGTCTTCAGGCTGGTGGCGATCGTGTAGAGCGGCGGCACCAGGAAGATCAGCACGAACACCGCCAGTGCGATGTAGCTGCCCCACAGCGCCCAGACCCGCTGGCGATGCAGGCTGTTGTGGCGCCGTGCGTGAACGGCGCCAGCCGCGGTGATTGCTGTCGCGCTCATGCCGCGATCTCCTTGGTCCGCCGCGTCACGCCCCGCAGGATGACGAACGCCGCAATCGCCAGGATCGGGAACATGAACAAGCTGTCCGCCGCGCCCAGCGGGATATCACCCGACTGTATGCCGATCTGGAACGCGTAGGTGGCGAAAATATGTGTCATGTCCTGGGGGCCGCCCGAGGTCAGGATGCGCACGATGTCGAAGTCGGCGAACGTCACGATCAGGCTGAACAGCACGGTGATCGAGATGATGTTGCGCATCATCGGCAGGGTGACGAAGAACAGCTTCTGCATGGCACTCGCGCCGTCGATCGCTGCCGCTTCATAAAGCTGCTCCGGCACCGACTTCAGTGCCGCCAGATACATGATCATGAAGAACGGCGTACCGTACCACACATTCACCGTGATGGTGCTGATACGCGCGATCCAACCGACGCCGAGCCAGGGCACCGAGGCAATGCCGAGCTGGTTCAGTACCCAGTTGAACGCCGAATAGGACGGATCGAACATCCACCACCAGGTCAACGTGGACATGGCAAGGGGGATCACCCACGGCACCAGCAGCAGGCCACGCCAGATCCGCTGGGTCTTGCCCGGGATGTTGTGCATCAGGTGCGCCATGATGAACCCGAGCACCGCCTTGGCGACCACGGCCGTGATGGCGAACAGGCAGCTTTGGAAGATGACGAGCTGGAAGGTGTTGCGCTTCAGGAGGAACGCGAAGTTGCTCAGACCGACAAAGGCGGTCATCTTCTTGTTCAGCATGCTGAGATAGATGGCGTAGAACGCCGGATAGATCACCAGCGCCGCGACCATCAGGATCAGCGGCAGGCACATCAGGAAGGCGATGGTCGAGCGATGCCGGCTGAGCCGCCTCAGGCTGCCGACGCGCCGCGTCGCGGGCGCTCCGCCGACAATGACATTTGCCGGGATGCTGGTGCCGTCAGCCATGCCAACCTCCGCCGACCACGCGCCGTCCAACCTTCATGTTCATTCCTCCTGGACGGGCACGTTCG
Organism: Acetobacteraceae bacterium; assembly: GCA_035492535.1. GTDB lineage: Bacteria > Pseudomonadota > Alphaproteobacteria > Acetobacterales > Acetobacteraceae > JAMXLO01. Next base: position 12,813 of record DATJJM010000119.1, on the reverse strand, counting down.
CCCGGCCACCCTGTTTCAGCAGCATAGTTTCCGGCGGCAGTAAACTCACCCGCAAACTCCGCTGGGCGGGACAGCGGCAGTACGGCCACCGCACCACCCAAAGGGTCTGCCATCGAGGCATGCTCTGCCGTCAGCGAGCGTAGCCTTCCAGCTCGTCCTGCGCCCAGGCCAGCACCTCGGGGATTTTCTGGCCCTGCTTCAGGCGACCCATCATCTGGTTGTGGACGGCGCGGTTGTAGATCTGCACCGCGACGTCCGGCGAAGCTTCAGCCGCAGTCAGGCTCGGCTCCGCCTTATGCCAGGGCTGGATCGGATAATTGTACACCGTGCCTTTCGGCGGCTCGACCTCTTCCCATACCTTGAAGCCGATCAGGCCGGCATAGGGCGGCAGGTCATACCCCATCGTCGCTTTGCAACGCGGCTCCACCTGTTCCGGCTGCATCAGGTATTCGATCAATTCCTTCGCCGGCGCCTTGTTCTGGCTGAATTTGTAAACGCCCCAGAAATAGCTCAGTGACGGCACGAACCGGCCCTTCGCGCCTTTCGGCGCGGAGAACGTCCAGCAGTCCTCCGCCACCTGCGGCGCGTCGCGCTTGGCCACCGCCCAGGCCGACGGCGGATTGAAGATCAGCGCGCTCTTGCCAGAGATCAGCGCGCGATTGTTGGACGCATCGTCGAAGCTCACCGCATCGGCGGGATAGAACTTCACCAGCTTCTGGGCGAACTCCATCACCTGCATGACTTCGTCAGACTTCAACTTGATGTTGCCGTCCTTGTCGATCAGCGTTGCGCCGAACGCCTTGAACAGCGCCCCATGGGTATCGGTGGCATCGGTATTGCCGCCGCCACCCATGCCGAGGCTGAAGGTCATGTTGTCCTTCTGCGCCAGCTCTGCGTATTTGAGGAACGCATCCCAGGTCCAGGCATCCTGCTCCGCGGTATGGTCCTGCTTGACCGGATACAGGGCCTGGAGATCCAGCCCGTTCTTCTTGAACCAGCTGATGCGGCCGCAAGGCGGCTTGGTCTGCGTGCCGGAACTGGTGGGTACGGCCACCCAGTGTCCCTTCGCCTTCGCCAGATAGGCGCAGGTCTCGTTCACGGCGCCGTTCTTGGCGACCAGCCTGCCCATCACATCGTCGATCGGCTCCAGCGAGTCGGCGACGTTGTAGACGTCCCAGTTGAAGAACGCCAAAGCGTCGTGACCACTCTTCGCCTGCGCCTCGGCGACGCCTGTCAATTGCAGCTTGTTGTTATTGCTGGTGATGAAGTCCGAGGTCACCTCGACCTGGTTCTTCGCTGCCCAGGCATCGACCTGCTTCTTCATCACATCGTTGCCGCCTGGAACCCAGTGGTCCCAGAAGCCGATGGACATCTTCCCGGCGGCCCGTCCGCTCCTGATATGCACCAGCGGAAGGGCGGCAGCGGCCGCGCCCATGGTCAACGCACGGCGGCGCGACATCGTACGGGAATGACTCATACTCGCGTTTTCTCCTTATAGCGCTGCGTCTTTTCCAGACCGCGTGAGCCTTTTATCCGACCTCCCGCAAATGTCGAGTGCCGGGCGGGAAACTTCTCCGCCCGGCACTCATTGTTGACCTACCGCATCCCTTCCAGTTCGTTCTTTGCCCAGTCGATCGACTGCTTGATGGTCTGCCCTGAAAGCAATCGTGCCACCATCGCGGGATAGATGTAACGGTTCCAGATCTGGGTCGCGATTTCCGGCGGGGCCGATGATCCGGGGATATAGTATTGTGCATCGTGCCAGGGCCGCACGGGATAGTTGTAAATGGTACCTTTTGGCGGCTCGACTTCGGTCCAGATCGGCAGGTCCGACATCGACTCGAATGGCGGGATATCGTAGCCGACGACAGCGGTGGACAGCGCCTCCACCTGTTCGCGCTGCGACATGTACTCGATGAACTCTGCGCCCGCCGTCTTGTTCTTGGCGAAGGACCACACACCCCAGAAATACGGACGGTGCGGCACCAGCCGCCCCTTCGGTCCGCGCGGATTGGGGAAGGTCCAGCAGTCCTCCGCCACCTGCGGCGCGTCGCGCTTTGCCACGGCCCAGGCCGACGGCGGATTCCAGATCAGCGCCGCCTTGCCGGAGATCAACGCCCGGTTGTTCGAGGCATCGTCCCAGCTGACCGCGTCCGGCGGCATGAACTTCACCATGCGCTGGGCATATTCCATCGCCTGGCGCACGTTGTCGGATTCGATGACGATGTTGCCCTTTGCATCCACCAGATCAGCGCCGAACGCACCAAACGTCGCACCCCAGGTCTGGTTCGCGTCAGTACTGTTCTGGCCGCAGCCAAAGCCAACCGGAACGCCGTTCTTGAACGACGCTTCCGCAACTTTCAATTGTGTGTCGTAGGTCCAGTCCTTCGATGTATCCGGCGTCGCCTGACGCGCCGGGAACCACTGCTGCACGTCGACGTTGGCGAACTTCTTCAACAGGCTGATGCGACCGCACGGTGGCAGCGGCGCCGACCCCCAACCCACGGGGACCGCCAGCCAGTGCCGATTCGAAACACCGAGATACTCATAGGCGTGCCCAAGCTTGCCGTACTTGGCGATCAGCCGCTTCATCACGTCATCCATAGGCATCAGGCTGTCGCCGTACTGCTGAACCGTCCACGAATCGAACGCGAAGACGTCGTGCCCGGTCTTGGCCTGCGCCTCGGCTGCCATGGTGATGTTGATCTTGCTGCCGATGGACGTGAGGAAATCGAGTTGCAGCTCGACCTTGTTCTTCTCTGCCCACGCGTCAGCAAGTTTCTTCATTGCCGGATTGCCGGTGGGAACCCAATGATCCCACAGCGCCAGGCTGAGCTTGCCGGCCGCGCCGGCCGTGCTGATGTGCACCAGGGGCAAGGCCGTGGCAGCCGCGCCGATCTTGACGGCTCTACGACGTGAGATTGGTCGACCCAAAGACATAGACGTACTCCCTTCGGCTACTGTTCTGGCAGCCTTCTGTGTGTGTTCCAGTTTGCGAGCGGTGGCCCGCGGTCGACGACCCATTGGACGGCTCCGAAACGGCCACCTCGGACCCCATCGACCGGCACGCCTGCCGGTCAGTATCATGGAGAATTAACGGAAATGCGAGTCCGTTTCGCACCGTTGGCAATTGGCAAAAGGCAAACAATCCTGTCAGGGACAGGGTTTGTCAGGCCGCGCCAGCCGACCGTGGAGGCGGCCGAGCGAGCCGCCACACGTAAGCGATGATCTCCGCCACCGCCTGGAAGTGTTCCGCGGGTATTTCGCTATCCACCTCAACGCGGTACAGCGCACGCGCCAATGGTGGGTTGGCGACAATCGGCACGCGGTTCTCTTGCGCGACCTCGCGGATGCGCGCCGCAAGCGTATCTACACCCTTTGCAACCAACCGCGGCGCGGCATGCTTCGCACGGTCATAGGTCAGCGCGACCGCATAATGCGTTGGGTTGGTGATCACCACGGTTGCCTTCGGCACCGCTGCGAGCATCCGCCTGCGCGCACGCAGCACGCGAATCTGCCGCAACCGCGCCTTGAGGCGCGGGTCGCCTTCAGTCTCCTTCAACTCATCCATGACGTCGTGCCGGCTCATCCGCAGCGAGCGCGAATGCCGCAGCACCACCCAGAAGAAGTCCAACGCGGCAATCGCCGCCTGCGCCACCAGCACAGCAACGATCACGTGCAGCACCGGCCCGGCGACACTGGAGAGGATCTGGCGCGGCTCGACGAATGGCGAGCGCAGCAATGCCGGCAGGTCATTCAGGATCACGCGCCAGAGCACGATGCCAAGTACAGCAATCTTCACCAGGGACTTGGCCGCCTCGACCACACTGTCCGGACCGAGCAGCCGTTTCATGCCGGCACGCGGGCTGACCCTGGAAAAATCCAGCCGCAGCGATCGCACGCTCAACAGGAAGCGCGTCTGCACGAGCACGGCCGTCGTACCAGCCAGCAACGCCGCCAGCACGAATGGTGCCGCCGCGCGAAGCCAGGCTACCCCAGCCAGCCGCAGCGCAGATGCGGCCCCCAGTTCATGCGCGCGCGACAGGAACACGCTCAGCCGCAATGCCAGATCATGCACCGCCGCGGGCCCCGCCATCGCCAGCACCAGTGTCACGGCCGCCAACCCGGCGAATGTGCTCAGTTCACGTGAGACAGCGACGTGGCCTTCCTCGCGCGCCTTTTGCAGCCGTCGCGGTGTTGCGGCCTCCGTTCTGTCGTCCTGTTGCGGTTCACCTGCCATGGCGGCTCAGTGCCCGGGCAGCAGGTTGAAGCCCGCCCAGACAGCGTTTTCCCATGCGGCCAGCAACGTGCTCGCGATGACACTGAGCAGTACCAAGCCGCCCAGGATCTGCCCCGGCATGGCCACGAAATACACCTGCATGCGGGGCACCAGCCGCGCCAGCAGCCCCGTCCCCACGTGCCAGACGATGGAGACCAGCAGGAACGGCGACGCCAGCCGCACCGCCAGCGAGAAGGCGGTGCCCGCAGCTTGCGCTGCTGTCTGGGCGGTATCGGCGGCTGGCAGCAGCGTGCCTGCCGGGATCAACTGGTAACTGCCGGCGAGCGCCATCAGTGGCAGCGCATAGAGCCCGCTGGCAAGGACCACGACCGCGGCGCCGAGATCGAAGATCCGCTCCAGCGGCGTCGCCTGGCTGCCCAGTTCCGGATCGGGTTGCAGCACGTTGGCTATGCCGAGCATGTAGGAGATGAACTGCCCGGCGATCGGCAGTGACAGAACGAGCAACCGCGCCAGCCAGCCGAACCACAGGCCGGTGATGATCTCCGTCATCACCATCAGCGCCGCCTGCATGCCGACATCCGGCGCCTTCGGCAGGGAGGGAGCGATCCCCGGCAGCAGCAGCACGGTGACGCCGAGCGTCAGACCGACGCGGATCAGCAGTGGCGGCTCCGCCTCGCCGAGCCCCGGCAGCAACGACATCGCCGCGCCAATCCGCGCAGTGACCAGCACGAACGCGAATGCCCACGCCGGCAGCGTGGCAAGCAGCGCCCCTTCGTCGCCGATCATGAGAGGCCTATGGCAACCAGCCGGTCGAACAGCACATGCGTATAGGCCGTCAACGTTGAAAACATGAACGGGCCCAGCAGCACCAATGCCGCGCACAGCACCAGCACCTTCGGCACGAATGCCAACGTCGCTTCGTTTATCTGTGTCACTGCCTGGAGCAATGCCACCAGCAGGCCTACCACCAGCGCTATCAGCAATGGCGGCCCGCCCACCTTGAGCATCACCAGAATGCCATCCCGCATCAGCAGGCCGATGTCAGCGCCATTCATGGCGACCTCAGATCGGCATCTTGATGATGTCCTGGTACGCTTGCAGGACCCGGTCGCGCACCGAGGTCGCGGTCTGCAATGTGAGCTCGGCACGCGACAGCGCGGTGATCACGTCCGTCAGGTTGCCACCGCCGGTCATCGCCTGAGCCGCCTGCGTGTCTGCGTCGTGGAACTGATTGATCGCTCCCTGCATCGCGCGCTGCAGCGTCGCGCCGAAGCCGCCACTGCCTGCGGCGCTGCCGGCACCGAGATCGCCGCGATCGACCTGGCCATAGGCGTCTGCCGCAGTCGAAGGCGTGACGACGATGGTTGGGATCGTGCTCATTTCAGCAGGTCGATCGTGCGCGTCAGCATGCCGCGCGCGCTTTGCATCACGGCGAGGTTCGCGCTGTACGAACGCTCCGCCTCGCGCATGTCCATCACCTCAACCATGGTGTTCACGTTCGACAGCTTGACATACCCCGCCGCATTCGCTGCGGGATTCGAAGGATCGTAACGCATAGGGAAGTCGCTCCGGTCTTGCCCGACCCGCTTCACGTGCACCGTCGCTGTGCCAAGTTTCTTGTTCAGCGCATTCTCGAACGTCACCGTCTTGCGCCGATAGGCATCCGCACCGGGTTTCGAACCGGTCGTGTCCTGGTTGGCGAGATTTTCTGCAATCACACGCAGTCGCGTCGTCTGCGCGTCCATGCCGCTTGCCGCGATGCCCAGCGCCTTGTCGAGTTCCATATGCGGCGCTCCTTTGGCTAACCGGACGAGCCGCCACCCGCCGCGGTGCGCAACATGCCCAGATATGTCTTGTAAATCGACGTCACCAATTTGTGCGTGGTCTCGGTGTCCGCGACCTTGACCAGCTCTTCATCGAGCGCGACCGCGTTGCCATCCGGCGATGTCAGGTGCGTGCGATCGACGACCTCGCCCGGTGAGTTTGCGGGAAGCGTGCCTGCCAGATGGCCGGGGTCGGTTCGCATCGGCGCGACCACGCCTGCGCTGGCGAGCGCGTCGGCGAACGGCCGCACATCATGCGGCTTGTATCCAGGCGTATTCGCGTTCGCGATATTCTGTGCCAGCACTGCCTGCCGTTCGTCAGCCCAGGCCATTCGCTGCTGGGCCAGGTCGAGCAGGTTGATCCTTGTCGAATCCATGCCTCGATCATGCGCCCGGCACCCTCAACATCGGGTTAAGCGACGATTGATCGCAGCCGCCAGGAGGTCTGGATAACGCGAGAATGAATCAGTCTCCTTAATAAAGGGTTCGGTAATACCGCTGCGTTCTAATAGTAACGATGACAGACACTCCAGGTGCCCAGCCAATCGACGCCGTTCGCGCGCTCGCGGACGACCTGACAAAGGTTGTCGGCGTGGCCAAGATTCTCGTCGAAGCAGGGCACCGGATCGATCTGACCGGCCTGACCGATCAGGTCGGGCTGCTCTGCGCCACATCGCTTGACCTGCCACCCGAGGAAGGCCGCCGCATTCGCCCGAAGCTGATCGCGCTCTCGGGATCATTCGAGGCACTCATGCGCGCACTGCAAAAGGCAGCGCCATGTTCGGCAACACGACATCCATCCTGACCGCCGCCGGCGCGCTTGCCGCCGTCCTGGCGCTGATCTGGCTGGCCGGCCGTCTCGCACGCTTCGGTGGCATCGCGCAGCGCCCAACCGGCAATCGCGTATTGGCTGTGCAGGATACGCTGCCCCTCGATCAGCGGCGGCGCCTCTACCTCGTCTCCTGCGACCAGCGTCGCGTGCTTCTGCTCGTCGGCGGCACGCAGGATGTCGTTATCGGCTGGCTCGATGGGGAAGGGCCTGGCCCATGAGACTGCTGCGCTTCATCGGCTTCGCTGTCTGCCTGCTCCTGCCGCTGTTGGCCCACGCCCAGTCCGTGAACATCGACCTGGGCAGTGCCGGCGAGGCCGGTGCCACCGGCCGCCTCGTGCAACTCACCGCTCTCGTCACCGTGCTGTCGCTCGCGCCCAGCCTGCTGGTGATGGTCACGGCCTTCACCCGTATCGTCATCGTGCTGTCACTGCTGCGCAGCGCGCTCTCCACTCAGGGCACGCCTCCCAACATGGTGCTGATCGGCCTGGCGCTGTTCCTGACCTTCTTCGTCATGCAGCCGGTGCTGAACGATGCCTGGACCACCGGCCTGCTGCCGCTTACCCAGGGACGTGTCGGCGAACTCGAAGGCCTCCGTCTCGCCAGCGAGCCTTTCCATCGCTTCATGACGGCCAACCTTCGCTCCAGCGACCTTCAGCTCTTTCTCGACATCGGCCATCTGCCGCCACCGCCGGACCCTGATGCCGTGCCGTGGCGGGCACTGGTCCCTGCTTTCCTGGTGGGTGAACTGCGGCGCGCCTTCGAGATGGGGTTCCTGCTCTTCCTCCCCTTCATGATCATCGACATGGTGGTTGCGAGCGTGCTGATGAGCCTCGGCATGATGATGCTGCCGCCGAGCGTGGTCTCGCTGCCGTTCAAGCTGATCTTCTTCGTGCTCGTCGATGGCTGGCGGCTGGTGTCGGGAAGCCTGGTGCAGAGCTTCGCAGCGCCGCAGTGACGCTGACGATCAGTAGCGCTTGTAGGGCAGGAATTTGCCCGACATCGTCACCTTCACCCGATCGCCCTTCTGGTCCGGCTGCCGTTCCAGCGACATGTCGAAATCGATCGCGCTCATGATGCCGTCGCCGAACTCCTCCTGGATCAGTTCCTTCCAGGTCGTCCCGTACACCATCACCAGCTCGTAGAACCGGTAGATCAGGGGATCCGTCGGCACCGCGTTCGGCAGCGAACCGCGATAGGGGATTGCCTGCAAAAGCGCCACTTCCTCGTCATTCAGCCCGAACAATGCGCCGGCCTTGGCCGCTGTCTCCGGTGTCATCGACATCTGCCCGAGGCACGCGGCACAGGTCCATGTCGGCGAGAATCCCAGCCGCTCGGCGATCTGGTTCCAGCTCAGCTTCCGCTGCTGCTTGATGGCCAGGATCTTGTGGCCGAGCGCGGTCTTGGCGTCGTTCATGATTCCCTCCGAAGCCCACTCCAGGCAGCTTCGACAGGCAATTCCTGCGCCAAGCTATGCCATGCGGTAGACCGCGGTCTCAAAGTCCTGGAACAGCCGCACCGCCCTGTCATCGAAGAACGGCAGAAGCTGGGTGGCGTAAACGCCCGCCACCTGCCTTGCCGGATCGATCCAGTAGTATGAATTGGCCAGCCCCGCCCAGGCCAGCGATCCAGCCGAGCGTCCTGTCGGCAGCGGCTCCGGGTTGATCAGGAAGCTCAACCCCCACTGCATGCCATCGATGAAGTCAACGTCATTCGACGCCGCCGTCACCGCCGCCTTCAACGGCTGGCAGCGCAGATCACTCATCGCGTTCGCCGACATCATCGCCACCGTCTCTGGCCGCAGCACGCGCACACCGTCCAGCGTGCCGCCGTTCATGACCATGCGGGCGAAGTGCAGGTAGTCCCCGACGGTCGAATAAAGTCCGCCGCCGCCCATATCGAACTCGGGTTCATGTGGCAGCTCGGTGTCGGTGGCCTGGAATCCTGTGGGTGTTCGAACATGCACCTTGGCCAGGCGCTGCCGCTGCGAGGCCCCGATACGGAAGCCGGTGTCCTGCATGCCCAGCGGCTCTAGTAGATGCTCCTGCATATACGAGCTGAGTCGCTGCCCGCTGATGGTCTCGACCGCCTTGCCCGCCCAGTCGATGCCAATGCCGTAGTCCCACTGCTCGCCCGGATCGAACATCAGGGGCAAGCTGAGTGCCGCGTTCATGCACGAGGCTATGCTTGGCGTGCCGGTCGTCTCGAGGTAGCGCACCATGCCGGCATTCCAGATCTCGTAGACGAAGCCCGAGCTGTGCGTCAGCAGATGCCGCAACGTGATCGGGCGTTGCGCTGGCCGCAGCCGCGGCGAACCGTCCGCTGCGAAGCCGTCCAGCACCTGCACCGTGGCAAGTTCCGGCAGCACCGCCGAAATCGGACCATCGAGCGAAAGCTTTCCCTGCTCGACGAGCTGCATCGCACAAGCCCCGGTCACCGCTTTGGTCATCGAGGCGATCCAGACCACGGTATCGGGTGCCATGGCCGCGCCAGAGGTCGCGTCCTGCATGCCCGCGGCCGCGGTAACGACCGTCCCGTCGGCAGTGACAGCGGCGACCGCCACGCCAGGCACATCGCCGGCATCCGCCGCGCGCTGCAGCAACTCGGAAATCGCCTGTGTGTTTGCCATGGACGCTCCCCCTCGTTTGGGATGGCTTATACCACAGAACGGGCTAGGCTTGTGCGCCCAAACCGCGAGCGTGACATGGAACCGAACCTCGTCTCCTACTCGCCCATCCTGCATCGGCCGCCGCTGCGCTGGCCGAACGGCGCGCGCGTCGCCGTCTGGGTGGTGCCGAACATCGAGCACTACGAGTTCATGCCGAAATACGTGCGCACGCGCGATCCGTGGCCGCGTTCGCCGCACCCCGACATCCTCGGCTACAGCCAGCGCGACTACGGCAACCGCGTCGGCCTGTGGCGCCTGTTCGAGGTCACCGATGCACTCAACATCCGTTGCACGGTCAGCCTCAACATGGCGGTGCTGGAGCACTTTCCGGAAATCCTCGGCGCGATGGAGGCTCGCGGCTGGGAGTACATGTCCCATGGTATCTACAACACGCGCTATCACTGGAACTTCTCGCGCGATGAAGAGCGCGCCGCGATGGAAGAGTCGAAGGACATCCACCTTCGCCTCACCGGCCGCCGGCTGCGCGGCTGGTTCAGCCCGGCGATCACCAACACGCTGGATACCTTCGATCTCGCCGCCGAGTGCGGCTACGACTACACAGCCGACCTCTATCACGACGATCAGCCGTTCCCGCTGAACGTGAAGACGGGCAAGCTGATTTCGATGCCCTATTCGGTGGACATCAACGACGTGATCCTGCATCGCCGCGGCCTGGAGGCGGCCGACTTCGCCCGCCAGATCCGTGACTACTTCGACACTGTTTACGAAGAAGGCGCCGAGCAGGGCAGAGCCATGTGCATCGCGCTGCATCCCTATTGGGTCGGCGTGCCGAGCCGTATCCGCGCATTCCGCACCGCGATGGAATACATCCTGTCGCATCCGGGCGTCTGGCTCACCACCGCCGGTGAGATCACCGATTGGTTCAATGAACACCATCTACCGCTGATCGAATCCCACCTGGCCGCGCGGGAGGCTGCCAATGGCTGAGAACACCCCGCCTGTCGGCGAGCAGCGCCGTCCCGGCATGGACCATCTGCACCATGCCTATCGGACATTGACCGAAGCGCCGCGCTTCGAGTGGCCGGACAACGCGCGCGTCGCCTTCACCGTGACGCTGGTGCTCGACTACTGGGAAGTGAACCCCCTCGAGGATGCCAGCCGCGACCCGCGCGTCGTGTCGCCGCTCGGTAACTTCTTCCCCGACTGGCTCACGTGGAGCCAGCGCGAATACGGCGCGCGCGTCGGCATCTTCCGCATCCTGGATGCACTGGACCGCTTTGCCATCACACCCAGCGTCGCGCTCGGCGCCGCTGCCGCGAAGCGCTATCCCGAACTGGTCGATGAACTCGTCCGACGCAACACCTGCTTCATGGCACACGGCACCTACGCGACACGCCGCATCACCAGTCGCATGTCGGAAGCCGAGGAACATGCCTTCATCGCCGAAAGCCGCGAAGCCGTGCGCGCAGCCGCAGGCACTGCGCCGCAAGGCTGGTGCGGCCAGGACTTCAACGAGTCCGACCGCACGCCGACGCTGCTCAGCGAAGCAGGCTTCACCTACACGACCGATTGGGCCAGCGATGACCGGCCGTTCCTCTTAGGCAGGAATCTCGTCGCGCTGCCGCCGCAGCCCGAGTGGAATGATCTTGAAGCGATGTGGCTGCGTCGTGTCCCACCGCATGTCTGGGCGGACAACGTCGCCGAAGCCTTTGCCTTCCTGCACGACGAAGGGGGCGGCTGCTTCAATCTGACGCTGCATCCCTGGATCGCGGGGCAGGCGCATCGCATCCGCTATCTGCGAGACGCTCTCTCGCGGGTGCTTGGGCGCAGGCAGATCTGGCGGACGACGACGGACGCAGTGGCCAAGGTGGCCCGTGAGCAACTCTGATCTCGTTGCGGTGCGTCGCTGGTTCGCAGAGGAACTTCGCTACGTCTCGCACGTCCGCTCGCCGTTGGTGATCCAGGCTTTCGCCCGTGTGCCACGCGAGCATTTCGCCGGTGTCGGGCCATGGCGGCTGCTCAGCCCCATGGCACGGTCCGAATACTGGACCACCGACGACGCCAACCCATCGCATCTGTACCATGACGTGCTGATCGCGATCGATGAGTCGCGGCGGCTGAACAACGGCCAGCCGAGCCTGTGGGCCTTCGCCTACGATCAGCTCGACCTGAAGCCTGGCGAGCATGTCGTGCATATCGGCATCGGCACGGGCTACTATACCGCGATCCTCGCTGACATCGTCGGCCACGAGGGACATGTCACGGCGGTGGAGATCGATGCCGAACTGGCCGGGCAAGCCCGCGCCAACCTTGCCTCGCCCTCGCCGAATGTCACCGTGCAGGCAGCAGATGGCTTCACGTTCCGGCCGAAGCGTTCCGCCGATGTCATCATTGTCAACGCCGGTGTGACGCATCTGTCGCTGGCATGGCTCGACGCGTTGGCCGACCACGGCAGGCTACTTGTGCCATTGACCGATGCGACATGGTGGGGCGCCTTCGTGTTGATCGAACGCCTCGACAATCGCTACGCAGCACGACATGTCTCCCGGGTCGGTATGATCGAATGTGTGGGCGGTCGCGACAGCGAGGCCGAAGCAAGGCTGACCAAGGCGCTGCGGGAATCACAATTCACCCCGCCGGTAAAATCCCTGCGCCGCCCGCCAGACGAACCGGACAAAACCTGCTGGCTGGCCGGCGACGGATGGTGGCTGTCCACGGCCGAACCTTAGGGAGACCGAGATGCTGCAACTCCGCCCCAACTGCGAATATTGCGACAAGGATCTGCCGCCCAACGCGACCGACGCCCGTATATGCACATTCGAGTGCACCTTCTGCGCCGATTGCGTTGAGTCGGTGCTGTTCAACGTCTGCCCCAATTGTGGTGGCGGCTTCGTGCCTCGACCCATTCGGCCAGTCGTCGAACGACGCCCAGGCGTGTGTCTTGCCACCCGGCCCGCTTCGAACAGCCGCGTGCATCTGAAGTATGACCGCGATGAGATCGTGGCCTTCGTCCGCACGTTACGCGACGTCCCGCCGGAACAGCGATAGCTACCGTAGGATCTCCGCCGCTGCCTAATTCATGCGCCGATCGGCAGCTCGACAGAGCGGTCCAGCGCGGCCTGGATGTCGCCTTCCCAGGCTTCGCGCGGCAGCTCGTGCACCAGTTCGATCTCGTTCCCGTCAGGATCCTTGAGGTGAATGCTGTGCGTGACGCCGCGATCCACCCGGCGATGCAGTGCGACGCCGCGTGCCAGCAGGAAGGCGATCTGCTGCTGGAATGCTTCGAAGCTCG
>DATJJM010000118.1:0-40581 GCA_035492535.1 Acetobacteraceae bacterium | reverse complement strand
CGGCAACGCCAACGGACATGCGCGGCGGCAGCGTCGTACCGGCGATCGCTGCCCTCCGCTTCGGCATGTCCCACGCGCACCAGAATCGGCTGCGCCCGCGCGAATTCGCCCTGCGCTCCGATGGCAAGGCCAAGCAGCAGGAGCACAGCCTGGTTTTCACCGTCCTCGTCCAGCATCCGCTGGCACAGCCGTTCGGCTTCCGCCGATTTGCCCGCGTCGACGCAATCCAGCGCGACGTTCAGTCCCTCAACCCAATTTTGCACGCCGCCGCTCCGGGCCCTCCGCCAGGGCCGGCAGTGTGGTGCAGCCGGATTAAGGCCGGGTTATCGCGCCGTCAGGCGTAGTCGCTGGCGATGGTCACGTCCTTGTGCCGGTCGGACCACACCGCATTCAGGAACAGCGACAGCACGAAAGACACCACGACGTTCACCACCACCGCGGCCAACGCCGCGTAACACGGCACGGTCGTGCCCATGATGTGCACCGGATAGACCGGGCTGAAGTTCATCGTGATGAACATCCAGGTCCCAAGGCAAAAACCCGTCGCCCAGCCGATCAGCAACGCCCAGCCGTTCAGCATCCGCGTGTAAAGCGCGAGGATCACCGGCGGCAGCGTCTGGATGATCCATATCCCGCCCAGCAATTGCAGGTAGATCGCGTACTGGAACGGGATGGCGAAAATGAATACCAGCGCGCCGGCCTTGACCACCAGCGAGACGATCTTGGCCATCTGGCTCTCCTGCGCGTCGGTGCAGTCGGGCCGGATGAACTCACGATAGATGTTACGGGTGAACAGGCTGGCGGTGGCGATCGACATGATGGCCGCCGGCACCAGCGCGCCGATGGCGATCGCCGCAAACGCGACGCCGACGAACCATGAGGGGAACAGCGCCAGGAACAGCGACGGCACAGCGAAGTTGTTGCCATAGTGCTTGAAGCCGTCCGCGAACTCCGGCATCGACTGCACGCCGACGGCAATCGCCATGAATCCCACCAGCGCCAGCAGCCCAAGCATCAGCGAATAGGCCGGCAGCGCCGCGGAATTGCGGCGCACCACGCGCGCACTCGACGCGCTCAGCACGCCCGCCACCGAGTGTGGATACAGGAACAGTGCCCCGGCTGAGCCGAGCGCCAGCGTGGCATAGACGCTGAAGCTGCCTGTCGAACCGGCCGGCGGCGTGGCCAGCAGCAGCTTCGCCGCCGGGATCGCGCTGAACACCTTGTCGTAGCCGCCCAGATGCATCGGCACCGCGAACACCGCCGCGAACACCGCGACATAGATCAGCACGTCCTTGACGATGGCGATCATCGCCGGTGCGCGCATACCCGAGGTGTAGGTGAACGCGGCCAGGATCACGAACGCGATGATCAGCGGCAGGTCGCCGCCCAACCCGCTGGTCTCGATCCCCATCGCGCCGAGGACCACCTGGATGCCGACCAGCTGCAGCGCGATATACGGCATGGTCGCGAGGATACCGGTGAGTGCGACCACCAGTGCCAGCCAGCGATTGCCGAAGCGTCCGCGCACGAAATCGGCCGCCGTGATGTAGCCATGCTTGTGCGCCACCGACCACAGCCGGGGAAACACGATATACATGATCGGATAGACCATGATCGTGTAAGGAATGGCGAAGAAATACAGCGCGCCCACGCCGAACATCGCCGCCGGGACGGCGACGAACGTATAGGCGGTATACAGGTCGCCGCCGATCAGGAACCAGGTCACCCAGCTGCCGAAGCGGCGTCCGCCGAGGCCCCATTCGTGCAGCATGGTAAGGTCGCCGCGCCGCCAGCGCGCCGCGACGAAGCCGAGGCACGTGACCAGCGCGAACAGCACCAGGAAGACAATCAGAGCCGTCCAGTTGATCATGGCTCAGTGCTCGAGCTTATAGACGACGGCAATGATCAACGCGCCGAGGATGATCCAGAGCAGCTGGTACCAGTAGAAGAACGGGATGCCTTGCCACATCGGTTCCACGCTGTTGTAGAATGGCACCCACAGGATGGCGACAAAGGGTATGAACAGCAGCAACCGGGCCCAGGCAATCGGCCGCACCGGCTGATGCTCGTCATGTCTGCCGGACATCGAGTTCTCCAGAATGTTGCGCTTCGCTTATCGCCAGTCGGGGACTGATGCAACCGAGGGCATCAGCGAACCTGGTCAACCCTGGGTCGCGACACCGATCCCCAGAAAAACGACGATGGCGCGGTTGAGCCGAAGCATGTCCATGTCGCTTAGACGGCCAACACGCAGACCAAGCCTTGCGCGCGGCACAGTCATGATCCTGTCGACCATCAGTCGCGACTCCGCGCGAAGACTGTTCGTGGCACTCGGTCTTATCGGCAATCGGAACAACGGCGCTTCGGTAGGGTCAGACGTGAAAGCACACACAGTGACTGACGCCGTCATCTCAAATCTGTCGTACTGCACGATCACCGCGGGCCGAGGCTTACCGGCATAGTCTGGCCCGCTGGCGACGGTCCAGATTTCGCCGCGCTTCATGCGTCACGCCAATCGGTTACCACATCCACGAAAGCCTGATCTTCCGCCGCATACGGACTGTTAGCCACCGCCAACGACTGTCGGCGCGCCTCCGCGGCAAATTCCGGCGAGGTGACGTCCGGTACCCAGATCTGGATCGGGCGCAGCCCCTGCCTGCGCAGGCGCTCGCGGTGCGCCCGTACCCGGTCCCTGGACTTTCCGGGCTGCGAAGCAATGGCCATAGTTGCCTCCTGCATCGTTACATGTAACAAGCCCCGAGCACTGGCGCAAGGAGACCACCATGAAAATCACCGAAGTCCTGGCGCACCCCCTCTCCGCCCCCTACGAGCAGCCACGCTGGACCGCGCACGAGCAGATGCAGCGCGACCAGATGGTGCTGGTCGAGGTCCGCACCGACCAGGGCCTGATCGGCTACGGTGAAATCGCCGGCGGCCCTCAGAAGCTCATCTGCGACCTCATCCGGACTTTCGCCGGGGTGATCGCCGGCTTGGACCCGCTCGGCCACGTCGAGGTGTGGGAAAAGCTGTTCTCGCTGACCTCGCCCCGGCCGGGCGGCATCGGCGGATGGGATGGCATGCCCGCGCCGCTGCCGCGCATCCAGCGCCCCCAGGCGATGGCCGCGATCGGCGGCATCGACATCGCCCTGTGGGACCTCAAGGGCAAGGCAGTGAACCTGCCCGTGTATCGGCTGCTCGGCGGCACCCGCACCGAGGTGTTCACCTATGCCACCGGCGGCTACTACCGCGAAGGCGAGGCGCTCGAAGCCTGCGGCGATGAGTTCGCCCGTTTCGTCGCCGCCGGCTATCGCGCGGTGAAGCTGAAGACCGGCGCTCTGTCCCTGGCCGACGAGGTCACCCGCATCCGCACCGTGCGCGATGCGATCGGTCCCGACGTGCTGCTGATGCTGGACATGAATGCGCCCTACGATGTCGCCGGCTGCATTCGCTTCGCCGAGGCGGTCGCCCCCTACAGCATCTTCTGGCTGGAAGAACCGCTGCACTGGTACCTGCAGCCAGCCGACTATGTCCGCCTGGCAGCAGCATCGCCGATACCGCTGGCACATGGCGAGCGCGAATGGCACCGCTTCACCATGCGCGACTTCCTCGACAGCGGCGCACTCGGCTACGTGCAGTTCGACTCGACGCGCGCCGCCGGCTTCACCGAGTCACTGCGCATCGCGCATTACGCCGAGCAGAAAGGCGTCATCATCGCCCCCCACTCGGCGCTGCACGTCCATGCGCACCTGGTCTCCGCATTCGGCGACGCGGCATTCGGCGCAGAGTCGATCGGCGATCACGGGCGGCATCCGATCCATCACGGCATCCATCGCGGCGGAGCCGTGGTGCGGAATGGCATCGCCTCGCTGACCGACGCGCCCGGGTTCGGCATGGACATCGACTGGAAGGAAGTCGAGCGGTTCAGGGCCGACGCATAGTGCTGCTGCTGTCGCTCTGCCTGGTGCTGGCGGCCGGAACGATCGGCGGTGCGCTCGCCGTACGATGGCAGCCAACAGTGGGCGCGCTGCACGGATTGTGCGGAGCGGCGGCCCTCGCCGCGCTGATCCTGACGCTCGGTGGACCGCCGCGCGGCGTCGCCATGGGTGTCAGCTCATTCGGTCGCATCGCTGCGGGGCTGCTTGGAACGGCACTGCTGGTGGGATTGGGCATCGTCGCCATTCGCCTGCGCACGCGCCGGGTGCCGGCGTTCGTGATCGGCCTTCATGCGACGATCGCGATCGGCGGTATCGTCATGCTGGCTGCATATACGCTGGTTTGATCTGAACCGCCGCTACAACAGCAGCCGGTCGCGCAAAAAAGTTTCGATCGCGTCAGCCGGTTCCCACGCAAGCGAAACGCCCACGACCTGAACTCTCGAACGTACGGCCACCGGAAGGCGAACAGCGTCCTTTGGCGTCGTGACCAGAACGCCGCTATCCGCTGATCCCATGAGCCTCGCGATGTCCGCTTCGCTGTAGGGGTGATGATCCGGAAATGGCACGACGCCCGCCAGCTCCACGCCCTCGGCCCGCAACATGTCAAAGAACTTGTCGGGCCTCGCAATGCCGGCAAAGGCGACAACATGCCGCCCGCGCAGTTGGGCCACATCCGTCCCCGGCACGAGACTCGCGCGCAATACCTTGATCGGCAAACCGGCCGCCACGCCATGCGCGTCGTCACCGATCAGTATGGCCGCAGCGCAACGTGACGCCGCGGCTGCAACTGGTTCGCGCAACGGACCCGCCGGCAACAGACGACCGTTGCCGAAGCCCGACGTCCCGTCGATCACCAGCAAGGGAACATCTTGCCGCAACGAGGGATTTTGCAGCCCGTCATCCATCACCAGCACCCCAGCTCCGGCGGCGGTCGCCGCGCGCGCGCTCGCCGCCCGATCGGCACCAACCCATGTCGGCGCGACAGCCGCCAACAAAAGAGCCTCATCGCCAACCGTCGATGCCGTGTCGCTGCTGGCAACGCGATGCGGCCCACGCACGCTGCCGCCATAACCACGCAGCAGGAAGTGCACGGCGTGGCCTTGCCTCAGCAGGCGTTCACCGACGTCGAGCGCCACCGTGGTCTTGCCCGCACCGCCAACGGTGACATTCCCGACACAGATCACCGGCACCGGCGCGCGCCAGCCCGGCCGCGCCACACGGCGCGCGGTCAGTGCCTTTGTGATCGCGGAAAGCGGTGAAAGCAGCCGTGGGATCACGCCGTCGTGGCCCCAGAAGCCCGGCGGATGCGGCATCTACGCCATCAGTTCCAGCAGGGCAGCGGCTGTGCGCTGTGGCAGGTCTTTCTGCCGCTGCACGGCCATGCGCGCCGCCTCGCCCATGGCCTGGCGTCGCTCCGGGTCGCGCAACATCGCGTCAACCCAGTGCGCCAGCTCCCCGGCGTCGCGCACCACGGTCAGGGCGCCAGCAGCACGCAGCATCTCAACGTGTTCGAAAAAATTCGCCGTGTGCGGACCGACCGCAATCGCGCAGCCCAGACGCGCCGGCTCCAAGGGATTCTGCCCGCCGCCCGGAGGCAGCAGGCTGCGGCCAACAAAGGCGACAGGGGCGAGCCGATACCATAGTCCGAGTTCGCCCAGCGTGTCGGCGACCCATACCCCTTCAGCAGGCGGTGGGTCACCGCGCGAGCGATGACCGTCGGCAGCGATCAACCCGCCACGGTCGGGATGCCGCGGCGCAATGATCGTCAGCAATCCCGGATGATCCGGTGCCAGCCTCTCGTGAGTGGCAACGATGATCTCGTCCTCGCCCTCATGGGTGCTGGCGGCCAGCCAGACCGGACGGCCGCGCAGCGCCTCCGCGAGGCGTCCGGCCTCGGCAGCGTCAGCCGGCAGTGGCGGCGCGGCCAGCTTGAGATCGCCGGCGTCCATCAGTCGTGGGCAGCCCAACTGGCGCAGCCGGGCGCCATCGGTCTCGCTGCGCGGTTGCACGCGGGCGAAGCCGCCCAGTAGCTGCCGCGCCAGCGCGGGGGCCCGCTGCCAGCTGGCAAAACTGCGCTCCGACAGCCTTGCGTTGATCAGCATCGTCGGAATGCCGCGCGCGTGGCAGGCGGCCAGCAGGTTCGGCCACAACTCGCTCTCAACGAAGCCGGCTACGTCCGGCCGCCAGTGATCGAGGAAGCGTGCGACCCAGGCCGGCACGTCGAGCGGCACGAACCGGTGAAGAACCCGCCCGGCCAACGCCGGTTCCAGCCGTTGGCTCAACAATTGCGCCGAGGTCACAGTGCCGGTGGTGAACAGGATCGTGGCGTCATCGGTGAGTTCCGGCAGCACCGGCAGGAGTGACACCGTTTCGCCGACGCTCGCGGCATGCAGCCAGATCAAACGGCCGGATGGGCGGGGCGTGGAATCGATGCCGCGACGCTCCTTCAGTCGCCCCGGCAGCTCCTTCCCTCGCGACAGCCGCGCCCGCAGCATCACGCGCAGCCCCGGCGCCGCGATGGTCGCCGCCACCGCCCATGCCGCCCCGAGCATCGTCAGGCGAGGCACAGTTGGTCTGCCTTGTCGGCCGCCGCACTCAGGGCGTCGCCAATGGCTGGCAGCGCGTCCTGCCAGGCGTCACGCGCAACCGCGATCGTCGGCAGGCAGACGACAACACCCCGTCCGAACGGCTTCGGCACCACCATCCGGTCCCAGGTCCACAGCACCCACCGCCGCGTGGTCTGCGCCGCACATGGCAGCACAGGCACACCCGACAGCGCGGCAAGCTGTGCCACTCCGGCAGCGGCCGTCCGGCGCGGGCCTCGCGGACCATCGGGCGTGATCGCAATGTGGTCGCCTCTGGCGAGCAGGTTCATCAGCAAACGCAGCCCCTTCGCGCCGCCACGCGACGACGAACCCAGAACCACGTTCAATGCGAACCGGCTGACCACCGCGCCGATGAACCGGCCATCGCGATGCTGGCTCACCAGCACGTGCACCTGGTTGCGCGTGCCACGCCCTTCCGGAGACTGACGTGCCTTGAGCCACAGCATCGGCATCAGCGGCAGCCGTTCATGCCAGAACGCGACGATGACCGGCGCGCCCGCTGCGTGCGGCGCCATGTGCTCATGGCCCTCCAGCGACCAGCGCGTGGTGCGCAGGGCGAAGGCCAGATAAAGGCCAAGCAGTCTGGCCAGCGCGGCCTGCGCAATCGGATGCCGCAACAGTTTCTTCATCGCAGCGCGGGTAGCATGTGGGCCCGCGCCGAGGAAGCCAGCCGGACAAAGTCGCGCATCTCCGTGCCATCACGACCCGATACGAAAACCGCGCCGCGAACGACCTCTCTCATCGAACTCTCCGCGATCCGCATCAGCTTGCGCCAAGGTGAATCAATGACGTAACCGAGTCTGGTGTCTCGTTCTTGCACGTCCAATCGTGGAGACGCCGACATGAGCACGCCTGTCCCCCATCAGATCTACAGCTTCAGCCAGGTGTCGGAGATGTTCGCGTTCCCCGACAACACAGGCACAGGCCAGGTGGTGGGCGTCCTTGGCTGGGGTCCCAAGGGATCGATCGGGATCGACGCGACCGGGCGGCCGAACGTCGAGATCATCCTGATCGGCGAGCAGACCAACGGAACCGTGTCGGGCGAGCTGATGATGGACACGGCAATCCTGCTCAACTTCGTACCCGACGCCACGATCAAGCTCTATCTGGCGATCAATGACGAAGCGGGGATCGTCGAGGCGGTCCAGCGGGCGACGAGCGAATGCAACGTCACCACCTGCAGCTTCGGCTCTCCCTACCAGGGTTGGGACGCGGGCACGATCAAGGGGGTCGATGCCGCGCTGGAAAAGGCGCTGGCACGCGGGGTCACACCATGCTTTGCCTCGGGCGATTCCGGCGCCAGCCGGGTGGCCTACCCGGCATCGAGCCCCTACGCGCTCGCTGTCGGCGGCGTCTTCGTGCCAACCGATGTCGATCCCACCAATTCAACGGCGCAAGTGTGGTGGGACTACATCATGAAGCACGGCTCATGGGTTTGGATGGCGTCAGGCGGCGGGGTGAACACCATGTACGAGAACGCGGTTCCCAGCTGGCAGAGCGCCCTGATGCCGGTGATCAACACGGCCGGCACGGCGCTGACCGGACGCGCCGTCCCGGACGTCGCTGGCTTCGGCCAGGGGCTCACCACCTGCGAGGGTACCAGCGCCTGCTCGCCGCTCTGGGCTTCGCTGATCGCACGGATCAACAGCGAGCTCGGCTACAACCGGCAAACCACGCCGGTAGGGGTGGGGGCGGTGATCCACGGCGTGATCTACGACACCACGTCCAATGCCGGCGCGTTCACTGACATCATCGCTGGGAACAACATTCCGCCCGGTACAGGCCAGGTGGGATACAAGGCCCAGCCGGGTTGGGATGCCTGCACCGGCTGGGGAACGCCGATCGGCACCGTTCTCATGCAGGCGCTGCAAAATGCGCTCGCGGCTGCCCGAACCTAGCTGGCGCGCATCGTCCGGAGCCGACCGGCACGTCGAGCGTGCCAGTCATCCGACATAGGATCTCGCGGTAGCTGGCTCGTAAGACGAACCGATCAGGCACCCAACCTGTTCCAGGCATCCAGCGCCGCGATCTTGTAAGCCTCGGCGAGCGTCGGATAGTTGAACGTGTTGTCGATGAAGTAATCCAGCGTGCCCTTCAGGTTCAGCACGGCCTGGCCGATATGGATCAGCTCGGTTGCCCCCTCTCCCACGATATGCACGCCGAGCAGCCGCCTCGTCTTGATCGAGAACAGCATCTTCATCATGCCAGCATTCAGCCCCATGATGTGCCCGCGCGATGTCTCGCGGAAACGCGCAATCCCGCATTCGTAGGGAATGCCGCGCTGCCGCGCCTCGTGCTCACTCATGCCGACGGTCGAGATCTCCGGCACCGAGTAGATGCCGTACGGGAAGAACTCAGGTGCGTGCGGCGCCGGTACCCCAAAGGCATGGCAGGCAGCGATGCGCCCCTGCTCCATCGAGGTCGATGCGAGGCTGGGAAACCCGATGGCATCGCCCGCGCAATAGATATGCGGCACCTCGGTCTGAAACGTCTGCGGATCGACCTTGAGCCGTCCACGATCGTCGCCGGTCAAACCACAGGATCCCAGGTTCAACGTATCGGTCGCACCAACGCGACCGGCGGTATACAGCACCATTTCCGAGCGGACGCGCCGACCGCCCTCCAGGATGGTGACGGGCCAGCCGTTCTCGACCTCTATGCCCTCAACCTTGGCGCCAAAACGCAGCGCGACGCCGCGATCGCGAAGCTGATGGGTGAAATCATCGATCAGCTCATGATCGACGAAATCCAGCATCGCTGGACGCGCTTCCACCAGCGCCACCGCGACATCCAGCGCGCTGAAGATGGTGGCATATTCCACGCCGATGACCCCGGCGCCGATCACGGTCAGGCTGCGCGGCAGGCGAGGGATTTCGACGATCTCGTCACTGTCGAACACCGACGTACCGTTGAACGGCACGCCGGCAGGGCGATGCGGCCGCGTGCCGACGGCAATCAGGAAACGCTCCGCCTGAAAGCTGCGGACATCGCCATCGACAGAGGTGACCTCGACGCGATGCGGGTCGAGAAAGCGCGCTGTCCCCTTGAAGGTATCGACCCCGTTGCGGGCAAACTGATGCTCCAACACGTCGACCTCATGGTCGAGCGTCATGTGCAGCCGCATCATCAGGTCTTTGGCGCCAATGTCCTTCTTCACCCGATAGGCGCGGCCATAGAAGCCACGCTCGCGCCACCCTGTCAGGTTGAGCACGGTCTCGCGCAGCGTCTTCGAAGGGATGGTGCCGGTGTGGACCGAGACGCCCCCGACGCGGCGCCCCTTTTCCACCACAAGTACGGATCGGCCGATCTTCGCCGCCTGGATGGCGGCGCGCCGGCCAGCAGGCCCAGACCCGATGACAATGAAGTCGTAGGTGCTCACGGACGGGAGAGTGAAGGAGGCAAGGCCAACCTGTCTACCGCGGATTTGTGCATTGCAACGGGCGAGCGGCGGGTCAGCCCGCATCGCAGGCCAGCGCCCTCCCATCCCGCACCCGGCATGCGGATCATGACTGGATCGTGATGGCTTTCGGCACCCCGTCCAGCGGCACACAATTGCATCGCCTCGCCGTGCACAACAGGATGGCTGGCTCGGTTGCTTCCGCACCACCTGGACAATGTCAGGCGAAAAAACGTCCCTCGGCTCGGCTGGAACACCCTGGAACCGCATCGCGCGGCCTCTCCGTCTCGCATCTATCGTATTGCCGACCTTGCTGTTCGGCGGACTTGCCTGGGTCGATTACTGGGTCGAACTAGAGCGCTCCCGGAATGACGTGATCACGACCGCCAACGCAATCGCGGAGCATGCCAGAACCGTGGTGGAGACCGCCGACTTGGCGATCACGCACGTGCTCGATCGCATCGATCGGCAGGACTGGCCGACATTGGCCGCCTCACCGGAGACGCATGCGTTCCTGGACCGGCTGCGGCGTGAACTGCCTCAAATCGAGGCGGTCTACCTGATCGATCCCGATGGTATCGTTGCCGCCAGTAGCCGCGACTATCCCATGCCACGCTACGACGTGCACGCCGCCGCCTACTTTACCGATGCGAAGGCAGCAACCGCCGACGTTCCCGCGATCAGCCCGCCGTCCAGCGGCACGCATTCCGGCACGACAGGCTTTATGATCAGCCGTGCCCGGATACAGGACGGCAAATTCGCCGGCGTGGTCGGCGTGACCGTTTCCAGCCAGTACTTCGAGAACTTCTACCGCGCTATCGTAGATCATCCGGAAGCCTCGGCGGCCGCATTGTTGCGTACCGATGGCGCCCTGCTGGTACAGTTTCCCGCACCGCGCGAGCTCACTGCCCGACTCCCGCAAACCAATCCGATGATGCAGGCACTGCGCGATGGTACCACCACGGGACTGGGCAGCGGACTGTCGAGCGAGAACGGCAAGGCGAGCATCGGGGCGTTCAAGAAGCTGGACAACTTGCCGATGTTGGCGGGCTACGGCATCGACCGTTCGATATTCCTGACCACGTGGGGAGCCCATGTCGGCGTCATGGCGATCTGCGCGCTGCTGCTCAGCACACTGCTGTTGGTGGCGCTTGGGCTGGTGCGCCGCAAGGCGGAGATCGAACATGCCAGCCTGAGACAACTTGTCGCAGAGACCGAGCGTCGCCGCGAGGTGGAAGCCCTTGCGCAGCAGGGCCAGAAGATGGAGGCACTCGGCCGCGTGACCGGCGGCGTCGCGCACGATTTCAACAACCTGCTTGCCGTCATACTTGGCTCGCTCGAGCTGGTGCTGCGCCGGGAAACCGACGCGCGCAAAATCCGTTGGCTGACAGCTGCGACCCGGGCGGCACAGCGCGGCGCCAAGCTCACCGCCCAGATGCTGGCGTTTTCCCGCAAGCATGAGATCGCCGTGCGGCCGGTTGACGTCAATGAAGTGATCCACGGCATGTACGAACTGCTGTTGCGAACGCTCGGGCCAGGAACTCACTTGCGCTACGACCTAACAGCCGCCGTGTGGCCGGCGCTTGCCGACGTGACACAGCTCGAACTGGCATTGCTGAACCTCGCGGTGAACGCGCGCGATGCCATGCCGGAGGGTGGCGAGATATTGTTTCGGACACGCAATATAGAGACTGCGCATCTCGAGGTACCGTCCCTGGCCCCCGGCAACTACGTGTGCCTGGTGGTCAGCGATACCGGCAGCGGCATGACCGACGAAGTTCGCGCTCGTGCCGTCGAGCCATTCTACACGACGAAGCAGCCGGGTGGCGGCACCGGGCTCGGCTTGTCGATGGTAGCCGGTTTCCTCGAAGAGATCGGCGGCGGCCTGAGGATCGACAGCGAGGTCGGTCGGGGCACGACGATCAGCCTGTTCCTCCACAAATCCGACGTCTTGCCAGGCGTGGCCGCTCAATTGCCCGTGACAAACGTCACCTCCGGCGGCCTTCGCATCCTGCTGGTGGACGACGACGAGGGAGTCCGAGTCTCGGTCCGTGCCACCCTGGAAGACCTCGGACACACTGTTGTCGATGCGAATGGCGGTACCGCGGCGTTGGAGGCCCTCGCGCGGGACCGGCGCTTCGACCTGCTCATCCTGGATTTTGCCATGCCAGTGATGGACGGAGCGCAGCTCGCCGGTGAGATCACCTCGATCTGGGCGGACGCGCCGATCCTGTTCGTTACCGGCTACGTTGAGAACGACCGGCTGCGGCCATGGTCGGACAGAGGCTATCGGACGCTGCGGAAACCGTTCAGCTCGGCCGAGTTGGCCGAAGCGGTCGGGCGGGCGGCGTGCCAGTCGGAACCGGTCGGAAGCTAGCGGCCAGGCACCGGGTATGCCCCCCTTCCCTGCTGGGCTATACCGCGCCGCATGGTTGCGCGCGCGCCGCTTCGAGTCGCACTGAATCTTGCCATCGATGGCGCCATGGGCGCCCTGGCGGTTCCGGTGGCCCGGGCCATCGCAGCCCCAGGCGAGACGTGGCTCAATCCGCCCTGGCTGCTGGCCATCGGCGCCGTAACGCTCCTGCTCGCCGGGCTGCCATTCCGGCTCCCCTGGCAATACTGGCGGTTCGCTGGGATCAGCGACCTACTCTCCGTGGTGGGCGCGAGTGTCGCGGGCGCGGGGCTGTTCGCTGTGTTGACCATGCTGACCGGCACAGCCTCGGCAAATCTCGCCTTTCCGGCGGTGCATGCGCTGGTCTTGCTGGTCCTGCTTGGAACACCGCGCGTTGCCTACCGGTTGCTGCGCCATCAGCGCCGGGGACCTCTGCCGGCCGCGATCGCGCCTGGGCTGCCATCCGCCCTTGTGGTGGGCGCGACCGAAGACCTGGACCTGTTCCTGCGCGCGCTCGACTGGGATCGCCGCCGCGTACTGCGGGTCGAGGGACTTCTCGCCGCCGGAGCCCGTCAGACCGGCCGCCGCATCCACGGCTACCCATTCCTGGGCGCCATCGGCGACGTCGGCGCGGTGCTGGAGAAGCTGGACGCCGAGGGACGGCTCCCCGACATGCTGGTTGTGGCGACACCCGACCTGTCCGGCCAGTCGCTCGCGGCACTGGTAGAGCAGGCCGACAGGTTCGGACTGCAGATCCGCCGCGCGCCGCGCCCGACCGCGCTGGATACCGCGAACGATCGCAGCGACAAGTTTGAACTGCGCCCGATGGCGATCGAGGACCTGCTCAACCGGGCCCAGGTGCCGCTAGACCGCGAGGGCATGGCGCGGCTGATCCATGGACGCCGCGTCATCGTCACCGGCGCCGGCGGGACCATCGGCAGCGAACTGGCGCGCCAGGTCGCGGCGTTGGGGCCGGAGCGCCTGATCCTGGTGGACAACGGCGAATACGCGCTCTGGCTGATCGACCTCGAACTGGCGGAACGCCATCCGCATGTGCTGCGCGAATCCCTCCTGGCCGACATCCGCGACGAAGGCCGCATCCGCGCGGTGTTCGACAAATGGCGCCCGGAGCTGGTGTTCCACGCCGCGGCGCTGAAGCACGTGCCGATGGTCGAGGCCAACCCGCTGGAAGGCCTGCTCACCAACGTCGCCGGCACCCGGCACGTGGCGGACGCGGCGCGCGCAGTGGGCTCCCTGGCGATGGTGCTGATCTCGACCGACAAGGCGGTGAACC
This sequence comes from Acetobacteraceae bacterium, assembly GCA_035492535.1. Lineage (GTDB taxonomy): Bacteria > Pseudomonadota > Alphaproteobacteria > Acetobacterales > Acetobacteraceae > JAMXLO01. Next base: position 26,957 of record DATJJM010000118.1, on the reverse strand, counting down.
CGACATCGGTCATGGGCGCATCGAAGCGGCTGGCCGAGATGTATTGCCAGGGGCTGGATATCGCCTCTCACGGCATGCGCTGCGTCACCGTGCGCTTCGGCAACGTGCTGGGCAGCACCGGCTCCGTCGTCCCGCTGTTCCAGCGGCAACTGGAGCGCGGCGGGCCACTCACCGTCACCCACCCCGACATGCAGCGCTACTTCATGACCGTCCGCGAGGCAGTCGGCCTCGTGCTCCAGGCCAGCGTGGTAAGGGTCGGCAATGCCGATCTGCCAGCGCGCGACGAAGGCGGCATTTTCGTGCTCGACATGGGTCCGCCGGTGAAGATCGTCGATCTGGCGCGCCAGATGGTCCGCCTCGCCGGCCTGGTGCCCGACCGTGACGTCGAAATTCGTTTCACCGGCCTGCGTCCCGGCGAAAAGCTGCACGAGGAGCTATTCCACGGCACCGAGCCGCCAGTGCCGACGAACTATCCTGGCCTGCTGATGGCCGCCCCCCGCACTGCCGATCCTGCCATCGTGGGCCGCGCCATCGATGAGATCGCAGCGGCCTGCCGCGGCGGCCAGTTCCGCCTGGCTCTCACCTTGCTCGGCCGGCTGGTGCCGGAATTCGAACACAACCCCGAAGGGCTGATGCCCGTCGTGAACCGCCCCTAGCAAACCACCCACGTCATGGCCGGCGGCCGTGCCGGCCATCCGTAGCGGCATTGACCCGTGCCCAATGGTCGATAAGACCGGCCCTGACGCCCCTCTTCACACCCGCTCGAACACCGCCGCGATCCCTTGCCCGCCGCCGATGCACATGGTGACCAGGGCATAGCGCCCGCCAATCCGCTCCAGTTCGTACAGCGCCTTCACCGTCAGGATGCAGCCCGTCGCGCCGACCGGATGGCCCAGCGAAATCCCCGACCCGTTCGGATTGGTCTTCGCCGGATCGAAACCCAGGTCCTTCGCCACCGCACAGGCCTGTGCGGCAAACGCCTCGTTGCTCTCGATCACATCGATGTCCGCCAGCGCCAAGCCCGCGCGCTGCAACGCCAGCCGCGTCGCCGGCACCGGACCAATGCCCATGATCTTCGGATCGACACCGGCATGTGCATACGCCACCAGCCGTCCCATCGGCTTCGCCCCGCGCTTCTCCGCCGTGGCGCGCTCCATCAGCACCACTGCCGCCGCACCATCATTGATCCCTGACGCATTCCCCGCGGTCACCGTGCCATCCTTCCGGAACACCGGCCGCAACTTTGCCAGCGCATCCTCGGTCTGATCCGCGCGCGGATGTTCGTCCGTATCGACAATTGTCTCGCCACGCCGCGTCTTCAGGCTGATCGGCAGGATCTGCTGCTTGAACCGCCCCTCGGCGATCGCGCGCGATGCACGCCGATGCGATTCCAGCGCCAGCGCATCCTGATCGGTGCGCGTGATCTGGTGGCTTTCGGCCAGGTTCTCGGCGGTCTCGCCCATATGGATGTTGTCGAACGGGTCGTGCAGCGCCGCCAGCATCATGTCGATCATCGTGGCATCGCCCATCCGCGCGCCCCAGCGCATCCCCTGCGCCAGATATGGCGCCCGGCTCATGCTCTCGGCGCCACCGGCAACCGCGATCTCGCAGTCACCCAGCATGATCGTCTGCGCCGCCGACACCACGGCCTGCAGCCCGGACCCGCACAGCCTGTTCAGCGTCAGCGCCGGCGCTTCCTTGCTGATGCCCGCATTCATCGCCGCAACCCGCGCGAGATACATGTCCTTCGGTTCGGTATGGATCACGTTGCCGAACACGACTTGCCCGACTTCGCCGCCATCGACTTTCGCACGTGACAATGCCTCGCGTACCACCTGCGCGCCGAGGTTGGTTGGCGACACGTCTTTCAGTCCGCCTCCGAAATCGCCAATCGCCGTGCGCACCCCGGAAACCACGACTACATCGCGATTCATGCTCGCCTCCCTCTCAGATCGCGGTACCCTACTCGCTTCCCGGTACCCGGTCATTAAGGGGCGATACGCTGCTCGGGGAGGCGATTTTCGCCCTTCTGCCGCAGCTTGGCCTGAGGCTGGAAAAGATGTCCGGGACCGCACCTGGGCAACACTCGTGAGAACGGAAGAAGTCCGTACACGTCGGCATAGCCCGGCAGGAGGACCGGGCAGCCGAGCGCCCTAACGCAACGGCTAGGGCGAGGCCTCAGCGCGTCAACGGTGCGGGCAAATCGCCAGTGACGCCGCCGCCCGCCACAGGACGCATTCGGCGCCTTCCTGTGAAGGGAGGGCAGTCATGAACGATTTCACGCCAAGGCGCGGAATCATCCAGCGGCGCCCGATCATCTATCCTGACAATGCGAACAGGCCACGAAGTCGCGCAAGCTTATAATTTCAATATGTACTGGGTAGGACCGAGTAACGCTGCTGCTGCACAGTTCGGAAACTACTGGAACTTGGATATCGCTGACGCTAGCGACGATCAACTCGTGTGCGGTCTGCCGCTACTGCCAGGCTCAGACATAATGGCACAGCATCCCGAAATCGGCTTCCCCGGTCCGCTATGGATGGCAGTTGATGGCAATCAGGAGATCGTACCGGGCTTCGATGACTTCGGCGTACGCGCTCGTCTCTACTTCATAGTCCCACAGGCAACCAGACATGTCACTAGGTACTGAGACTGAAACCATCACCAGACTACTCGCAAGCGCTGGCATTGATCCGACAGACCTTGCCAAGACCGACTACGTTCTGAGTGATCACGGTACTGACTTGCGCCATCAGCAGCGGGCATTCGATGGTGCGTCGCGTGGTCGCAAGGGGATCGGACGACGATACCGCGTCGGTGATCCTCAAGGCACCTCAGGACGGCCTCCTGCCCACGACGTGCAGTCAGATCGTCGTCACGGATGTACGGCAGGCAATCGCGTTGGCAAGGCTCGCAAATCACATCGCTGTGCACGATCCGTGCGCTGGCTGTATATGCGCGACGCAGCAAGCGCTTGCAGAGATGCTCGGCTGATGGCTCCGACGGTCGTGATCTCCTCCCTCCGACCGTCGAGGGGGTGGGTGGCGCGGATGCCGGTGGTCCCAGTAGCATCGCCCGCGCCACCCCCGTCACTGCTCCCATGTTGCCCATGCATCGAAAAAGGCTTGTCGGTGACTACTGAGTCACCTTGTTTGCGAGTAGAGGTGCTAGCTTAGCCACACTTGTAACCAATATGAAGTCAGTTTTCCCGCATCGACATAAAAATGTCCCACGAAGGCTGAAAAGTCGTGAAATGGATCACCGAGCTAGCTCGTAAGGAGCGTGGTGCCATCACCATTTTGGTAGCCGTCGGGGCGCCGGCTATGATCGGAATGGCGGCGTTCGCCGTTGAAACCAGCAATTGGTATATGCAGGCTGCGGAATTGCAGCGAGTCGCTGATGCTGCCGCGACAGCTGGAGCAATCGAATACGTCAAGGACAACGGCTGCAATTTACAGGCTCAGGTCGTGCCGTGTTATCAGGCTGCCAAGGCGTACGCCGTCGTAAACGGCGTTCCGGCCAGCAGCACGACCGTGGCGGTCATTAGTTCCCCAACGGGGGACGGTAACCTAGCTGTGCAGGTTACCCTGACGAAGAACATTCCCCTGATATTATCGCGAGTGCTCAGCAGCAACACGTCCGTCAATCTCAGCGCGAGCGCCTACACGGAAATCAAGAGCCTCGCGCCACCCTGTGTAGAAGCCTTGTCGGCGACCGGCACACCGGATGTAAAAGTAACGGGGAACGTGACTCTGACCGGTTGCTCGCTGTGGGCGAAATCCAACGCCACTGGCAGCAGCCAGTCCACCGCCGCGGTGGCGCTGACCGGCAATTCCACAATGGCGGCAAATGTCTACACGCCCGGCAGCCTCTACGTCGGAGGTAGCTCTGCCTTCACGGGCAAAAAGTACTCAGTCACCCAGGCTGCGGTTTCTGACTTTGTCGGCGCAAGAAGTGCGGTGACGAGTGCGCTTGGCAGCAACCTCACAGCCGTTCAGGCCCTGACGGGTCCAACGGTGTCGAATCCCACGAGCAATTCCCAGACCTGGACCGGATCATCCGGCAGTTGCTCGATGACTGTTACCGGACCGCAGAGCTACGCCAGCATCACCATCAGTGCGGGGACGTGTTCGCCGTTCATTGTCACCTTCGTTGGCAATATTACCGTCGGCAATAGGGCGGGCACCCACAACGCGGCAATGATCGTCACCGGCAACGTCTCGATCAATTTCCAACCGGCGACTGACACATTCAATGGCTATATCGATCTGTCAGGGCAGACTGGCGGTTGCTTCGGTCTCGGTTCACAGGCGACGCCAGGTGTAACTGGTTCTTGTGCAGCTTCGAGCACATCCGGTACCTATTCCATCGCGACTGGCAATGGCAGCTATGCCTCCATATCACTCATTCAGGGAGCTGGGTCACTGGTTATAGGACCTGGGACGTTCTGGTCGGGCGGCGACGTCCAACTGACCGGAGGCGGCACCGTGAGCTGGAATCCTTCCGGCACCGGGACAGACACGACCAAGATCGCCGGCAACTTGTCTCTGGGTACTGGGAGCTACACGTTTGGCGCTGGGGCTTACAAGGTCAAATCCAGTTTCGCCTTTCCTAGCAGTGGCGGTTGCAACAACACATCCAGCAGCGGGAGCCTGACGTTCAATGGGAGTGCCACAGCCAGTAGCCTGATCACGGTCGGCGCTACCGGCAACAATGCCGGTCTCTGCCTTGGGTCCACTGGCAACAGCGGTACTTATGCCTACTCAACCACGAGCACGACGTTCATTCTGGCGCAGGCGCCAACGGTCCATGCGACGGGAAGCGGGACCCACTCGCTGGTCGCACCTTGCACGCAGACGGCTGCCACGACTTGTGCCTCAAGCTTGACCGGCTCGGGCATAGCAGGGCTGCTCATGGCCATTCCGCAAAGCGACGCGGAAACATTGAACCTACCCAGCGACAATTCCGGGACCATGACGCTGGGCGGCATGCTGTATGGTAAGGCAGCCACACTCAACTTGCAGGGCAATGCCAGCAACAGCGGGTGTTTTGGCTTCATTGTCTCGACCGCAGTGCTAAGTGGCACGGCGAGCTTTGCAACGTGCAGCACACTGCAGGGCATTGCCTTGGGGTTGGCCCTGGTGCAATGACCGCAGTGTGGCAAATGCTGTACCAGCTATTCAAGAGGCGTGGCGCTGTTGCTGCGCTGGAATTTGCCTTGCTGGCACCAACACTGGTGGCACTTCTGGCCTTCACGGTTAATTTTGGATTGTACTTATATGCGGGCCTGCAGCTCTCCAATGCGATCTCCGCAGGTGCAGCATACGCGATTACCAACGGACAGTTGGTCTTGGCCAATTCCGCCGGATGTGCGTCAGCTACCCCAGCATGCCTGACTGTTTCCAGCTTTCGGACCAATATCAGCACCCTGGTGCAAAATGCGGTGTCTCCCAGTGTTGCCTCACCAACCGTATACTACAACTCATCATCGAGTAGTGCGACCGATACAGATGGGATCTTCAACAGTTGCTACTGTCCCGATTCAACCGTTGCTGTAGCAAGCCAAACAGCAGTGACCTGCGGTACCGCATGTTCAGATGGAACGCAGCCAGGCAGCTTCGTAGTGATACAGGCAACCTCTACATACACTCCACTCCTTCTTAACTACAGTTGGTTGCCTGCGACGACACTGACAAAAAGTGCTTGGGTCCGGGCCCAATAACGATGTCGGCCCCAAAGCGATATAGGTGTGCCCTTACCGCCGATCGGCAAGCCACCACCTCGATTGAGTTCGCTATGTGCGTGGTGGCGCTGGCAACCTTGTGCTTCGGGATTGTCGAGTTTGGCCGCCTGCTGTGGACCCGTCAGGTCATGATGCATGTCTCGGACATGACTGCGCGCTGCTATTCCATCAGCAGTCCTTTGTGTGGCGGGACGAACACGCCCGCGAGTTACGCTGTCTCGCTCGCCGCGGCTGATGGTGTGACCATAGCAACATCAAACGTGACGACGGGTTCTGCACCTACGTGCAGTAGTCAGACTGGCGGGAGCGTGCAGTATTACACCATTTCGATCCACTATCCCTTCGTATCACCGGTCGCGAGCCTGCTTTCACTACCATCCGATTTCACTGTAACCTCCCAATATGGCTGCTGATAGAACCCATATCGCGATATGCGATTCGCCATACCTGCGGCCGCCTCGGTCGCAACTATCGCCGGCACGACCACGTCGCGTTGCATGCTCGCCTCCCTCTCAGATCACAGCACCCTACGTGCTTCCAGGCACCCGGTCATGATGGGCACCGTCCAGACTGGATCCCGGTGCGTGGCGACATAGCAAGCCCTCGATGGATCCGGCGACGACCCACTGGTGCAGCTTCATCCCGCGTTCGTTGCCGATGACCGTCGCCGCATGGGAGCCGCCTTTCCGTCGGGCCGCCCCTTACCGGCCGGCTGCGCAACATTCGTCAGCGCCGTTGGTGCCTTCTTGCCACGCATATCAGGCGCATCGAGTTCGTGGACCGCGCTCCTCGCGTCCCTGATCAGATCGTCGAGGATCTCTTGCAGCGCGGTCGCGCGCGCCTCGGTCAAGGACCGGAACGTCATGTCGTTGATCTTTCGCCGAACCGACCCGAGTTCGCGCAACAATGTCTCGCCCTTCGGGGTGAGGCTCAGCAGAACGCCGCGACGATCCGCCTCGTTCGACCGCTTGCTGACAAGATCCTTCGCGATCAGCTTGCCGATCTCCGTGGTGACGAACTGAGTCGAGACGCCGAGCCGGTCCGCAATCGCGCTGACGCTCGCGCCCGGCGTTTCCCCGATCACTCCCATCATCAGCAGTTGCGGGCTCGATACCCCGATGAAGGCGGCGAAATAGTCCCGGTTGGCTTCCATGAAACCGGTCAGGCTGACGAAGCTGTAGATCAGCCGCCGGAATTCGCGGTCCGAACCATCCTTGACGAACGCCGCAAGCGAGGTGGTAAGCGGCGGAAATACCTCGTCCGCCGCCGCGTCGCGCCGCTCCGAACCAATCCCTCGATGCGGCGGGCGTTGCCGGGCTGGCGGCTTCATATCCGTGCGTCTTCCATCGCGACCCCACCGGCCAGGTGCACCGGCAGTTTGGTTGTTGACTTATGTAAGTAAGTTTGGTATTCAAGCTGCGTAACTTGTCGATGCATGCCACGGATCGCCGGGAGTCGCAAGCACACGACGGTGGCAAAGCCATGATCGATTTCTCAATCCGGCCAAGGCGAGCATGCCACCGGCTTTCTATTCCGTTCACAGAATATTCAGGGGGATCACGTCATGACGCAACCGAATGCAACGGACCATGGGCGGCCGCCGGCGGCAGGCGCCATGATGGGCTTGCTCAATGGCGCCTTCGCCGCGCGTCTCGTTCACACCGCTGCCGAACTCGGTATAGCGGACTGCCTCGCCGATCGGGCCCGCGACGTCGGCTTCATCGCGGCAGCGACGCAGTCGCACGCACCCTCGCTCGCGCGTCTGCTTCGCGCCCTGACGGCAATCGGCATTCTCCACGAAAGCGCCGAGCGTCACTACGCCCTCACCCCGCTTGGCGCGACATTGCGGAGCGATGTGTCGGGATCGATGCGCGCATGGGCGCAGTTGGTCTTCAGCGACGATCAGGGTCGCGCGTGGGAGGTGCTGCCCCATGCGGTACGCACTGGCGCGCACGCATATCGCTACATGTTCGGCACCGATATCTGGACCCGGCTCGCCGCGCGCCCGGACGCTGCCAGGCTGTTCGACGACGCGATGCAAAGCCTCACACAGGGCGCCTATCGCGCTCTCACCGCGCAGTATCCCTTCGAGTCATTCAATTGGGTCGTCGACGTCGGCGGCGGCAACGGCGCACTGCTCCTGCCGGTGGCGGAACGTCATCCGTCGATGCGCCTGACGGTGTTCGATCTTCCCCACGTGGCCGACGCCGCGCGGGCGCGCATCGCGGCGGCCGGTCTCGCCCACCAATGCGACGCTGTTGGCGGTGATGCGTTCGTCGCGGTGCCGTCAGGCGCTGACGCCTATGTGCTGAAAGGGGTGATCCATGACTGGGAGGACAAGGACGCGATCGCGATCCTGCGCACCTGCAGGCGGGCCATGCCGGATGGTGCCAGGCTGTTGTTGATCGAGCGTGTCCTGCCCGAACGCATCGATCCGAACGATGCGGCAACGCAAGAAAGATTCATCGCCGACATCCAGATGTTCGTCAATCCGGGCGGGCGCGAGCGCACCGAGGCCGAATTCCGCGATCTGCTCACCCAGGCGGGCCTGCGGCTGCTGCGTGTCGTGGATACGACGGCGCCTCAGGCGGTCATGGAGGTCGGTCTTGCCTGACCGACTCGTGCCTGTCCGGGACTGTGACCACGTTTAGATCGTCTTGCCCGGGACGCGAACGCCACCTCGGCTGGCATCGATCGGACTTGCCGGCGGCAGGCGGTGATCAGCTCTCCCGCACCACGGGGTTGCGCAACGTGCCGATGCCGCTGATCTCGATCTCGCAGACATCGCCGTGCTTCATGTTGGCGGTGGCGCCCTCGGTGCCCATCCACAGCACATCGCCGGGATACAGCGTCAGGTACTTCGTCATCGCCACCAGGAAATCGACCACGCCGAACACCATGTGGTTGGTCGGGAACACGCTCTGTTCCTCGCCGTTCAGCCGCACCTTGGTCACCAGGTCCTCGAGCTTCACGTTGGTCTCGATCCACGGCCCCATCGGCTTGAACGTATCGGTATTCTTGGCACGCCACAGCGTGCGATCGCTCTTCTGCCAGGTGCGCTCGCTCACATCGTTGCCGATCGTGTAGCCCAGCACCGCCGACAGCGCATTCTCGCGCGTCAGGTGCCTGCATCTGCGGCCGATCACTGCGACAAGCTCACCCTCGTACTGCACCTGCTCGGTGGCATCTTTCGGAATGACGATCGCCTCGCCCTGCGCGATCAGCGCATTGTTGGCGCGATACCCGGCATCCGCCGCCGTCGGCAGCGAGACCTTCAACCCCAGTTTCTCCGCCGCCTCGCGCACATGTTCGGCATAGTTCAGCCCGGCCGCATAGAACGTGGGCGGAATGACCGGCACCAGCAACTTCACGCTGGCAAGCGGCAGGCGCGTACCGGTTCGCTCCCACATCTCGAACGGCGAGCCGCGAACGGGGATGATCTCATCGCCCTCGACGACACCGAAGGTCGGCGAGCCGTTCTGTTCGAATCGTGCCCAGCGCATGCGCGTTCTCTCCCCAGCGATGAGCGCAGCATACATCGCGGCCCCTGCCGCGCGAAGCGGAGGGGGCCGCCAGGGCGACGGAGCCTTACGCTTCGGGCGGCGCGGCCGTGATCGGAATTTCGCGGGCCTCTGGCTGCTCGCCCACGCCGGCAGGCGAACTGACCTCCGCCTCCTCGGTTGCTTCGCCAGGCTGTGCGCCGTCCTCGCCGTTGAACGGCCGACGCTGCCCGCCATTCTGCTGCTGGTTCTGCTGAGCCGCCTGGTTCATCGCATTCAGGATGCGGAAATAGTGCTCCGCATGCTGGAAATAGCCCTCGGCCATCACGCGATCACCGCCGCTGGTGGCATCGCGCCCAAGCTGCAGGTACTTCTCGAACAGCTGCTGGGCGGTGCCGCGAATGCGCAGATCCGGCCCGCTGCTGTCGAACACATGGTTGCGATTGAGCGGAATCCCGCTGCCGCCTCCCCCACCGTGGTGCCGCAGGCCACCACCGCCACCGCCGCCACCACCGGGTCGATGGCCACGTCCACGCATACGTTTCATGTTCATTCTGTCGCCGCTACGCCTTCTCTTTGCATCGGCCGGAGGGAACAGGAGATGCGCGCAATTCAACCTGCGGGCGTCTCGGGGCATGCCCCTCTCGGCCAGGCTTCAATCCATCGGCATTGGTTCTGGCGGGCTCCCCGTCCGGCGGCCCCTACCCACCGCAGTGGACATAAGCCGATTCGGCCAGGATGCCTTGGGCACGCCGCACTGCGGCTGTCCCTGCCGCCAGCAAGCTAGACCGGCCGCCCGGCCCTGCCAAACGCTTTTTTATGGCACCGCACCCCGCAACAGCATCGCCCGTTCGATTTCAGCCAGATCGTTGCGGATTTCCACCACCATGCCGGCCCGCCGTGCCAATTCGCCCACAGGACCGGCCTGGCCTTGCCCCAGCTCCAGTACCGCAATGCCGTTCGGCCGCAGGAGGCGAGGAATCTCAGGAAGCAGATCCCGGTAAGCCGCAAGGCCGTCGGAACCGCCATCCAGCGCGGTCCTGGGCTCGAAACAGGCGACTTCCGGCATCAGGCCGTCCACTGAGGAAGTGGTTATATAGGGGGGGTTGCACAAGACGAGATCGAAGCGTGCCGAAAGCGGCCTCGCCCAGTCGGCACAAAGAAAGGCAGCGCGGTCAGCCAGGCCGAGCGTCGCCGCATTCGTCCTTGCCAGGGCGGCGGCTTCCGCCGAGCGATCCACGCCGACGCCGAAGGCGGTCGGGATTTCGGACAATACGGCCAGCAGCAGGCAGCCGGTGCCGGTGCCGAGGTCCAGGATGCGGCCGGGCGCCAGCCGCCCCTCGAAAGCCGCCAGAGCCGCCTCGATCAGGGTTTCCGACTCAGGCCGCGGGATCAGCGTCGCCGGCGATACCGCAAAGGTCAGGCTCCAGAATTCCCGCGCACCCAGGATCAGCGACAGCGGCTCATGGGCCAACCGCCGGTCCAGCAGCGGTGCCAGCACGGCCCCATCCACCTCTGCGTCCCGATCGCGCAGCAGATCGGCCGGCGCGACGCCCAGCGCATGGGCCAGCAGGAGCCGAGCCTCCAGGCGCGGCCCATCGATGCCAGCCACGCGCAACCGCGCGGCCGCTTCGTCGAGAATTTGCCGGATCGCCGCCGCGGCTAGGCCGCGGTGCTGGCCGCCCGCTTCGCCTGCGCGCGCAGCAGCCGGCGCTTCAGCGCCTTCGCGTCCGTGGACAGCCGGCCTTGCGGCGTCCCGAGGATATACGCGTCAATGCCACCATTGTGCTCGATGGTGCGGATGGCGCGCGTTGACAGCTTCATCCGGACCTGCAGCCCAAGAATGTCGGACAGCAGCGATGCGTCCTGAAGGTTGGGGAGGAAGCGCCTGCGGGTCCTGTTATTGGCGTGGCTGACGTTGTTGCCGGCCAGCACGCCCTTGCCGGTGATTTGGCAGCGGCGAGACATCGTGATTGCACCTTGGTCCGATCGGAAGGCGCGGCTTATCGCCAATCGCCCTGCCAGCGTCAAGGCTCGCAGGGCGCCATTGCATCAGAGCACGTTGGGATCGCTCAGCTCGTCGGGCACGGCGAGCGCCTTCAGCCGAGGGATATCGTGCAGGATCACGCGCGAACCGTGGGTTTCCACACCATAGCTCCGCAAGGCTGCGAAAGCGCGCGACAGGTTCTCCTGCCGGCAGCCAAGCCGCGCGGCCAGCAGGCCCTTATCGAACGGCAGGCGGAATTCCGCCCGCTCTGCGGTGCCATCCTTGACCCTCGCCAGCAGATAGCAACCCAGGCGCTGCGCGGCCGTCCGCAACTTCAGGTCTCGTACCTGGCAAACCATGGTGCGGAACTCGCGAGAGACCGAATGCAGCAGCACATTGGCGACCGCCGCCTCGCGTTCCACGATGCCCAACAGGCCCTCGGCGTCAATCGCCACCAGACGGCAGGGGCCAACAGTGCGTGCGGTCATCAGGTAAGGCAGCCGGGTCAGGACCGAAGCCAGCACGAAATGTTCGAGCGGATGCAGCACCTCCACCAGCGCCGTGGTGCCGTCGGCGGCCGTGCTGCTGAGCGCGACCTGCCCCTCCAGCAGCACGTGGAGGTGTTTCGGCATCGTACCTTGGAGCGACAGCACGTGATCCGCACCAACCGCGATGGTTTCGCTGATCGCCTCGATCCTGAGCCGCAACGACGGTTCGAGCCGTTCGAACAGCGGTAGCGTCCCGATCAGATCGATGGTGATTTGCATGTCAGCCCCATTTGGCCCCAGCCTATTATCAGCACGATGGTCGATTTGTGAATAGAACGTCAGCTTCTGCATCCAATTGCTGTCATTTCTGGCATGGACGACTAGGCTGGCGGTGGCGCGGGCGTGATGGAATTGGCAGACATAAGGCGCTTAAAACGCCTTGGCCGTTACGGCCGTGCGGGTTCGAGCCCCGCCGCCCGCAAATCTTCGCCAGCGTTGATCCACGTCAATGCGCTAGCGCGTTATCCGGAGGAATTCTTTTGGAGCCGGCCCGCTCGGGTTGGTCCCGCAAAGGAGCCGCCGACATGATGCCTGCCGACACCGCTCAAACTGATCCGCTCTGGCACGAAGATGGGACTCCGCTCGCCAATGTTCGGCAGATTACGCCAGCCCAGTTGCTGGAGCTGGGCATTGCGCAGTTGGTGTATCTGCGTCAGGGCACGGTTGACGGTGAAACTGCCTACGCCATCCACGCCGCGGATGGCTCGGCTGTAGCGGTCGTCGAAGATGTCGAAGTTGCCGTCGAGCTGGTCGCCGAGCACGGGTTGATATTCGCCACGGTTCACTGACCCGCGACGAACACCGCGCTGCGGTCAGGCCGGCGGCTGATCCTCCGGAACCGCCCCCGGATCGAACATCGCCGCCGGGTCCAGCTCCGTCTCGTCCTCCTCCGCCTCAACGCCGACGCGTTCGCCGCGCGCTTGCCGTTCCGCCTCCTCCTGGCTGCGCGCGACGTTGACGATCACAGGGATCGAAACCTCGGGATGCAGCGCTACCCGCACGCGCGCCAGCCCCAGTGTCTTGATCGGATGCTCCAACTGCACCTGCGCACGGTTGATCGTCAGCCCCGCCTCGGTGGTCGCCTCCGCCACATCCCGGGCAGACACCGACCCATACAGGCTGCCGGACTCTCCCGCCTGTCGGATGATCACCACAGACAGGCCGTGGACGCGCTCGGCCACTCGCTCGGCCTCCTCGCGCCGCTTCAGGTTCTGCGCCTCGAGCTGCGCGCGCTCCTGCTCGAACCGCGCCATGTTCTCCTTGCTGGCGCGCAGCGCCTTCTTCTGCGGCAGCAGGTAGTTGCGGGCGAACCCAGGCTTCACCTTCACCAGGTCGCCCATCTGTCCAAGCTTATCGACCCGCTGCAGCAGGATCAGTTCAACATCGGCCATAACCCGCTCCCTCAGCTCACGATATACGGCAACAACGCCAGGAACCGGGCGCGCTTGATCGCCACCGCCAGCTCGCGCTGCTTCTTGGCCGACACCGCGGTGATGCGGCTGGGCACGATCTTGCCGCGCTCCGACAGGAAGCGGGACAGCAGCCGCACGTCCTTGTAGTCGATCTTCGGCGCATTCGGCCCCGAGAACGGGCAGGACTTGCGGCGGCGATAGAACGGCCGGCGGGCACCAACGGCAGTGCGGCGGGCGGCTGGATTGATCTCGGTAGTCTCAGACATGGCTTATTCCTCGATGTCCGCAGTCAGGTCGTCAGCCCGGAAGTCCTCGCGCGCACGGAACTCCTCCCGATCGTCATAGCCGCGCCGCCGCCCGCTATCGAACCGGCCGGCCGGTTTCGGCCCCCGGAATGCGCGCTCGCGATCATCCGACTTGCGCGACAGGATGGCCGACGGCGCCTCCTCGATCTCATCCACCCGCAGGGTCATGAAGCGCAGGATGTCCTCGTTCAGCCCAAGCTGGCGCTCCATCTCGCTGACAAAGGCCGGTGCAGCGTCCAGGCCCAGCAGCATGTAATGGCCCTTGCGGTTCTTCTTGATCCGATAGGACAGGCTGCGCAGGCCCCAGTATTCGCGCTTCTTCACTGCCCCGCCCTCGGCCTCGAGAGTGGTGGCAATGCCGTCGGCGACGGCCTCGACCTGCTGTTGCGTGACGTCGTTGCGTGCGATCAGCACACATTCATAAAGCGGCATATGCTGGCTCCCTATGGCTGGAGGCCCGCGGAAGTGCGGGCATAGCCAGGGTCATGCCGATGGCCCTGGCAGGGAAGGCGCGGGGTTAAGCACGAATGGGGGTGACGAGGCAAGGGTCGGGGTCGCTGCCATCTCCGCCGCCCATTACGGCCGACGGGGCACTTTACACCCGCCTATCCAGTCACTGGCACCGGGACGGTGACGGCAATCAGGAAGAATCATCGCGAGCCGCCGAGACCGATCGTCCGCCTTCAGTATCGATCGTCGTCGTTGTGCCGATAGCGATACCGGTTCTGCTCCGCCTGCTGATGTCGCATCTCGTCCTGTCGGCCACGCTCGTAGGCATCCTGATCACGATCACGATCATTGCTGCCGTTTTTCAGGAACTGCTGTGCCCGCCCCATCCAGTCGTTGTTGTCGGCCCGGGCCGGTATCCCGATAGACATCAGCGGTGCAGCGACCAGCAGAGAAAGAGCGGTCATGGCATCGCTCGCATGGTGTCATTCTCCTTCGCAGTCGCGATGGTATGGAACGTCCGACGAGGTCGCCAGTTCACAGACTGTATTCCCCGCGGGACCCGAGCGATGTCCTCACAGCATCCGGCACAAGACCTCGCTTTCCGCTAAGGCCCGCTCGGCCTCTATCGGACTCATGTCTTTGCTGTATCGTGAACGTCGCCCCTCAGACGATCATCACTCCAAGGACCGCAACGATGCGCCCACCCAGGCCCACCCGGCAGGTGCCGGGCGTTTACCACCTTCCGTGCGGCGATATCGTGGTCACCGCGCTCAACGACGGAACTTTCGGCAAGGGCGTCGACTTCTTCGACTACGTCACCGGCGCGCCGAAAGACGCATTGGTGGCGATGCATCGCGCAGCCTACCGGGCCGTGCCGCCATTGATCGCAGTGAACGCGTTCGTTTTGCACATGGCCGATCGCCTCGTCCTCGTGGACAGTGGCTGTGGTTCCATCTTCGGTTCCGAGCTGGGTTTGCTCTCAGCCAATCTGGCGACCATCGGTATCAGGCCCGAGGACATCGACACGATCCTGATGACTCACCTGCATCCGGATCACGTCGGCGGACTGACGGATGTCGCAGGGCGTGCCGTGTTCCCGAACGCCGAGTTGATCGTCCATGCCAACGAACAAGCCTATTGGTCGGATCCGAAGGTCTTGGCCAGTGCAACGGACGATCTGTCGAAGCAGTGGATCCAACTGACTCTCGCAACACTTGCCGCTTATCGCGGGCGGACCCGGATCATCACGCAGGGCGACGTATTGCCAGGCATCACTGCGGTGCCGGAGCCTGGCCATACACCTGGGCACACTGGCTGGTTGATCACGTCTGGCCGCGAGGCGCTGTTGATCTGGGGCGACATCATCCATCTCCAAGGCATCCAGTTCCTGTACCCCGAAGCCGGCATGTCCAGTGTTGACGTGGACAGCGCACAGGCAATCACTACCCGCCGCCGCATCATGGATAAGGCCGCAGCCGATCACTGGCGTGTCGCGGGGATGCATCTCGATTTTCCCTGTTTTGGTCATGTGGCGCGCGAAGGCAATCACTTCGCGTTCGTGCCGGATCCCTGGCGTAGCTCCCTGTAGCAGGCACGACCACCGCTGCCTTCTCCCTGACATGACCGTGCCAAGGCGGGGCACTAAGCCAACGCACACCGTCGGAGCCAAGAAAATGCTGTCGTGGGTGGAATCACAAGATACCCCAATGATCGTCGTGTTGGTCTTTGCGTTCTGCTATTTGCTGGCAGTCGTCATGTTTGCGATCGGAGCGCTGATTTCGCGACTAGCAATCGCCCACCACGTCAACGCAACGACACCTGCCATGCTGACCCCGCTTGGTGTCATCGCCGGATTGGTCATCGCCTTTCTGGCTGCCCGCGTTTGGGCGAACGTCGATCACGCCCACGTCTATGTCGCCGAAGAGGCGAGCGAGATCAGACAAGCCATGCTTCTCACCGAGGTACTGCCGGCGGACGTGCGAGCCGGGGTACGGAGCGACATTGATCGCTATCTCCGATTCGCCGAAACCGAAGACTGGCCATCCATGCTCCAGGGACATGCAAGTCTCAGAAAGCTGCCGGAAGGGTTGCCAGATGCTCTCAAGACGCTGCTGACGTTCGTACCGCAGCAACCCGGTCAGCAGGTGGCGCAGGACCATGCAGCAACCGCGATCGAACGTGCACTAAATGCTCGACGGAACCGGATCGTCCTCAGTCAGGCCGCAATTTCCCCTGCGCAGTGGGCTGTCATATTTGTACTTGACTCATTGATACTGCTGACGATCGCCATGCTTCATGTCGGCCGCCACGTCACCACAGTGGTCAATCTCTTTGTATTCTCGACGGCAGTCGCCGCATGTGTTGTCCTGCTTATGATCAATGACCGCCCGTTCACGTCAGGCGGGATTACCGTGCTGCCGACCTCTCTGCAGGAAATTCACCTTCCGTAAGCGGCGTCGGGTGCCACCAGGCCCACACGGAAGGCACCGCAATGAAGTCGCGCGCGGCCCCACGCTTCCCTCTGCGCTCGCGGAATTCTTGAGCGTTTCGCTCGCGACTCATCCTTCTGGCCGGCAAGGCCATTAACCTCCTGTTAAGCATCTCTCGCAGACCCTCGATCGGTGATTTCAGACTCCGGTAGCCATCCCGCCGCTCGCTAGAACCGATCCAGGGGAGATTAAGCCATGCCGATTGTAACAGTCGCTGGTGCGCAGGGCACTGTCGTCAACCTCACATACGACACCGCTTCCAACGCCGCTCTCGCACAAAAACTCGCCGCGGCAATTACAGCGGGTGTACAGGCCGGGACCATCATTCCCGCGACCGACACCGACGGACCGCCGCCGCCGGTTCCTGCCGGCAAGAGCGGCGAATGGATCCAGAACGATGACGGCACCACGATATTGCCGGCCGGATACAAGGCAGTCGTCAATTCCGCCCAGGATGCGATCATTTTCGGGTCGGGCGCCACGGGTGAGTCGGTGCTGTCCGGCGCTGGAGACCTCAACTTCTTCGCGAGCAAGGGCTCGGGCACGGTCGCGGCTGGCGGCGGCGACAACCGCATCGTGCTGCTCAACAGCGATACCGGTTCCTGGTCGATCAATACCGGCAACGGCGACGATACGGTGCTTGCGGGCGGCACCGGCAACAACACGGTCAATGCCGGCGGCGGTGCCAACTTCGTCCAGCTGAGCAGCGGCAAGGATGTCGTAGTGTCCACCGGCGACGATACCGTGGTTGCCGGTGGCGGACAGGAAACCATTACCGCAACTGGCAAACACCGCGATCTGATCCAGGGAAACTCCAGCAAGCTGTTCTTTGTCACCACCGAGGGCTCGGCGACGATATTCGGCGGAACGGGCAGCGATACGTTCTTTGGCGGCAAGGGCACCGATCTCGTCCATGGCGGCACGGGGGGCAACAACTTCCTGATGGCCGGGACGGGTCATGCGACGCTGTTCGGTGGCGGCAACGGCGACCAGCTCTTCGGTATGGGCAAGCAGGCGCAGGCGCTGCATGCAGGCGCCGGTAATGAGACCTTGTTCGGTGGCGCCGGTGCCGACACGTTCTATGGCGGCAGCGGCTCGACGCAGATTTTTGGCGGGTTTGGTGCTGACACCTTCGTTGCCGGCACTGGTGCGGCGACGATCACCTCCGGCCTCACGGATAATCTGTTCTTGTTCAACAATGGCCAGGCCGGGGGCACGGAGTCGATTTCCGGCTTTGTCAGCGGGCGGGACGTGCTCGACCTGCAAGGCTACGCCACGAACGAAGTGAGCCAGGCGCTGAAGTCGCAGCACCTCACGGACGGCGGCGTCGTTATCACGCTGTCAGACCATACGACCATTACGCTCGCCGGCATCGGCAGCGTCACCTCCAGCGATTTCGTCACCGGCAGCGGCGCGCCGAGCGTCGGTGGTGGCGGTCACGACAATGGCAATCACGGCAATAACGGTCACGACAATGGCAATCACGGGCAGCATGGCAGCCAGGACGATTGGAACGCAGGCGATCACGGTCATACCCGCAACGGTATCCTCGGTGGCCATTCGTAGCCTGTGGCCGGCCCCGCCCAACGTTTGAGGCATTAGGGCGGGAAACGATGCGAGCGGACGACGGTGACGGAGGGGAGAAGGACCTGCGACTGACGGATCAGTCCTTCAGGCGCAGGCCCGCTTCGACGCGCTGGAGCAGCCGTTCCCGCAGAGCGGGACTCCCCGCCGGCCCGAGCAGGAGGCGGACCCGGACGATGGGCAGGTAGGGCTCCATCGCCGCGGTCACCGCCGCGGGAGATACGCCGGCCAGCCGCGCGTACTCCGACTGCACGGCCGCATTGACGGCGCGCGGGCGCTCCGGATCGTCGGCTATTTCCGGCGCCACCTCAGATAGAATGACATGACAGCACGCAAGGTCGAGGCTGGCGGGCGCGCGTGTCGCTCCTCCCCAGTCGATGAGCCTCGGACCATCCGCCGTCATCATCACGTTGCCGGGGTGAAGGTCGCCATGGCACAGCCTGTCCCCCGGCGCCAGGCGCTCGATCAGGGTAAGGATGCCGGTGGCGATGTGCTTCGGAAGCATGCCGCCGGAGAGCCGCGACGAACCGGTCATCAGGTCGCGCAGGGAGAACACGTCCGGTGGCGCGGCGATCTTGTGAACGGATAGGGCGAGGGTCGCGAGGATCGCGCCCGTCTGCTTGTGCGTCATCGCACCGGTCCGCGAGAGTTGCAGCAGGGTCGGTCCGTCGAGGCGCTGCAGTACAACGCCGAAGCGCCGCTCCAGGGCCACTTCGTCGAACACCTCCGGCGCCGGAGCGCCGGCGGCAAAGGCCGCGCGGGTCATTCGCGCCTCCCACCAGCTATGGCGCCGTGGGAAGCCGGCCTTGAACAGCTTCAGGACCTGGCCGGGTGCCCAGGCGCGGACGTCCGCGTAGGCGCCTTCGCCGATCTTCTCCCCCAGGGATCCCTGCATCGCCCATCCTTCGCCTCAGGAGCGAACACCGGCGGCGCCCAAAGAAAAACCTCTCCCGTCGCCCGGATGCCCCCAACCCCGCCTGAGCCGTGAAGCACTTCACATCGAACACCCTACAATTGCTCATACACAGAGAACCGCCACCACAACCGGAACAGGTGGGCCGACGCCGCATGTTCGATCGACGCGAGCATTTAGCCTCCGCTATCGGGCGACCCACTCGGTGCCACGACGATGTACGACCTGTCGCCCAGTTCACCCGGTGTCTGTACGATATCGTTCCGTTCTGGGATAAGTGGCAAGGGCATCAGGTTTAGGACACCGGCATGGCCTCCACGACGCTGCTCATCGACACGGTGCTCGGACAACAGCAACCGACCGGCGATAGCGGACCCTTGTTGCTCGCCGCGGTTCAGGGTGTCGAAGGCATGTCGTCGCCCTACGCCTATGACGTCACCATGTACCATACGCTGGAAGGACGCGACATCGATCCGCAGGATCTGGTCAATACGCCCGCCACCATCGGTCTGCGCGGCCCCTCGAGCGTCGCTTACAAGGAACTGGATTACTACACATATCGTCGCGGCTTCTTCCAGAGTTTCGAAAAGGACGAAACCACTCAGCACAACTGGGAGCAGGGATTTCAGAAGAACTTCCGGATCTATCGCGGCCGCATCGTGCCGGCCTTCAAGATGCTGGATTTCGAAATACGCTACCGCGTCTTCGAGGACATGACCGTTCTCGACATCATGCAGGAGGTCATGGAGGGCTTCCCGCAGATCCCCAGCTACAGCGCCTACGTCGATGACTCCAGGATCGACACAAGC
Organism: Acetobacteraceae bacterium; assembly: GCA_035492535.1. GTDB lineage: Bacteria > Pseudomonadota > Alphaproteobacteria > Acetobacterales > Acetobacteraceae > JAMXLO01. Next base: position 7,217 of record DATJJM010000118.1, on the reverse strand, counting down.
GAACTGCAGCCCATGCTCTACTGCGTCCAGTTCGGCGAGAGCAGCTTCAACTTCCTGTCACGGCTCATGGGGCTGTTCGATATCTGGTACTACTTCGATCACCAGCCGGACACCCGCGGCAAGCTTCCACGGGAGAAGATGATCCTCGGACGGGATCCGACCACCTTCCCGAAGAGCAAGCTGAACGACATGAATGTCGTCTTCACCGCCCCCGAACTGCAGGACATATCAGGTTTCCAGCGCAGCTTCGCTCCCGCTCACAAGAAGATCTGGGTCAGCAACTTCAACCCGGTGAAGCCGACGGACGTGCCGCTTGGCAGTTCCGCGCCGAAGGACCCCTATGACATCTGGCCAGGCACTGCACCGGACCGCATCCAGCGGGATATCTTCCCTGCGCCTTTCGACAATCCCAGGGCCAACGCCGATGCCATGAACAAACTGGCCGACAGCAAGGTCCAGGACGAAGAAAACAACGTGTTCATGGTGCAGGGGCAGTGCAAGAACCCAACCCTCGTGGCAGGCCGCACGTTCCACGTCGCAGCCGATCAGACCAGCGCCAATTTCGACACCGTCGGAACGCCGGCGAGCAACGATTACATCATCACCACTTTGTCATTCGCGGCTTATGAGAACGCCTATGGCCATTACGTCAAACATGATGTCGCCAATTTCCTGCTGAGCCCGTTCCGATGGATCTGGGGACAGTTCCGGAAGAAAAGCCTGACCCAGGGCCTGTTCCTCGACAGCACGGCCGCCCTGGCCTCCGGCGGCCTTACCAGTTGGGTGCAAGGCCAGAACATATTGAATTCGACCAAGGAGCCCTACACCCCTCCCCGCCTTGCCCGCAAGCTGCCTGTTCCTCCGAATTTTGCCGACAGCGTCGTCGCAGGAATGGATGCGACACTGGTGGGATCGCTGGTGCAATTGGCGATCTCCAGCAATCTGAAGGAAACGCTGCAAAACCACGGCGACGACTATTCCAACTCCTTCATCGCGTTGCCGTGGGACCCCCAATCGAAGAGCAAGGTCTACGACCAGTTACCAAACCCCGATGGCATCAAGCCTCGCGCCCTTGGTCCGCATCTCGCCGTGGTGGTCGGGCTGGACGGCACGGACACCAAGAAGGGCGACGTGTGGGCAGATGCGATCGGGCGTGTACGCGTGCGCTTTCCCTGGCAACGCGACGTGCCACCCACACAGTTCGGTCTCAAGGATCCCTACGAACCATCATCCGACAGTACCGAACCCTTCAAGACCGACCGCCGCACCTGTTGGGTAAGGGTCGCCGAGGAATGGGCCGGCCGCTCCTACGGTACACAGTTCCTGCCGCGCATCGGCCAGGAGGTCATCGTCAGCTTCCTCGATGGCGATCCCGATCGGCCGATCATCACAGGGCGCGTCTATAATGCTGATCGCGGCATCACCAATATGCCGTTCCCCACCAAGGACGCGGCATCAAAGCAGATCAACGGTGTGACAGGCCTGCCGGCCACGGCAAGACATCAGATTCCGCGCAGCGGCATCAAGACCTTCAGCGTGCCGACCACCGACCAGGATGGGAAACTCCAGACGCCCCGCTACCACTTGCTGCGCTTCGACGATACGCGCGACAAGGAACAGTATCTGATGCGCTCACAGGGCCGCATGGATGTCACCGCCTTCGGCGACTACTACGACACGACGCATGGCAATCGCCATCTGACAATCGGCGGCCAGGACCAGAAGACTCATCAGTGCGGCGGCGATCAGCTCGTCAAGGTCTTCAAGAACTACTTTCTTGATGTCGGCAAGGACAATGATGCCGGCCCGCCCGGTTCGTTCTGCACCACGGTATCGCAGAATTACGAACTCACCGTCGGCACCTCGTCCGGCAAGGGTGATATGCTGCTCGACCTGAAGCGCAACATGATCACCGTGGCAAAAGGTGACATCAGCCTGAACGCGTCGAGCATCGTGCTCGAGGCGGTCAAGAAGATCACGCTGAAAGTGGGCGCCAGCTCGATCGTGCTCACCGACGGCAACATCTACATCTTCGGCCCGCCGCCCACCCATATCGACACGACCAATGGCAGCCCTGACAAGGCGTCCGACGCACAGCTGCACGGTGTGAAAGGCCCGACCGCCGCCGATGCGGGCGACGACAAGGACAACACCGGCGGCGGAAGCAGCGCAGGCGGCGGACAGCAGGCCAGCCGGCCGCCGACACAGGCACAGCATGCCCCCGAAGTCGTGTCGCCGGCCGATGCTGAACAGGCCTATTTCGACGAAATCCAGAAGGAAGAAGCCCAGGGCACCGTCCCGCCAGGCGCCAACCTCCCCAACCAGTGCAGGTCGTTCGATCCCGCAGGCGCAACCGTGCAATGACATCAGGATAAACGTGACATGGCCTTCAACACGTCGCAGCCCAATGGCGAATCGCCGGCATGGCCGGCCCCGCATGATTGGATGCTCGTCGATGCGGCGGATCCGATCTATGTCGATCGGGTGGTTGGCGATCTCACCGATATCACTGGCACACAATCGGGCAAGGCCCTGCTGCGCCGTATCTTCCTCAGCCGGCATGCGGTTAGCATCGTGCACGCTGCCGCGACCGATCCGCCGAATGCCTGGGTGCGCCCCGGCAGCGCACGCGCAACCGGCGGGACGCAGACAGGGAGCGACGCTCTCATAGCCTACGATCCAGCCGACTGGCCGAGCCAGGCATATCCTGGATCGCCGCCTTCGGATGCGGTCCTGTTCGCGCTATTGACCGACGCCTGCCGCCTCGCCGAAGGGGACGAGCTGGCGATGGGCGAAGCGGCATCCGTGTCGCTCCTGTTCGATAGCGCCGAAGTCGCCCGCTATCGAACCGAGCGCGGCCATGAGTGATCCCGGCTCGCCGCAGGTCCGGCTGACCTGCCGTCCGGCGAAGAACGGCAATGTATTGACGTTTGACTACATGATCGAAAACCAGAGCCCGGGTGAGATCTATGCAATGGATGCCATGCCGAGCGTCAAGCGCGGCGACCCTGCTGCCAAAGCCGACCCCAATGCCGCCGTCGTCATTCTCAATGCGCAAGGCGATGCGATCGTCGGCAAGTTCATCGCCCCGTTGCCGACGGACAGGCGAGTCGCGGTGCCGGTGGTGCCGCTCGCCCGCCGGTTAGCGGGCGGCGCGAGCCTTCAGGGCAAGATCGAGGTTCCACTGCCGCTTGCCGAAACGAGCCCCTACTTCCCCGACCTGTTGCTTCGCCAGTACGAAGCCGTCGAGATCAAGGGCGTGGTGTTCACCATCGGCTATTGGCCGGCCGGAGCAGACAATCTGTTCGCCGCTCCGGTCGATTATGCCCCCGACCTGGTCACCATCATGACGCGCAACACGATCCAGAGCGCACGATCCGCCCGGCAGCGTTTCCCGACATCCGGCTTGCAGCTATACAAACGCAACGACGCTTTCCCGCGCCCCGACTGAGCCCCGTCTGGTCGGCGGAATTACGGCACCTCGGTGATCGACCCGGGATCCTCGATCGTGATCATGCCGGCCCACATGCACGTGCAGGTGCACGTGCTGTCCAGCGTCGGTTGCTGCGCCACCATCGTCACGCCGCCGGGCACCCATGGCGCACTTGTCGCCGGTATGCAGGGCTGCGGCGTCAGAACGCCCATCGCGGCGGAGGTCGCGGCGGCGACCTGAGGATTGGCGATGCTGCTGCACATGCCGAACGGCATGATGTTGGTCATCGGCGCGAAGTCCTGGATGTTCGCAGCCGGCTGGCTGTTGCACACCGGCCGGCCCGCCGGCACCACGACCAGATTGGACGAAGATGTGCCGAAGGAGCACATGAGCATCGCATTGTTGACGACTTGTACTGGCATCGTCGTTATTCAACATTTCTGCTGAATTCAGCATAACCTTTCGGCGCGGCCCTGTCAGCTCAAACAGTCGGCAATTCGCCCCCATCGCCGGTCAGCCCGGCCCCATCGAGCGCGACGCCGACGGCAACGCTTCATCGCTGTCAGGGACCGAGCCCGCCGCAACTGCTAAACTGCGCGACTCGCATCTGGAGCCGCCCTGCATGCATACCGATCCATCCTCCGCCGCCAGACGAGTGCCAACCCACGGTCCCGCATGGGATGCGACCGCCGATGTGACCAGGCGCGCCATGCGACTGACATCCCGGCTCAACACCTTGTCGTTCGACGATGGGGCAAGGATCAGGGAGATCTTCAGCGAGTTGACCGGCCACCGCGTGGATGACTCGTTCACCCTCATACCGCCGTTCTACACAGCGTACGGCCTGGATATCCGGATCGGACGCCGGGTGTTCATCAACCAGTGCTGCACGCTCTATGACATGGGGGGTGTCGACATCGGCGATCTTGTCATGATCGGGCCAAACGTGAACATCATCACCACAGGACATGCGCTGCCGCCATCCGAGCGGCGCACCTACGTCGAGGCAAAGCCGATCATCATTGAACGGAACGTCTGGATTGCAACCGGCGCCACCATCATTGGCGGCGTGACCGTTGGCGAGAACTCTGTGGTCGCCGCCGGGGCAGTTGTCACCAGGGATGTTCCGCCGAACAGCCTCGTGGCAGGCGTTCCCGCCAGGGTCATTCGATCGCTCCAGGAACATCCCGGCGCCTAGCCGCCAGCCACTGCCCGAGGCTTGCCGCAATCCTTCCCGAGGATAGCGCATGCGCATCCTCGTGCTGGTCGTCACTCTTGCCCTTGCCGCCAATGCCCAGGCCCAGTCGCCCGGGGGCAACCCGCCTTACCCATCGCCGTATCAGCCCGAGCCGCCGACGTCGCAACCGGCCCCCGCGTCAGCCCTCGCCCAGGAAATGCTCGACAGACACAACGCTGTCCGTGCGCGTGTCGGCGTGCCTCCCCTCAGCTGGTCCGACTCGCTCGCCCAGACGGCCCAGGACTGGGCTGATTATCTCATCGCCACGAACGCGCTCTTCCACAGCCCCGACAACCGGTATGGCGAAAACCTCTATGGGATCTCCGGAGGCACCGCATCGCCGAGTGATGTTGTGTCGTTCTGGGCGCAGGAGGCGGCGGGATATGACATCAGGCGTGACACGTGCCGCGGCGTCTGTGGTCACTATACGCAACTGGTCTGGCGCAACACGCGCGAACTCGGCTGCGCGGCCGCAACGAACGCCGCGCGCCAGGTCTGGGTGTGCGAATACTCCCCGCCCGGCAACATCGTCGGCTTCCGCCCGTATTGAGTGCTGACGGACGAACCTATGCTGGGACAGCGCCCTTGCCTGTGCCTAATGCTGTGTCCCCACGCCTTCCATCCGCGTCAGGACATGCTCGAACGGCGCGGTTGATACGCGGAAATCGCCTCGGAATGGGTTGCTGAGTGCGATAATCAGAATCAGCACCAGCGCGCCCGAGGCCCCCAGCACCGCCGACATCGCAAGCTGCATCCCGAGACTCGGCGCACCGAGGAACGAACCGAAGGCGACTGTCAGTGCCCCACCCGCGATCACCACGAACCAGACGATATCCGGAATGGTGGACTGCGCGGCAAGCAGCCTCTCCTGCCTCGCATCCCACAACCGCTCGATCGCCTGGAGCAGAAGCGAATGCAGGTCGCGATCAGCTTCGGCCGCAGTACGCAGACCGAAGGCCATCTGGTTCAATTCATCGAGGAAGACAGAGTCCTGGTCGACAGTGCGTCCTGCCGCCTGCTCGGGCCATTCGACAGTCACAACCAGCCGCGCATATCCCCTGACTTTGTTCCGAATCGATGACCGCTCTGGCTCCGCGAAGCCCACTGACAGATTGTAGACGTCCCGGATCACCGCGGCCTCGGCATAACTGGCCGCCTTCGCCTTGTTGAATCCTTCCAAGGCGAGCATGGCAACAAACGCCAGCAGAACAGCATAGGTCACGCCGATGATGGAGAATATCGCGGCTGCAACGTCGTTATGCTGCCGTCGAAGCTCCAGGGGCAGCAACCGCCGCGCGCAGAGTTCCAGCGTGACGGCGCCCAACACGGCGGCACCCACAAGCGAGACAACGACGGCCCATATTGGGTACTCGTACACCACATCGGGTTTCATGACGAAATGCCCTGATCCGACTGACCGATCCGCCGCATCACCACCGCCGCCATCAGCCGCGGCGGCAGCATCCCTGCCAACCGCGCTGCCAGCCCCATCCACCACGGGAACACCACAGTCAGGCGCCCCCTCGCCACGCCGCGCAGGATGATGCGCGCCGCCCGCCCGGCATCCATCAATCCCGGCATCGGGAAGCGATATCCGGCCGTCATCGGCGTCCGTATGAACCCGGGACAGGCGCTGGTCAGCAGCATCCCCCGCGCCCGGGCCTCCGGCGACCGCGCGATCATCCATCCGTGCACCGCCGCCTTGGACGCGCAGTAGGCCGCCGAGTCCGGCGCCGCCATGAACGCGGCCAGCGACGCGACAGCGACGATACGCCCCCGCACCCCGTCCGCCCCCGGCGTCTGCGCCGCCATCGCTTCCAGCGTCGGCAGCACGGTATTCAGCACCCCGTCCAGGTTGATGGCGAAGATCGCCCGCGTCTTCGCCGCATCCTCCGGCCCCCCCTCACGCGAGCGTCCGGAAATGCCGGCATTGGCCACCACCAGATCGAGCCGCCCTGCACCACGGATCCACGCCGCCATCGCATCGGCATCACGCACATCCAGCACCGCCACCTGCGCCACAGCCCCACGCCCACGGCACGCGCCGGCCACCGCCTCCAGCCGCGCCCCATCACGTCCCGACAAATGCAGCGTCACCCCCGGTTGCGCCAGCGCCTCAGCCAGCGCCGCGCCAATCCCGGACGAGGCGCCCGTGATCAGGGCTGTGCGAACATCCATGAACCGAGGATATAACATCGTCCCCATGAGCACCCCTCTCGCCTCGATGACAGGCTTCGCCCGCGCCGAGGGCAGTGACGGCGGCCTCGCCTGGGTCTGGGAACTGCGCAGCGTCAACGGCCGGGGCCTGGACCTCCGATTCCGCCTGCCCTCCGGCTGGGACGCCCTGGAACCCCCCCTGCGCGAAGCCACCGGCAAGGCCCTGAAGCGAGGCAACGTCACCGCCAACCTGTCGATCAAGCGCGAGAACGAACCCCGCCTTGTCCCCGACCCCGCCGCACTGGAGCAGGCGCTGACGCTCGCCATGGGGCTGCATGCCCGCATCCCCGGCAGCCCCGTCCCTCGCGCCGAGACGCTCCTGGGCCTTCC